>NZ_VXCQ01000009.1:0-169058 GCF_052850415.1 Acinetobacter sp. 1207_04 | reverse complement strand
GGGGTTACGGATTCACAACAGGTATCTGAACAATGGGCTTTTCCAAGATATTTAGATAACCACAAGATTATTTCTACAGGGAAAGGCATTGTTCCAGTACCAATTTCTGCAAAGGTCGACAATGGCATAGCAGGTATAGATTGGGTCAGTTTCAGTATTCCTTTATCACGTTTCCATGAAAAGTATTCTGCTCTTAACCCTTTAGTTGAGGCTGAGGCTCTAACTGAATTACTCGAATCTGTTATAGATCAAGAACTCTTTGAGTTATTTGGATTTGGTCTAGGTCAAAAGCGTGATAAAGGCATGCACTTCAATAAATATGCCTACACATTACAGGATGACTTAGGCATGGTTTTGTATGGCAATACTCAAAAATCTATTATTGTGCAAATCAATGGTTCAGGATGTGCACTTGCCCGTAAAGGTTGGAATGAGCAACTTTATAAGTATTTAAAACAAATTAAAGGTTCAAAGCTTTCTCGTGTAGATATTTGTTTTGATGACTTTGAGGGGGAATACATCACCTTAGATGAAGCCGATCAATGGGATACACAAGAAATGTTTTGGGTTTCAGGTCGAGTACCTGATTCAAGACATGCTGGTAATTGGAAGCGTCCTAATGGAAAAGGACGCACTTTATATATCGGTGTTCGTGAAAGTGGTAAATCTTGCCGAATTTATGAAAAAGGTAAAGAAAAGGGTGATACTTTAAGCGAATGGGTTCGTATTGAAGTCGAATTTAAAGCGAGTGACCGTTACTTAGAATTAGAAATGTTGCTTTCGCCATCACAATATTTTATCGGTGCTTATCCTGTATTTAATGAGGTCTTATTACCAAGATTAGGGCAATACATCATGCCTGAAAAGACCGAAATCATTAAAAAACAATCACAAATCGAGTGGAAAAAAGCTATAGAAATTACCAAAAGCCAATTTGGTAAATACATTCGTCAGTTCCGAAAAGTCTATGACGACTCTGAATTACTTACCATGCTTTCATCATCCAAAGATGAAGTACCAAAACGTCTGAAATTTTCAGCAATTGCAGCAATGCAAGCCGTTCGTATTAATCAACCAATTTATGAGGAATTAGCTCATGCAGTTTAAAACAACGATTACCGTACTTGGAGCAAAGAGTTCAAAAGGTGAGTTCAACGGAAAACCTTATGACTCTACTACTATCTTTTTCCAAGCTGAATTACAGGATGGGGACAACTTTGTTGGTCAAGTGGGTGAACAAATCCGTTGGGGCACATCAGCGAATTTCGAGAAGTTGAAAGCTTTGAAATTTCCATTGAATGCTGAAGCAACAATGGAGCAGGTGAGTAACGGTAAATCAATGGTCACGATATTAAAAGACCTTGTGCCACAAGTACAAAAATGAGTTGTTTATTTTATTGCTGTGATAAATGCGGTGCTTATTTCTTCTATAAAAATGTACTAAAACAGCACCAAAAACAATGCAATGGATAGGGATTTAAGAAATGCACGTCTGCAAAACTTTATCACCGCAAAATGAATCAGGTTTGCAAACGTGCTTGGAATGGCAGGAACAAAAACCGTTCTTGCCAAATTTAACGGTACAGCAAGCCGACCAAATGTTAGTCGCAATTGTAGGTTGCTTTGTCGTTGTATTCATCGTCAAGCAAGTTATTAGCTTGCTTAAATAATGAGGATCCATTATGAACATTTTAACCAAAATGAAAAAGGCATTTATGCCAAAAATCACACCTGTAGCAACAGGAACAACTGCGCTTGTATTGACAGGTTCTGTATTTGCAGCGGATGGTGATTTAGCAACTGGTGCTACATCTGCCATTAGTGGTGGTTCATCTACACTTCAAACAGTCGGTATTGCCATTATTGGTGTAGTAGCTGGAGTTTGGGTGATTAAACGTGTGATTGCTCTCATCCGTTAACCAATCTAACCCCATTACATTGTGTGGTGGGGTGCTAATTTAATGAGGTAGTAGGGTGGAAGCATGGATTTATTTAATCGTTATGTCCGTTTGTTTGGCTGTTTTGCTTTTGCGCTAATTGGTAGCACTGCTTTACATGCCTCAACTGCTGGCGGATTCTCTTATGAAACTTCGGTTGATAAAGTGAGCAGATCAATCAATGTGGTAGGTCAAAAAGGCGGAAATATTTATAAAACTTCTATTCGACCTACACCATCTATTTTAAAGTCTGCTTTATCCAGTAGAGCATTAAGAGGTGGTGCTGTTGGTATCTTACTCTTTGCAGGTACTTATTATGGTATGACCTATAATCAAGATGATGGTACATTCACGAAAAAAGCAGAACAAAATCAATGGGAGTGGTGTTACATCGGGGTTTGCTCTTCAAATGGGTCCGTAATTGGTAGTTCTGTTCTCTCAAAACTCAATGATACTTGGTCAGGATTGTATTCATATTCAGGTCTAACATATTTAATCAGTGCTTCTGGAGTTCTCAATATTTATGCAAATAAAGAGAACCTAACCAATGGATATAAAACAGAAAGTGAACTGGTTAATACCATTGGTGGTAAACCAAGCACTTCTCCAAGTGAACCTGAGATTATTCAATCTGAAGTCTTTGCTGAAGCTCTTTTAAATGATGCCTTTGCTATAGAAGGAAGTGAATATTATCCTTCTGAAGAACAGCGTAATAAAGCAACCGATGCATTATTAGATTTATATAACACGGTAGATATTACGGGATCACAAACTGATGAAACAATTAAGCAAGTTGAAGCTGCTCTGATTAATACGCCAGCTCAAACTAAAGATGGTTCAATAAAAGATGCTACTGGTGCTATAGCAGGCACTCTTCCTGATTTCTGTAGTTGGGCAACGCCTATTTGTGATGTCATTTATGATGACACGGTTTACCCTGAAAATACGCCACCACCAAAAGAAGTCGGCGGTTATAAAATTACTGCTTTAGATCAGCTATCCATCTCATTTGATGCTTCTTGCCCACCTGATTATTCACAGAAAATTAGTCTAGGGATTACGTCATTTGACCTAAAACTATCCTATGAACCACTCTGTCAATTTGCAATCAATATTAAATATTACGTGATTGCTAGTGGATTTATCTTAGCTAGTTTGATCTTGATTGGTTATTCGAAATCTTAGCGGAGTAATACATGGGCTTTCTGTTCAGATTCTTATCCTATGTCGGTGGAACCATTGTATTTAAAGCAATTTCATCTTTAGGGTTGGGATTATTTAGTGTCTTCTTTATCAATAAGTTGGTCACACAAAGTATTAATCAAGCTGTTGATTACTTGAAAGTAGGTTTGCCTTCAGCAGTCTTACAAATTCTCGGATTAGCAGGTATGGATGTGTTCTTAAGTACGGTTTTATCAGCCGTCTTAGTTGTGGCATATCTTAGATCGTTGAAAGTAATTCTATCTCCGTTATCTAGTTAAAAATGCTGTCTATGTATCTATATTAACTAAATAAATTTGATTTTTACGAGGAGGAGGAGGAACCGACCGACCGACCGAGTAAAAAATCAAATTTACTCTATTAAATTTAAGGTCTTGGAATGTTAACACTGATAACTGCAACACCAGGAAGCGGTAAGACATTAAAATGTATTGAAATAATATTCGACCTACTTAATAAAGGGTATGTTGTTTATGCAAATATTATTGGTTTAAAAATACCGGGAGTTCTTCATATTTCTACGAATGAAGATTGGCGATTATTAGATCATTTTAAAACAAATCAACCAGATCTAGCTGATAAACCAATTGCTGTATTCTATGATGAATGCCATGAACATCCTGCATTTGCTAAAGAAAATTTAATTCCTGATAAGAAAAAAATGGATGAATGTCGGGATATCGGTCGAGCTTTAGCAATGCATAGACAATTTGGATTTGATATTTACCTAATAACACAATTTCCTAATGATTTAGCACCATTTGTACTTGGTCGTGTTGGTCGTCATCTGTTCCTGAGACGTGTTTTTAGTATGTATAGAGCCACTATATATGAATATCCAGAAGCACATACTTCATTTCCAAAATCAGTGAGACAAGATGCTGTCAATAAAACTATTTGGAAATTCCCGAAGCATTTGTATGATTTCTATACTTCTACTGAATTAGATACTCATAAAAGGGGGATTCCTTTTAAATATATTGCAATCTTAATTCTCATTTTTATTATTTTGCCTTCTTATGTATTTTTAAAATTCAAGGATGATAAGATTTTAAATAGTGAAAATTCCATGATGAATCAGCAAGAAAAAACGACTCAAAAGCCATTAATACCAATGACTGAAAAAACTGTAGAAAATAAATCAGATTCTTTAAATTTGGAACAACAGGAATTATCAAGAATTGCTATGGTGATAGAGTCAGATACTGATTGTTATGCTAAAAACTCATACGGTGACATCATTGAAATTCCTCAAGATCGTTGCCGTTATTTATCTAAGAATAGTAATCGCATACCATTGTCAAAACTTGATAAAACAATGGCTCATTCGCATTCTGCACTAACTGAGCAAACAAATTACTCTAATTCATCCTACAGCAATGATTCAGTACCAGTGAACAACTATGTTAATCCAGCATTTACTAATTTGACTCAAGGCAATGGTAGTTAAAACCACTCAAAGTCACTACATCTTGTTTGAATGTTTATAAGTTATTGTTTTTTAAATTTATTTAATCGTTCAACTTACTACATTTTGTTTAAACTCTCAAGGAGATCATCAATGTCAAAGCAATTTCAACCAGTAACAGACCACACTGAGTTCAATCAATTAGTCCATGATATAGAACCAATTAAAGGAGAATTTCAACAACTAATTGATGACTATAAATATTTGGATTCTAGATTTAATGACTTTGAAAATCCAATGACAGATGGAGAATTTGATTGGTGGTTAATTAAAGGAACTCAAATAGATCGAATCTTATCTTACATTTACAAGCAAGTTATTGATATTAAAGGTGGAGATCAAGCATTTAATATACTTGAGATCGTTGAACAGAACAAAACTATTCAAGATTTGTATGATCAAATCCATGAGCAAAGACTATTAAAAATCGAAAATGATCCTGTTTTAAAAGGCTTATATGATGATGTAAGACAAGAAAAAATTAATGCTGGTCGTTTAAAAGGTTGAGCTGCTTAAACGCATAAAATTGTATAAGACCCATCAATCTATGATTGATTGGGTTTTAACAATTATAGTGGCTTAAGGAGCAAGCAAGGACTGAGAATATTTATTTCTCAATGAAAAGAACAGACGCGCTAGGTTGAAATATATGAGATATAGACGTTCAATTGGAGTTATGCGTCAAAATGATTGGCAACAACTTGTTGAAATGTTAAATGAATATCTAAATTACGTTCAAGAAGATGATGGCTCTAATAATGACAAAATTAATGATGTGAAGCTGCTGATTCATAAGTTACAGCACCATATAGATAGACCAGCACAACAAAGTTATAGCTTTAATCGGTGGTCATAATTTAAATTTCCCGCAACCTATAATATGCGGGAAACGATTGACCAAATCTGCATCATGTATCCAGACATAGAGGTCATAGCCACGCAGACTTGCGTAGGCTCGACTAATACGCAAGTCGAGTAGCGGTCTGATTTCTGCATAACTTATATTATGTTACTTGGAATACTCAGCAACGTGAATTATGATCGTAGAGATTCACGTTGCTGAGCTGTAGCTACAAACAGTGTTGTGTAGGCTACAGTCTTAGATATTCTATTTAACATAATATACATTATGCGAAGTTGGTATAATTATGTATTTGGTTATTAAGGATTTTTCTTTGGAATTGACTTAACGCTAAAAATCTGCATCTGTGCACCAAACTTTGTTTGTGACTCTATAAATTGAATTTCTACTTCTTGGGCGTTGTCTGCACATTCTTCTAAAACTTTATTGATTTGCTCTACAGGCATAATTAATGCTGTGTTAAATCAATTAGTCATAATATCTAATTTATAACAGATTAATTTTATCTTTTATTTACAATCACGTTATACTTATCGTTGTTGATCACTTTGGAAATTTTAATGAGTCAGAATCTAAAAATTGAGGCAATGCGTAATGCAGCGGATTCAGTCGTTACTATTTTAAAATCATTAGGAAATACTGATCGATTACTCATTTTATGTCATTTGGCTTATGAAGAACTTAACGTTTCGCAAATTGAACAATTAACCCATATTACACAACCAACACTCTCGCAACAATTAATGATGCTACGTAAAAGTGATGTTGTGAATACGCGACGTGATGGGAAACAAATTTTTTACTCGATTAAAGATGAAAAACTTGTTTTAGTACTCAATCAGCTTTATGACTTATATTGCCCAAAATGAATAAAATCTAAAAAAATATCATAAGTAAACATTCGCAATTTGCCTGTCTTTTTATCACTTTTTATGCATAATATATATGTAAATGTGATAAAGAACCTTTTATGTCAAAATCCGCATCAAACATCGCCCGTTGGTTTCCTGCATGGCGATGGTTACAGGACTACAGCTCATCAAAATTTAAATCAGATTTACTTTCAGCACTCATTGTTATTGCAATGCTTGTTCCGCAAGGTATGGCATATGCAATGGTCGCAGGTTTACCGCCAATAACTGGATTGTACGCTAGCATTATTCCTATGATCATTTATGCATTGATTGGCGGAAGTTCAACCCTGTCTATTGGACCTGTTGCCCTGATTTCAATGATGACTTTTGCTACATTGAATCCGATGTTTGAGGCAGGTTCCCCTGTATATATTCAAGCAGCGTGTTTATTGGCATTATTGGTTGGTATTATTTCCTTTATTTTGGGCTTATTTCGTTTCGGATTTTTGATTCGTTTAATTAGCCATCCCGTCATTAAAAGCTTTATCATTGCTTCTGCCGTACTCATTGCGTTGAGTCAGGTTAAATATCTGTTTGATGTACCATTACTGACCAATAATATTTCTGAATTTCTAGTCAGTGCTTGGCAATATTTCCCTTACATTCAAACTCCAACAATGATTTTAGGCTTAAGTGCGATTTTGTTTTTGGTCATGTTACCCAAAATTACTCAAATTACAGCTATTCAAAAAATCATTAGTAAACATACCCTGTCCTTTTGGATGAAAGCCCTCCCCTTACTTTTAGTTCTTATTTCAATTTTGATGGTGCATTTTCTACATTTAGAAGACTACGGCATCAAAACTGTGGGGGAAATTCCATCAGGTTTTCCACCTTTAAGTATGCCATTTTGGAGTTGGGAACTTGTTATTAAGCTACTTCCTGGTGCTGCAATGATTGCGATGGTGAGTTTTGTTGAATCTATTTCTATTGCTCAGGCAACAGCATTTCAACAACGCAGCAAACTAAATAGTAATCAGGAACTTATTGCTCTTGGTCTTGCCAATATTGGTGCAGGTTTATCCTCATCATTTCCTGTTACAGGGAGTTTATCACGCACTGTGGTCAATGCCGATGCGGGTGCAAAAACACCTATGGCAGGCATTTTATCATCGTTATTCATTGTTGTTGTGAGCATGTATTTCACTAATGCTTTCCGTGAATTACCGCTTGCAATTTTAAGTGCAACCATCATCGTTTCTATTTGGAAGCTTGTCGATTTCAGACCTTTTATTGAGACATGGAAATATTCGAAAGCCGATGGTATTGCCATGTGGGTCACTTTCTTTGGTGTTTTATTTTTAGATATTTCTACTGGTTTGATGATTGGGGTTTTCTCGACTTTTATTCTACTTTTATGGCGTATTAGTCGTCCGCATATAGCAGTGATTGGGCAAATTCAAGGTACAGAACATTTTCGTAATATCAGTCGTCATCAAGTGATTACTTTACCCAGTATTGTGTCGGTTCGTATTGATGAAAGCTTAAGTTTCTTAAATGCCAACTCTTTAAAAGAATTTATTATTGCTGAAATTAGTCAAAATACACAGCTCAAGCATGTCGTTTTGAATTGTACAAGCATTAGTAGTATTGATTTGAGTGCACTTGAAACTTTAGAAGAAATTAATCAAGAATTAGATAAATTAGGGATTCAGTTACATTTGTCTGAAGTCAAAGGTCCTGTGATGGATCGTCTCAACCGCTCTAAACTTACCCACGATTTAAGTGGAAAAGTATTTCTTACTCATTACCAAGCAATGCAGACTTTACATCAGACAGAAGCCCAAATTTCTACTTAATTTTAAGATTGGTCTATAAATTCATGTATATTCATATATTTAAATTCGAAAAAAATTCGTTTTAATTGAATATGATATTTTATATGGTTAATAAATGTATCTGATAAATGTATTTTCAGTATAAAATACTCCGCTTGTTTTCTTGATTTGTGCAATGTGCACTTGGTAAGGCTCAGTTATGTTCTCAGCCCTGGCTCGGTTAAGTCTGGTTTCTCGCATCATTATTGCTATCGCTTTGGGTGGTTTGGTTGCGACTTTATTTCCACAAGCTGCTCCATATGTAAGCTTGTTGGGTGATTTGTTTATTAAGGCATTGAAGTCGGTTGCACCGATCTTGGTGTTTGTCTTGGTACTTGCATCTATTGCTAATTTTAAAGTGGGTGAAGGCGCAAGTAACTTAAAACCTATTTTAGGTTTGTATGGCATAGGGATGTTGTTGGCGGCATTTAGTGCTGTCGTTGCAAGTGTTTTATTCCCAAGTACTTTGTTCTTAACAATCAATCCTGAAACTCAGATGCAACCTCCGGGAAGTATTGCTGAAGTAATGAAAAACTTATTGCTGAGCTTTATTACTAATCCAATTACAGCATTGCATGAAGCAAACTTCATTGGTATTTTGGCATGGGCTGTGGGTCTAGGTGCTGCATTACGTCATGGTTCAGACGTGACACGAGCAGTTATTACTGACATCTCGCATGCCGTAAATTCAATTATTCGTATTGTCATTAATTTTGCTCCTTTGGGTATTTTTGGTCTTGTAGTTGCAACATTTGCACAAGCTGGTCTTGAAACACTTGAAAATTATGCACATTTACTTGCTGTTTTGGTTGGAACAATGCTCTTTGTAGCATTGGTGATTAACCCGATTATTGTTGGTGTAGTCATGCGTAAAAACCCGTATCCTTTGGTCATAAAATGCTTAAAGGAAAGTGGTATTACCGCATTTTTCACGCGAAGTTCAGCGGCTAATATTCCTGTAAATCTTGATTTAGCAAAACGTTTAGGTGTGACTGAATCGACTGCAAGTGTTGCGATTCCTTTAGGCGCGACCATTAATATGGCTGGTGCTGCAGTAACCATTACTGTTTTAACTTTGGCTGCTGTCAATACATTACATATTGAAGTGAGCCTTGTAACCATGATTATTTTATCTGTGGTGGCTGTTGTGACGGCGTGTGGTGCTTCTGGTGTTGCGGGTGGCTCATTATTATTGATTCCTGTTGCCTGTGGTCTGTTCGGTATCGACTCTACCGTTGCGATGCAAGTCGTTGCAATTGGTATGGTAATTTCGGTATTACAAGACTCAACTGAAACAGCACTTAACTCATCTACAGATGTTTTATTTACCGCAGCAGTTGATTTATCTAGAAAATAAGCGATATTGGAAGGCATTGAAGATTAAAGTAAAAATATCGCAATGCCATTTCAACGTTTACCCAACTGGATTCAATTTGGTGCTTTCATGCTCGCAATCAATGCGGGCATGATTAATGTTTTAGGATTGATTACTGTATTACATCAATCTGTATCCCATATGACAGGCAATGCTAGCCTGCTTTCTCAAGCGCTCGTTTCAGGGCAATCTTCGCAACTGATCTATTTATCGTTAGTTATTCTTAGCTATATGATTGGTGCAAGCTATAGTGGTTTTATTCTCGGAAATAGCCATTTTCAGCTTGGTCGACGTTATGGTATTCCACTGATTTTAGTCACTATTTTCATTCTGTTATGTTGGTTGTTTATCCCTTATTTTCCACGTTATGCTTTGCTTTGGGCATGTGTTGCAATGGGTGTACAAAATGCGATGGTGAGTCATTATCAAGGTGTAATTATTCGCACCACGCATTTATCGGGCGTTTTAACAGATCTTGGTTTAGCATTTGGTTATCGTTTAAAAGGCTTAAAAACCGATATTCGTAAAATTATTTTACATCTTTTAATCTTAATTGGATTTATCTTGGGCGGTGTGATTGCATGCATTGCCCATCCTTATTTACAATTACATGCGTTTTTGATTCCTGCAATGCTCAGCCTGACACTGTGCATTGTTTATGGCATTATTTCGTATAAATTTTTACATTGTCAAAAGTAATGGATCGTAGTCATGGTAAAGAACGCTTTGCAGGCTCAATTATTGAAAGCTGGGTTAGTCGATAATAAAAAAGCAAAAAAACTCAGCAAACAAGCACAGCATGAGCAACGTACAGGTCAAGGCACTGAAGCTGAATTACAAGCAAAAATTGCCAAAGATCAGCAAGAAAAAGTTGCACGTGATCAGGCGCTGAATGAAGAAAAACAGCGTGCTTTAGATGAAAAAGCATTGAAAGCAGCTGTGATTCAAATGATTGGTCAACATAAAATTAGAGATACTGATGGTGACAACGTTTATCAGTTTATTGATGATGCTAAAGTTAAAAAGCTTTATATTAATCAACAAATTTATAATGCTTTGGTATCGGGTAGTTTGGTGATTGCAAAAGATCAAGAATCTTATGCATTTTTACCGAAAGCTTTGGCTGATCGTATTAATGAAAAAATGCTTGGCTTTATTATTGTAAGTAATGCAAGTACAACCAACAATGATGTCACGGATGAAGAAGATCCGTATGCAGCTTATGTCATTCCTGATGATTTGATGTGGTAAATTACCTTTCATTTTAAGTCACTACATAAAAATCCCTACCCTTGTGTCAGGGATTTTTTATTTTCAAATTTTTTATTTTCAAAAAATGCCTTGCTGTAACACTATCGAGTTAAATTTAAGATTTAATTCGGGTGATTGGCGTACTTTTTTCCCGAAATAAGTTAAAATCATCTCTATTATCGTTTTTTATCGATATATCTGTTTGTTTTTCATAATCTCTATTCAAAATACCCGAGGGTGATATGCTGCAATGGTTTGAACGTCTGGTCGATCCTTATCCCGAAAAAGGCTTAAATGAACCATTGCCAAAAACATTTTTTGCTTTTGTTTGGCAAGCAGCCTATGGCGTTCGACGTTATTTGCTAATGTTAATTTTACTTACAGCAGCAACAGCAAGTTTTGAAGCGATCTTTTTTGCACAGATTGGTCATTTGGTTGACTGGTTAACGAGTTCTACACCTGAAACCTTTATTACCAATCATAAAAGTAATTTGATGATTTTGAGCTTTTTCTTACTCGGAAATATTATATTTTCAAGTATACAATCTATTGTACGTCATCAGATTTTATACAGCAGTTTCCCAATGCGTTTGCGTTGGCGCTTTCATAATTTACTTTTGCAACAAAGTCTTGATTTTTTCCATAGCGATTTTGCTGGGCGTTTATCTGCCAAAGTCATGCAAACTTCTCTTGCTGTACGTGAGTTTTGGGTGATTTTGGGTGATATGCTGACCTATGTCATTATTTACTTTATTACCATTAGTGTTGTTCTTGGTAATATTTCTCCACTTTTATTACTACCTTTAATGCTTTGGTTGGCGCTTTTTATTGGCGCAGCATGTTTTTTTATTCCACGTCTAGGTAGAATTTCTAAACAACAAGCCGATGCACGAGCGGTGATGACTGGACGTGTAACCGATGCCTATACCAACATTCAAACTGTAAAACTCTTTGCACATGCCGGTCGCGAAAGCAAATATGCTAAAGAATCCATGCAGACCTTTATGATCACTGTGTTTAAACAAATGCGTTTAGGCTCAATGTATGAAATTTGCATTAATCTACTTACAGCCGTTCTTTTCTTTGGTGTATTGGGTACAGCCGTTTGGCTTTGGTTAAATGGTCAAGCCGCTATTGGTGTCATTGCGGCAACGACTGCTATGATTTTAAAACTCAATAGTATGGCTGCATTTATGATGTGGCAAACCTCTGCCCTATTTGAAAACGTTGGAACAATTCAAGATGGTATGATGACCATGGGTAAATCCATTAACATCCAAGATGCCCCCGATGCTAAACCATTGCAAATCACGCAAGGTAAAATTGAATTTAAAGATGTCAGCTTTGCCTATAACGAAAAGAAAGTCATTGATCAATTTAATTTAGAAATTAAAGCAGGTGAAAAAATTGGTATTGTTGGACGTTCAGGCGCAGGAAAATCAACTCTGATTCAACTACTTCTAAACTTCTACACCATCAACCAAGGTCGTATTTGCATTGATGATCAAAATATTCAAAATGTTACACAGGACAGTTTAAGAAAAAATATTGCGATGGTAACTCAGGACACTTCCCTACTGCATCGCTCTGTTGCTGAAAATATTAAATATGGTCGTCCTGATGCAACAGATGAAGACATGTATGCTGCTGTGCGTAAAGCCAAAGCAGATGAATTTATTCCACAATTAAGCGATCTCCGAGGTCAACATGGCTATGACGCTTATGTCGGTGAACGTGGTGTAAAACTTTCTGGTGGACAACGCCAACGGATTGCCATTGCTCGTGTATTTTTAAAAGATGCACCTATTTTAATTTTAGATGAAGCAACGAGTGCGCTTGATTCTGAGGTTGAAGCAGCCATTCAATCAAGCCTAGATGATTTAATGCAAGATAAAACGGTCATTGCCATTGCACATCGACTATCAACTATTGCTCAAATGGATCGTTTAATTGTCTTGGATCAAGGACATATTGCGGAACAAGGCACGCATGAAGAACTGATTGCACAAAATGGAATTTATGCTCAACTGTGGCAACGCCAAACAGGTGAGTTTTTAGTGGAACAAGAAAAACCGAAAGCAGAGGAAGCGGAATAAATGTTGTATTTAGAAGATTTAAATGTAGGTGATCATTTTAAAAGTCGTTCTTATGAAATGACTTTAGAGGAAATTTTAGAATTTGCACAAAAATTTGATCCACAAGTCTTCCATACTGATGTTGAAAAAGCCAAAGACCATCCTATTTTTCAAGGCATTGCTGCTAGTGGATGGCACACTGCTGCGGTGACCATGCGTTTATGGACAGAATGCTTTCCTATCGCTAAGGGTTTAATTGGTTCTGAGTCGAGTTTACGTTGGCCTAAACCAACTCGACCAGGTGATCATATTCACGTTGAAGTTGAAATTGTATCGATTACTCCCTCTCGAACTAAACATGACCGTGCGATGGTGAGCTATGTAACGCAAGCGAAAAATCAGCATGGTGATGTTTTACTCATTTCGACTACCAAAATTGTTGTATTTAGACGAGACATTGAATAAAGTCAAAGGGCTATGTCGGACAATTTATCTATATTGCTGACATTTTTTATGACAAGATAAAACTCAGCCAACACACATAAAATGTGAGAGCACGGATCGCAAATGAAAACAATGTCAAATCGTCAGAACCATGGAATTCCGGGTGTTTATGGACTTTTATTGCTCGATATTGTTTCTCGATGGGGCTATAGCGCGGAGAGTTTATTTGCACCTTTTCACTTTACCAGTGAACAACTTGCTGAACCTGACTACCGTATTCCAACACCTGTTGCCAATGAACTTGTCAAACATGCCTTAAAAATGACTGGTGAAAGTACTTTAGGCTATCATTTAGGTACGCAAATGCGTATTTCAATTCATGGTTTTATCGGCTATGCCATTATGACTGCCAATGATATTACCGATGCTCTGGTTTTGGCAAACCGTTTTATCCAGCTCCGTATGCCATTTTTACAGCTATATTTTTCGACTTTTGGTGAAAAAGCGACATTACAATTGCAGTGCGATATTGAAATTGAACCTTTAAGAACCGAAATTGTCATGGGACTCACCTTTGGTATTATGACCATGGCAAAGGCACTGACGGGCATTAATCATTTGGAAGGTGATATTGATTTTGATTTTCCAATGCCTGAAGATTTTGAAAAATACAATTCAAAATTTCAAGATCAGTACAACATGCGCTTTTCACAGCCGCATTTATTGGCAAGTTTTGATAAAAAATATTTAGGCTTAAAAATGGTCAATGCTGATCCCATTGCGAGCCAAATTGCAATTAATCAATGTGAAGCAGAGCTTTCTGCTTTGGGTGAACGCCGTCGCCTCGCTATGCGTGTCCGTGATATTCTAACCAATTCTGAACAGCATTATTTAAGTATTGAAAGCGTCGCAGAACTTCTACATATGTCTGATCGGACACTGAAACGTCAACTCGCTGCTGAAAATACATCATTTTCCACACTAGTTGATGAAGTGCGTTATCGTCATGCAACGTCATTATTATCACGTACAGATTATTCACTTGAACAAATTGCCGATGAACTCGGTTATTCGGATGTCGCCAATTTTAGCCGAGCATTTAAAAGGTGGAGCGGTCGTAGCCCAAGCAATTGGCGGAAAGACCCTTACTTATAAGCAAGACCAATAAACTCAGTGTTTTGAAATACTTTTATTTTTAGTCAAAAAGCGGTATAACATTTTGCAAAAATAATAGATTACTTTTAGGGAGTTACCATGAACCATCCTTCAGACCTTAAATATGCAACTACCCATGAATGGGTGAAAATTGAAGGTGATCTTGTCATTACTGGTATTTCTGACCATGCACAAGATGCATTGGGCGATTTAGTTTACGTTGAAGCACCTGAAGTGGGGACTCAACTCACTGCAGGTCAACAAGCGGGTGTTGTTGAATCTGTAAAAACGGCTTCTGATATTCATGCGCCTGTTTCAGGCGTTGTGGTTGAAGTGAATACTGAACTTGAAGATGATCCTGATTTTGTCAATGATGCACCGTATGGCAAAGGTTGGATTTATAAAATCAAGCCTGACAATATGGCAGATGTCGAAAAATTACTGAGCAGTACTGAATATGAAGCAGGTTTATAATCTATTTTAGATCAATAAATCATAAAAAAATCAGCCGAATGGCTGATTTTTTTATTTTCTATATATAGAAAGTATTAAGTTTCTGCAACTTCCGATGCTTCTTCAGGCGATGTGACCGCCTCCTGTACCATATTGAGCGATGTTGTATGTTGAGGTGCTGTACCTTCTTTGCGTCTTGATTCTAATTTTATTTTTAAACGTAATTCATTAACAGAATCCGAATTTCGCATTGCTTCATCGTATGAAATGGAGCCTTCATCATATAAATCAAATAAGGCTTGATCGAAAGTTTGCATTCCTAATTCACGAGATTTGGTCATAATTTCTTTTAAGGTATAAAATTGTCCTTTGAGAATATTTTCAGCCATCAAAGGTGTATTCAACATAATTTCAACAGCAGCTCGACGCCCTTGGCCATCTTGTGTACGAACTAAACGTTGAGAAATAATCGCTTTCATATTTGAAGATAAATCCATCAATAGTTGGTTACGACGTTCTTCAGGAAAAAAGTTAATAATACGATCAAGTGTTTGATTCGCATTATTGGCATGCAATGTACCTAAACATAAATGTCCAGTTTCAGCAAAGGCTATGGCATGCTCCATAGTTTCTGTATCACGAATTTCACCAATCAAAATCACATCGGGTGCCTGACGTAAGGTATTTTTTAATGCACTGTGCCAAGAATGGCTATCTACACCTACTTCACGATGCGTTACCATCGATTTTTTATGTTTATGTACATATTCAACAGGGTCTTCAACCGTAATTATATGCCCTGCTGAATTTTCATTCCGATGATCAATCATTGCTGCAAGAGAAGTCGATTTACCTGAACCTGTCCCACCGACCACTAAAATTAAACCACGTTTTTCCATAATCACATTTTTCAGCGATGGTGGTAATTTCAGCTTGGTAAAGTTAGGAATTTCAGCGGTAATCGTACGAATGACCATACCCACTTGTAGTTGTTGTTGAAATACATTCACTCGATAGCGAGAAACATTAGGTACTGAAATTGCGAAGTTGCATTCTAATTCTTGTTCAAACTCTTTACGCTGGCGTTCATTCATTAAACTATAGGCAAATAAACGTGTTTTATCTGAGGTTAATGCCTGTTGTCCAATGGGTTTCATCAAGCCTTGATGCTTAATACTTGGTGGAAAATCAGCAGAGATAAATAAATCAGAACCACCGTATTCGACCACTTTTGTTAACATATGGAACATAAAGCGCCGTGCTTCATCCAATAATTCTTCAGTAAACATATTATCCACAGACCTTAAATTTTCACTATTTTTATAAAGTTTATGCACGTATCTTTGATACTGAGCATTTTTATAATTTTATATTGCATTGATTTAAAAGATATATATTTAAATACCTAAATAAAAAATAAAAAATAAAAAAATGAGTTTTAAATCTCAAAGAAATCAAAATATGTAAATAAAAACAAAAAAGATCATCCTGAGATGATCTTCCTATTTTTGAATCAACATTTACGCTGAAAGTTTTAATTGTATATTTTCTAACTGCTGTGCAACTTTTAGCAGCAAATGTTCAGTTTTATTCCAACCTAAACAACCATCTGTAACAGATTGACCATAAGTCATATGATCGCTAATTTTTTGCTGACCATCGACTAAATAGCTTTCTAACATTACCCCACGAACTTGAGTTAAATCTCGCTCACGAATAATTTGTTCAAGAATTTCAGGTTGTAGCATTGGGTTTTTATGGCTATTGCCATGACTACAATCAATCACCAATGCAGGTAAATCATGTTGCTTTGTACGTATTTTTTCAATTTCAGCCAATTGATAATTGGTGCCTGTATTTGAACCACGTAAAATTAAATGCGGTTTTGGATTGCCTTGCGAATGTAAAATCGCAGGCAAACCTTGTTGGCTCATCCCTAAAAACTGATGTGGATGTGCTGCTGACTGAATGGCATCCAATGCAATCTGAATTGAACCATCTGTACCATTTTTGAAGCCAATACTGAATGGCATTTGGCTTGAAATCTCACGATGAATTTGTGACTCACTGGTACGCGCGCCAATTGCGCCCCAACTGAGTAAATCATCAAAATAAGCCGTTGCCATTGGGCTTAAAATTTCAGTGGCAATGGGTAAGCCCATTTCTATAATTTGTAAAAAAAGTTCACGAGAACGCTCTAGCCCAAGTTGCATATTGCCTGAACCATCAAGTAAAGGATCGTATAAAAAGCCTTTCCAACCGACAGTTGTACGTGGTTTTTCAATATAAGTTCGCATCACAATAAAAATTTGATCTTGAACTTGTGTCTGGATTTTTTTTAGTTTTTCAGCGTATTCGAGTGCAGCAATAGGATCATGGATTGAGCATGGACCCGTAATCACCATGAGACGTGGATCTGTACCATTTAAAATATTTTCAATGGTTTGACGGTGTGTGTTTACTTGCTTTGTTAATATTTCTGATAATTGAAATTGTTGTTTTAATTGATGTGGTAAGCTCAGTAAAGTTTCATTATTACTGTGTACTGTATCTTGTATTGGGGTTTGATTAAGCATTTTCATTGGTCTATTCCTTTGGACTATCTCTATCAGTCCGATCTTTTATTTGAGCGTTTGATGTCTATGCGTTTGTAGATTTTCAGAAATAACCTGAAAAAAGTTTGACCAAGAAAAGTTGCTAAAATATGTATAAGTAAAAGTGTTCATTGGAATCTCCGAAATTTGCTGAATGTGAAGCATAAAAAAACCTGATCGTTGCCGATCAGGTGTAAACTTTGATGGGCAACTAAATTGTGCCCGAACGTGTCTAGGCAACTATTTAAAATATTGCCAAAAATAATATACGTTTAAAATCAAAGGTTGTTTCAACATTTTATGTCTTCACAATAAAATATGTTCATTAAAGTTACAATACGCTGTGTTTGTGAATTTGACAAGTTATTTCTAAAAGAATTGAATAAAAATAAGTAACATGTCGAATATCTATAGCAATTTAAAATGTTTATCTCAGTATTTATATCGGTGCATGATTTTGCATCATGCAAATGGCTTCATCCGCACAGATTGCACGGCTAAATAAGAAACCCTGCCCCATATTACAGCCAACAGCCTGTAAACGTTGTAGTTGTAAATCGGTTTCAATACCTTCGGCAATAATATCTAATGACAGAATTGGTCCCAATTTAGCAATACCTTCAACAATGGCATTAATCGGCTTTTCTTCATTCATGCGGTTGACAAAACCACAATCAATTTTTAAACAATCTACAGGATAATCACTGAGATGGGTAAAAGATGAATGCCCTGTACCAAAATCATCTAGTGCAATACGCACCCCTGCATTTTTCATTTTTTTCAAAGCGCGAATGACATATTCATAGCCACGCTCTGCCAACATATGTTCGGTAATTTCAATTTCAACCAATTCATGTGGAATATTATAAGTACTTAATCGTTTTAATAACTTTTCAGCGTAATTATCTCGCATAAATTCTACAGGTGAAGCGTTAATTGAGATTGGAACAGTATCAATGCCTTGCTCTAACCACATTGCAATATCTTGGAAAATGCGTGTTTGCATGGTTTCAGTGATTTTACTTGCCAATTCGTAGTCATTGAATGCTTCAACAATTGTTGATGGTAATTGAACTACACCTTCGGCATCATGCCAACGTAATAAAGCCTCAAAACCAATGAGTTCTCGTGTATCTAAACGTACTTTGGGCTGATAATAAGGTTCAATCAAATTGCTTCGTAAAATCTCTCGTGCTGTGTCAAGTTGTTGTATTCGTAATGCAGAAATTTCATACATTTCATGGCTAAATCTTCGAAAACCACCACGACCACGATCTTTAAGGTCATTAAGTGCGGTATCAGCACATTTCATCAATCCTAAAGCATCATTAGCATCGGTTGGATAAATAGCGCCCCCCATACTCATTCCGCTATTGATGAGCTTACCTTGATAAGTAACGGGCGCATCGAGCTGTTCTAAAACTTTTGATGCAACTTGATGCATTTCTTCCGCATCAGTCATGTTAGAAATAATAATAGCGAATTCATCACCACCCAAACGAGCCACATAAGCATTGTCTTCAAGACAATTCATCAAACGTTTTGAGAGAACTTTAAGAAGGTGATCACCCGCAGAGTGACCAAGTGTGTCATTGATATGTTTAAAATGATCCAGATCCACAAGAATCATACCCACGATTTTCTTGACTTCACGAGATTGCATGATGGATGCTTTCAGAGCTTTCTTGAATGAGCGTCTATTCATTAATCCTGTAAGTTCGTCCATTTCACTAGAAACTCGAAGCTTATTTTCAGCAATTTTTTGTAAGGTTACATCACGTGAAACACATAAAATACTTGTCGTTTCTCCATTCTCATTAACTACAGGTGTAAGAATATTATCCCAATATTGGCGACCTTCACCTATACCACTCATACCAGCAAAACGACTATTTTTACCTTTAATGGCATCGTTAATTGCTTTTTGCCCTTTACTGCGTACTTCAGGTGGCAACAGGTCTAACCATTTCATTCCAAATTTTTTCTCACGTTCTCGACCCAATAAAGCCAAGCAACCTGAGCGGTTCATATGTGAAACTGTGCCATTCGGACGAACGATCTTAATACAATCTACACTCACATCAAGCATGTCGGTATGTGCACGTAACATGTCAGAAGTTTCACGTAATAAAACTGCACGTTCATGAATATTTGTACAGCTAATCATCCAATTGAAGTCGGCTATATTGGATTGCATACTTTGTGCTGATAATAGAAACCACTCATACTCACTAGTATGATAGTTTTTAATTCGACATTCTTTTTCGAATTTTTTTCCTGTTTTTTGTGCATGTGTCCAAAGGTTATACATATGTTCAGCATCTTCTGGATGAATGAATTTCATCCATTCTGTTTCAGAGATATGATGATTTTCGACACCAATATATTGCTTCAGTGCACTATTTGCATAGCGAGTAGACACACCAGTTACCCAAACTAAATGAGGTAATAAGTCAAAAGCGAATTGTAAGGCATCACTCATTTGTCCTTTAGATGGAATAATGACTTTCGGAGATGTATCGGCCTGATTCAAAATAGAATCACTTTGCAAGTAGCTGCGTGGCATATAGTTTCCTTTGGATTATCCGCATACTATTTAATATAAACTGAATAAAACAACTGTGTAATTTTTAATCGTGTTAAATATTTAGTTTAATTAAATGGTTTGTTCATTATGTCTAATTATATATGAAAAAATTATAAGTGTGAAATAAATCACATTTTATATGTATTGATATTCCTCATCAACGGCTCTAATTTACTCACTTTCAGATCAATTAACAAGCAATTGCCTGATAATATTTTTATTACTTAATATTAATTTTTAAATACCTGTATTATTTAAATATCAAGGAAATTGATCAGTTCGTTTTATGAGGGTGATTTTACATAGTTATCATTTTTATAATCTATTTTTAAAAAATAATAATTAAAACAGTATCTTGATTTTCATCTTACTTTTAAAATAAAGCCTAAAAAATATATGGTTTATTTTAGGCTTTTAATATTTTTAATACTATTGATTTTTATTTAAGTAATTTTTAATAATGATATTTACTTGCTCAGGTTGTTCAGCATGTAACCAATGCCCTGCATTTTCAATTGTTTCTAATTCAACATGATCGAATTGTTGATCAATTGCTTTTATATGCTCATCTTTAGAGATATATGGAGATTGTCCACCTCGAATAAATAATGTACGTTTTGACCATAATTTAAGCGCCTGCCAACCAATAATATCTGCATAATGATCAAAAATAAATTGGACATTAAACAACCAGCGACCTTTATTAAATCCTTTAAGTAAGAATTGGATTACCATCTCTTCTTTTAAGAAATTTTGCATGATTTCATAAGCTTCTTTACGGCTTGCTACGTTAGCTTGTTCTACTGCAAATAATGCCTTAAAAATAGAATCGTGGTGATTTTCTTGATAAGCAAATGGGCACATATCTAAAACAATCAAATTTTGTAAGCGTTTTGGAGCGAGTTCAGTCAATTTCATGGCAATTTTTCCACCCATGGAATGTCCAATTACAGAGAATTGTTCAATGTTTAAATGGTCTAATGTTTCTATGACATCTTGTGCCATGACCGTATAGTTCATTTCTTTATCATGTGCAGATTTGCCATGATTACGTACATCCAATTGAAGAACGGAATATTCCAATTGTAAGACACGTGCAATCATACCTAAATTACTCAAACTGCCAAAAAGCCCATGGATCAGTACAATTGTCGGTTTAGACTGTGGCTCAGCGCTTTTTTGAAATTCAAAATTGAGTAGCATGACATGTTTCCCTGAAAAATATAGATCTACTTCGAAGCAGAGTATTATGCTAATTTTTTATTTATTCAATCATAATTTTCCCTAAATATTATAACGTTGATCTAGAACATTTAAACATAAAAATGGGATGCCTAAGCATCCCATAAGGATTTTGTGTCATCGGTTATTCAGGCATTTAAGTCTGAATAAAATAATTCATTTTCAATCTTAGTTTAATTTATTTTACTTGACCAATAACCAATTGTTGATTGAGTAAAGTTCTGACTTGTTTTTGAAGCTTTTGATTATCTACCTTTTTCTTTGCTGTCGCTTTAGCTTGATCACTAAAATAGCTGTAATGTGCTTTTTCATCTTTTCCTGCAAATTTCAAAGCAAGTACTTCATTTTGTTCAAAAGCTTGTTTCCAAGTTTGACGAACGGTTGCCCAATAGTCTTTGTTTTTATCCCAATATTCATAAGCTGGTTTAAAATCAAAATCTTTGACTAAAGTATATTGGTTTACGCCAAGTTCACGTGCAAGTACGGTATTGGTTTTACTGTCAAATTTGACATTATCCTGTTCATGTACCCAACCCGTTGCAGTTAAAGCCTGACGATTAATACCAATAATCACATCGTAATCATCACGTGTTGTATGTTCACGTCGTGGTAATGGACGATAAGTTTCATTAGATGTCCAAGAGATTACACCATTATTCTTACCCCAAAGACCTAAACCTGCATAGCGTGGAGAATCATCCACTTGCCAAACGGTTTGTAACCATTTGCCCTGTGCTTCTTCAGCTTTCAATGCAATTTTTTGCCAACGATAATTGCCTATATAGCTCCACATTTGCGTTGGTTGATATTCCCAATCTTGGCGCCAATGCTTCACAACATGCCCTTCACCAATCAAAATATGTTGTAAAGAAACTTTATTGGCAGTGTTTTCAAGCACAATAACGGTTTCGTGTCCCTCAGATAAATCATTTTCTTTTAATTTATAACCTGCTTTAAGCGCATACAATTCTTCAAAACGAAAATCAACTTTATATTCACCTGCCATTTTTAAAATAGCCTGACGTGCCTGTTCTTGAGTCAGGTTTTCATGCAGACTTTTTTGTAAAAATGCTTGTTTCAAATCCATTTGTGCATCCGTGGTTACTGTTGTTTTTTGTATTTCAGCATGAGTTACTGAGCACCCCAAAGCCAGTAACATCATAAAAAAATAATTCACACGTTGTTTCATAAATACATTCCAAACTTGTCTTAAGATACTGATTTATTTCATTTACATTGGCATTTTTAACGCTATTTTCTGTATTCTGAAATCTATCAGATTACTATTGTAAATTATTATGATAATCATTACCATTTGCAATTATAAATATTTTCAATAGCGAACCACCGTGAACAAGTGTTTTTTTGTGAATACGCAACCGATTCCATTTCGTCTTGCTGTCTTAAGTTTGGCACTGATTGGTTGTGGTCTAGGTACCCCAAATAGTGCTATGGCGGAATTGAATGCGGATCAAAAAATGCAGCCGATTGTGATTACCGCAACACGATCTGAAAAAAAATTGACGGACAGCCCGATCAAAACAGAAATTATTGATCAAAAAGAATTACAACGTACCAATGCCCTGACGCTCAAAGATGCGCTTGAGAATGTTCCCGGTATTTTATTAAGAGAAATTCATGGAAAATCGGGCTATGAAATTTCATTGCAAGGCTTAACCAGCGATCAAGTTCTTATTTTAATTGATGGTCTACCCCTGGCAGCAAGTACCAGTTCCACGGTTGACTTGGATCAATATTTAATCAACGGTGTTGAGCGCATTGAGGTAGTAAAAGGTGCAGCATCGGCACAATATGGCTCGTCTGCCATGGGCGGAGTCATTAATATTATTAGCCAAAAAGTCAAAGATGGCATATCTGTTTCAGGTCAAGTCGATATTGGCAGTTATGGCAAACAAAATGCCAACGGTAAAAGTGCTTCGGTGAACAATCACCATGAAAAAATAAATATTGAAGCAGCACAAGGTCGTTTCAAAGGGCGTGTCAGTGCTGATCTGTTGTCAAATGATGGCTTTGCGGTAGATCCCGATTTATACCCTTTGCAAGGTGATCAACAAAAACGTCAACAATATGCTTTATACGGTGCATGGCAGCCGTCTGATCAATTTTTACTATGGGCAGATTTTAATGACTACCAAGAAACAGATCATCAACGAAGTTTAAATTTTGTTCCACCTTTTTATTTACAGCAATACAAAGTAGAAGATATTGAGCGTCAGCGTTTTAGCGCAGGCAGTCAATGGAATATTCTTGATGATTTAAAGCTTGATATCAAAGGTGTACATGAAACTTATGACACTACATCCACACAAACTTTAGATGGTTATTTATCGGCATTACGCCATTCAAATCAAGAAAATAATCATGTCAGCACACAACTGAGTTTGCCTAAGTGGCGTAATCAAAATTGGCAATTGGGTTACGATTGGCATGAAGAAAAACTCGAACAGAACAATAATGGAAAATTTGAAATGCAAGGTGGCGCTGTCAGTCGAGATCGTCATGAATTTTATCTACAAAATGATTTAAAACTTAGCGATAAGCTAGACGCTGTAATAGGTTGGCGTTTCCAAAATGATGATGATTTTGGCGATCATAATGCATTTAAATTAAGCACAAAATATCGTTTTTATGAACAGAATGACTTACTTGCCGATCTACGTTTCAGCTATGGGCAAGGTTATCGGGTTCCGAATTTAAAAGAACGATTCTATTCTTTTGATCATAGTCATTTGGGTTATATCGTAATTGGTAATCCAAACTTAAAACCTGAGCAATCAGACAGTTATCAACTTGGTTTAAGTCTAGTCAAAAATGATCTATGGAATGCAGATATCAACTTCTTTTGGAATGATATTAAAGACTTGATTCAAACAGATTATGACAATGCCGCCGTGATCAATGGTATTACCCAATATTCTTATAGCAATGTTGCTCAAGCTGAAACGAAAGGAATTGAAACCACAGCGCAGTGGCAACTTTCCCCACAAACACGCCTCAATGCAGCTTATACCTATACACAAGCCAAAGATAAATCAACAGATTTAGATCTCACTCGCCGACCTGAGCACATTGCCCGACTTGGTGTCGATTATGCCTTCACGGATGCATTGGATGTCAGCTTACGTGCACGTTATCAAAGTGATGAATTTGGTGATAGCGCCAACAAACATACCTCGCCTGATTGGTTCAGTTTAGATGGTCAAATTGAGTGGCAATTTTCGCCTTATCTGACGGCATTCGCAGGTATGGATAATATCTTTGATGAACAACGTGATTTTAGTGCGGCATTTGATTATCGCCCGATTGCGGGGCGTTATAGCTATATGGGTCTACGTTTCAATTGGCAAAAAAGTTTAAATCATTAATCACAGTTAGATCAGTCTGAAATCTAGAAAGATTTTTAAATTTTATAATTCAACCATTTTTCAACAAGATGCTTTAAAACTAAGGAAGTAGTACATGAACAATCGTTCTGATTTGAGTAAAACAATAATGTCGAGCTTTACGACATCTTTAACCATGACGCAGCTCTCTAAAGTCATGGCATTAACTACATTGGGGCTAATTTTAACTGCATGTGGTGGTGGCAGTTCATCAAATGACAATTCAAACTCAAATACAGGCGGTGGTAATGTTACACCACCCGCTTCTACCGATTTATTTACAGTCAAAGCAAAAGAATGGAAAATTCAACCTGCATCCAATATGTCTTATTGTTATGACATTGATACGCAAGCACAAATCAGTTGTGATGGCAGTGATTGGGATTTGAAATTTGCAATGGGTACACGAACGCCATTGTTATTTACCAATAGCGGGGTGAGTGGCTCAGGAACTGGTGGTGCTTTATATTCTCCATTTGATGCTAGTTGGGCAACGCTCAGTAAAGAAAAAGATGCAACTCAAGCAGGTGCATTGCCTGCTCAAGCATGGATTGTCGATGCATTTAGTAATGCATTTATGGACAGTAAAAATGGTATAAGTAGTTTCTTTGAATATGATGTATTTGGTGATCATCGTATGTCACCGAATTTTAAGACTTATTTAGTCACAACTGATAATAGTTCAACCAAAGTCATTGGTACGGTTGAGAAACCTGTATTTGCTGTACAAATTTACAATTATTATCAAGGTTCTACCTCAGGTTATGTCTCTTTACGCTATATCAATACAGCAAATCCTGAAGATGTTCGAACATTGACAGTTGATGCAAGTAAAGGTTGGGCATATGTTGACTTAAATACAGGCACAATTAGTGACAAAAGCACGGGGTCATGGCAATTAGCTTTCAACCGCTATAATGTCCAACAAAATGCTCAAGTCGGAAGTGTTGTTGCCTCTCAACCTACAGGCTTTTATGATGCAGATGGTAAAGTCATCACTGAGAAATTTAAGGATAGTAATGCTTTTACAGCGACCTTAACAGATTTAAAAGCTACAACAACAGCAACAGTTTCAAAATGGGGTTCAAATACGATTACTTCTGTGTTGAATCCTGCTTACCAAGGGGCTTATCCTGCCAAGTTAAATTATGGTTGGTATAATTATTATCCAACCATTGAGACAGCTCAGGCAGATGGTTTACAAGCTCCTCATATGCTCAAAGCCAATATTGACAATGCAACGATGATTCGTGGTAATAAAGGTTCAAGTTATGCACGTGTACATTTAAAAGAAATTAGCTATGCCGATCCAGCAAAGGCTGCAAGTCAATCGACATGGACCTTCGAATTTGATGTTCAACCGAGCAAATAAATGAAATGAGTTCTAGATGATAAGTCTTCTCTACTCTTTTCTTTGGGATAGATTGGATAAGTACGATGAAATCGTCATAATTCATTGTTACAACCCATAACTATACAACATGGAGCTTTGGCTCCATGTTTATCGTTAATAACGCTAAATATGCAAAAATGATGCCTGTTATAAACCAAAGTTGAATGAGTTATAAGAAAATTTCGTATTTCTGCTGTTGAGTCAGACTTCGATATACATATATGATCGAGCACGACAAATATCGTTTAATCATTACCATTATTGTAGGACTTTGACCATGTTTCAACATGTAGATGCTTATGCAGGAGACCCGATTCTTTCTCTTATGGAAGAGTTCGGAAAGGATGAGCGTAGTAATAAAGTCAATTTGAGTATTGGTCTTTACTACAATGAGGACACGATTGTTCCTCAACTTGAAGCAGTTAAAACAGCATTGAAAAAAATTGAACCGCTTAATGAAAAGGTAAAACTTTATTTACCTATGGATGGTTCAAAGTCTTATAACGCTTCTACACAACAATTGGTATTGGGTGAAAACTCACAAGCTCGCCAAAATGGTCGTGCAGTGACGATTCAAACTTTGGGTGGTTCAGGTGCACTCAAAGTCGGTGCAGATTTCTTAAATAAATATTTTCCTGATTCTGATATTTGGGGCAGCCAACCGACTTGGGACAATCACATTGCGATTTTTAATGGCGCAGGCGTGAAATCACATTTTTATACTTATTTTGATGCATCTACCAATGGTGTTGATATTGAAGGAATGTTGGCAGATTTACAGACTATTCCTGCAAAAGGTATTGTCTTGCTCCACCCTTGTTGTCACAACCCAACAGGCGCGGATTTAACACCTGAGCAATGGGATAGCGTGATTACTGTATTACAAGAGCGCGATTTAATACCATTCCTCGATATTGCCTATCAGGGTTTTGGTCAAGGTCTTGAAGAAGATGCTTATGCAATTCGTGCGCTCGACAAATCGGGTATGAATTTTATTGTTAGTAATTCATTCTCAAAAATCTTCTCAATTTATGGCGAGCGTGTTGGTGGCTTAACGTTCGTGGCAGACGATCAAGAAACGGCATTAAAAGTTTTAGGTCAACTTAAAGCAACTGTACGTCGTATCTACTCTAGCCCACCAACAACAGGTGCGTTAGTGGTTGATACTGTCTTGAACAGCCCTGAATTGACTGCACAATGGCATGCCGAATTGAACGAAATGCGTGAACGTATTATTCAAATGCGTCTTTTACTGCAAGCAAAACTTGAAGCTGCATTACCAGGACGTGATTTTAGCTATCTTGTGAAGCAGCAAGGTATGTTCAGTTATACAGGTTTAACTGCAAACCAAGTTGATACTTTAAAAGATCAATACGGTATTTACTTGCTTCGTAGCGGGCGTATTTGTGCTGCAGGTTTGAACTTGAAAAACATTGACTATGTGGCAACATCTTTTGTGGATGTATTAAAAACAGTCGCTTAACACAACAAAATTTATAAATTAAATAGATCTTTAGTTAACTAGGGATCTATTTAGATTTGACAATTTGAGTTATTTTTGTACAATACCTATTCCTCGCCCCTTTCTTATAAAGAGTAACGCCAATGAAGTAAGTCATTTTCTCATCATTATTTTTTAATTTTTTTTTGATGTGTAAAATAGACCATACTCTAGGCAAGATTTCTCTATAACTATATTTTCGTTTATTTTTTTAACATATACGTTTTATTTATAGCACTCTATTCCTACAAAATCATTTTGCACGTCCTCAAACTATGGGGATTGTTATGACTCAGCAAGCTTGTGTAATTTCTAATTTAAGCTTTGAATTTCCAACTCAATTAATGTTTGATCAATTTAATTTTGTACTATTTTCGGGACAAATATCGGCATTGATTGGTCGCAATGGTTTAGGAAAATCACTTCTTTTTAAGCTTTTACATGCTCAAAATAATTCAGAATTTGCTTTTTCAGGGAATATTTCATGGAATATACCGCATGATTATTTACCTCAACTACAGCGTTTGAATGCAGATACAATTGCGCATACCTTAGGAGTTGAGCATTTACATCATGCTTTTTTACGTATTGAAAATAATACAGCAACTTTTGAAGATTATGATTTGGTTGAACATTGTTGGGATTTACCACAACAATGGCAAAACATTTTGCTCAATGCTAATTTACCGACAGATTTAGAGTTTCCTGTGCATCAACTCAGCGAAGGTCAAAAAACTAAATTAGCATTGTGCCGTTTATTCTTAAAACAGGATCATTATTTACTTTTAGATGAACCAAGTAATCATTTGGATGCTTCTGCTCGTCAATGGTTAATAAAATCAATTCATGCGCATAAAGGTGGTGTTTGTATAATTAGTCATGATCGCCAATTGTTGAAGCATGCTCAGCATATTTTTGCTTTAAGTGATCTTGGACTAAGACATGTTTCTGGAAATTATGACGATTACCTTGAGCAATATCAGCTACAATTGAATGCCTTAACACAATCAATTCAACAGGAAAAACGTACATTAAAACTACAATGTAAGCAACAACATGAAACTCTGATGAAAACACAGAAACGACAACGTAAAGGAATTCAATTAAGAGCAGCAAGTTCTCAAGCAAAAGTTTTGTTAGATTTTAAGAAAGAACGAGCTGGACACAGCTTTGGAAAACTTAGAGCACAACAAGTTCGTCAAAATGAAGAAAGCTATGAAAATTTAAATGAAAAACAGAAACAATTTGAAAAAATTAAGCCTCAAAAATTTGAATTTCATTTTCACTCTACTCAATCGGGTGAAATTTTAAGACTTAATGATATCAAAATACCTTACCGACCTGATCTAAACATAAAATTTGCTGTTCATGTGGGTGAAAAACTTCATCTGAAGGGCAAAAATGGTGTTGGTAAATCCACTTTACTAAAAATGATTCATCAGCATGAGCATGGAATAATTCAAAACCATTTACAAAATGCAGATGTTTTCAAAATTGGACAAAGTATTTATTTAGATCAAAACTTTAGCTTATTAGATGATGAACTCACTGTTATAGAAAACCTAACACGCTTTAATCCCAATATTCTTGAGGTTGAGTGGCGTGGTTTATTGGGGCAATTACGCATTCGCCGTGAAAAATCTCTACTTCAAATTGCGCAACTCAGTGGCGGTGAAAAACTAAAAGTGGCATTACTTGCTATCAGCCATGCACAGCAAAATGTTGATTTATTGCTTTTAGATGAACCTGAAAATCATTTAGATATTGAATCTAAAGCATTACTTGCACAAGCAATCTCACAATTTAAAGGTGCAAGCATCTTAGTTTCACATGATGATATTTTTGTAGATCAATGTGGAATTATTGATGAATATATATTGAATTAGCCTTTAAACAAACACCTGAATAAATTTAATTTATTCAGGTGTTTAAACCAATTATGAATTAACCACATGATGCTTGAATAATTTTTTTGGTTGTTGGATCAACAACAACAGTCACGCGATCTTCTCTATAATCCATTGTAACAGGTTGATTTGGTCCTACTTTACGTACATGACTTGCTTTGGTCAGTGACTTAATTTTTGCTTCTGATAAGTCATTTTGACCAATTAAAAGCGTTGCTTGATCTGCAATACATAATGTAGTTGGACTCTGCGATGGTGTAGAAGTACATGCAGAAACGGCTAAAGATAGAGCAGCTAAAAATAAAATTTTTTTCATAAGAATCATCATCCAAAAAATATACCATAACAAAAAAAAGTAAATATATCGGCATGAAATATCTAAATTTTATGTACTTATCATGTAAATGAGAAAGCTAACGAATATTGATCTGTAAGCTTTCTCTAAATTAATTTTCTATAAATTAATTAATTTTAAAAATGAATGACCGTGCGAATCGATTTACCTTCATGCATTAAATCAAAGGCTTCATTGATTTTTTCTAAACCCATTGTATGTGTAACAAAAGGTTCAAGCTGAATATCACCTTTCATGGCTTCTTCAACCATTTTTGGTAATTGAGTACGACCTTTTACACCACCAAAAGCTGTTCCCATCCACTTACGACCAGTCACCAATTGGAACGGACGAGTTGAAATTTCTTGACCCGATCCTGCAACACCAATAATCACTGATTGTCCCCAACCACGATGGGCACATTCAAGTGCTGAGCGCATGACATTGACATTACCGATGCATTCAAATGAATGGTCTACGCCCCAACCAGTCATTTCGACAATCACTTGCTGAATTGGTAGATCATAATCTTTTGGATTTAAGAAGTCTGTTGCGCCAAATTCTTCAGCTAATTTGAATTTTTCAGCATTTGTATCTATGACAATAATACGACCTGCTTTAGCTTTACGTGCACCTTGTACAACTGCAAGTCCAATACCGCCCAGTCCAAAGACAGCAACACTATCACCTGCTTGAACTTTTGCTGTATTGGATACTGCGCCTAAACCTGTCGTTACACCACATCCAAGCAAGCACACTTGCTCAGGATTAGCTTCAGGACTAATTTTTGCCAATGAAACTTCAGCAACAACGGTATATTCACTAAATGTTGAACAGCCCATATAATGGTAAATAGGTTCGCCGTTATAAGAAAAACGAGTTGTACCATCAGGCATTACGCCTTTGCCTTGTGTTGAGCGTACTGCAACACATAAATTGGTTTTATCAGATTTGCAGAATAAACATTCGCCACATTCTGCCGTATATAATGGAATAACATGATCGCCAGGTTTTACTGAAGTCACACCTTCGCCAACTTCAACAACGACACCTGCGCCTTCATGTCCTAGAACGGCAGGAAAAACACCTTCAGGATCATCACCTGATAAGGTAAATGCATCGGTATGGCACACGCCTGTATGGCTGATTTTTATGAGTACTTCACCTTTTTGTGGTGGCGCAACATCAAGCTCTACAATTTGTAGCGGTTGTCCTGGTCCAAATGCCACTGCAGCACGTGATTTCATCGTGAGCACATCCTTTATTGAATTACATAAACAGAGCCAATACAGTAACCTTTTTTACTTTACAGATTCAAGGTATAAAGGAATGATATGCTGTATTAATCATGGATTAAAAAAAGACCAATGATTGTTAAAAATTCACAAAATGAATCTGTAAAGATTATTTCAATATTCGGTGTAACGATGATGATTATGCTATTAACGGGCTGTGCACTTCCACGCAATCAAGAATCTAAACTACATCAAGAAACACAAACTCATCCTGAACAATGGATTAAAACGTCGCAAGAACGTGCTCAAGTCGATGCTGGAAAAACCGGTTATATTGCTATGAGCGACGCCTTTCAAAGTATTGCTGCACGTATACATTTAATTCGTGAAGCACGTCATACCTTAGATTTACAATATTACATTTGGGCCGATGATTTTATTGGCAAATTAGTACTATATGAGTTGTTGAAAGCTGCTGATCGTGGTGTTCAAGTTCAGCTCTTAATCGATGATCAAAATGGTACAAAACTAGACCCACAGTTAAAAGCTTTAATGGCACATCCAAATATTCATATCAAATTTTATAATCCTTATAAATATCGAAATTTTAGAGTTATAGATTATTTATTACGTGCTGCAAAAATTAACCGCAGAATGCACAATAAATTAATTATAGCGGATGGCACGATTGCAGTTACAGGTGGGCGCAATATAAGTAGTGAATATTTTGATGCAAGTTCATCATTTCAATTTACCGACATGGATATATTATTTTTAGGTACTGCTGTACACCATGCAAATACTGTTTTTGCTGATTTTTGGTATCATCCACTGAGTTATCCTGCACAGCAATTGCTTGATACAGGTACAGAAAAAGATTTAATCAAACTTCGGGCGCAATACAAAGATTTAGAAAAACAAGATCACCCTACAGATGATAAAGTGGATGCAGAACAAAAACAGTTAGCACAACAATTAAAAGAAAATCGGATGCAATGGGCAGATGCAAAATTCCTCGCCGATTCACCTGCTAAAACGTTAGATCAAGCGAAAGATCAGCAATTGATTATGTATCAAATTGAAAGAGAAATGGGACGACCAAAGAAAAATTTAGATTTGATTGCAGCTTATTTTGTACCTACTCAAGTTGGAACAAATTATCTAACCAATCTTTCCAAGAATAATATTGATGTTAGTGTCCTGACCAATTCATTCGTTGCCAATGATGTTGTATTAGTACATGCATTTTATCAAAAATATCGTAAAGATCTGCTCAAAAATGGCATAAAACTGTATGAATTTAAACCCTACATTGAACGTAAGCGCCGTACTTGGTACGAAATAGCAACAGGTAATGTGATCCCCGAAAAAGGTAAAAGTAAATCGAGTCTACACGCGAAATTTATAAGCCAAGATGATCAGGTTTTTATTGGCTCCTTTAATCTTGATCCACGTTCATTTCACCTTAACACTGAAGTTGGTTTAGTCGTCAAATCAGTAGATTTAGAAAAACAAATTAGTCAGTTGTTCAATGAACATAAATACAAAGTTGCTTATGAGGTAAAACTCAATGATCGGGGTGAATTAATTTGGTATGACCATCAGTCAAATGGAAAAATTCAAACGTACAGCCATGATCCGCAAACAACAAAATTCCAACGTTTTATGATGTATTCTGTTTCTTATTTACCAATTGAATGGTTAATGTAATTACATATAAATTACACTGTTCGTACTTTTATGAATTTAGCCTACCATTTAGATCTTTGTTAAAAACAGACATAAACCTTGATGCTCTTTAACTAAATTAACGTGCTGATAGCTAGCTTGTTTTAAACGCTGAAAATGTTCATATTTCGACATATACAGTTCGTTATTTTGCATCGCATCAGTAGCAAAAATATGATCACATACTAAATAACTTGCATTAGGTTTAAGTAGACTTTTAACTTCAATATGAAATTGAGTAGCATGATGTTTATGTCTTAACTCATGTAATGCTTGATGAATAATCACGACGTCGTAATGTGCTAACTCATCTCGCCATTGTGATGTTTTAAAATCTGCAATAACATAACTTGCTCGCTCTAACTCGCAAGAAAGTAACTTATTTTTAGAAAGCTCATGCATCGCTTGAGAAAAATCTACAGCGCTATAGTGGATATTTAGACAATGACTTAGTAGATGTTTTGCCAAAAAGCCTGGACCTGAACCTATTTCTAAAACGTGGATTGGGAGAGTATTTTTAATATGATCTCGTTGTTGTTCTAATTCTTGAATAAAACTGACATAATAATCAAAAAAGTCATAACGCCAAGGACGTTTATCATTGGCTTCATTTGCCCAATTTAATGCATCTTGAGGGTTTCTGAGGTCGATTGGACTTGGTACATCTTGAATATTCATAAACTTATCCTATTTGGCTTCTAGTTTTATCATCGCCAGCAAATAACTATTTATACTTATTTTCAATATATATAGGAATAATTTTACTCAGCTTTATTATTGTTTTACTATGCTCAACTTGCTTAATGCCCTATTTTTAGTTAGCTCTTCTCCCCATGCAGTTTTTTGATTTAAGTCAGCAATTCAATCTCAGTAATATTTTAGTTCCCCGTAAAACCTTAGATGATCTTAAAGAACAACATTGGTTTTTAAGTAAGGTTCGTGTCGAATATAACTGTATTCAAGAACATGATATTTTACAAGGTCAAGTCGTACTGAAGTCGAATCAAAATATTGAAATAGAACTTGAGTGGCAAATTGTTGATACAGGTCATGAATTACAAGTTTTATTTAAAGGTATAGAAGCTATTACTGTGGATGAAACCCTAGTCAAAGGTGCACAAATCATTGATGAAAATAACTGCCCTATTAGCACCCAACTGCTCAGTCTATGGATTGATGGAACATTACTTCCTCTTCTGCCTCATATTCGTAAAGAAATAAAAGCTCGACTTAATTTATGGGATTATGTGGAATATGAAGACTAATGCATTAGATAAAATGCTAATGGGTCTAAAATTGTAGAATTAATCATCTTCTTTTCCAATTTCGATGTTCTTTAATGCTGAAAGTGCCAAAGCTAATACATCAAATACTTTTTGATCAATGCATTGTGCAACATTAAATCGCATAAACTGTCCAGCATTTTCAGCTTGGCTAAATGAGTTCCCTGGCGCTAAGATCACATCATATTTTAAACATAATTTTGATAAATCAGTAGCATGAATACCATCAGGGAGTTTGCACCACAAAAATATTCCTGCTGTCGGTATGATCCAAGGATGAATCTCTAATTCTGCAAGCTTCCGAATGGTATCATTCATGGTTTTTAATAAGTGTTTTTTCAATCCATCTAAATACTTGGGATAACTGCTATCAATTAATGCTTGATAAATAATTTCAGCATTTAAATGGCTATGACTAAAATTTGTTGCAATCCTTAAATCGATCAATGCATCAATGCGTTGTACTTCGGAAATGATGTATCCACAGCGGACAGCGGCTGAAAGTGTTTTGGTAAAACTACCAATTTGAATGACTTGTTTAAAACCTGTTAGTGCAGCATAACGTGGTGCTGATGTTGTTTCAAAATCAGCAAAAATATCATCTTCAATGATCAAAAAATTAAATTTTTCTGCAAGTTTAGAAATTTGATATATCGTTTGTAACGAAACGATTGCCCCTGTGGGATTATGAATTGCTGAATTGGTTAGATAAATTTTAGGTTGAAGATTTAGTGCTTGCTCAAATATTGCTAAATCTGGACCATGCTCAGTAAACGGTATGGCAACGGCTTTAAGTCCATGCGCTTGAATCAATGCTCTAAAATTAAAATAACAAGGGTCATCTATTAAAATAACATCTCCCGCTTTCAGCACATTTCTAAAAATAAGATCTATTGATTGTGTAGCTGAATCGGTAATGAGAATCTGATTCAAATTTATTTTTAAATTATAAAGTTCTTTTTTCCGTGCAATATATTGTCTTAGTTCATTGTGTCCATTTGGCTTGGAATAATCGGTTAAAAAAATACGCTCAGATTTTGCAGCTTGCTTGAGTGCTTTACGAATTGTTTGTTCAGGCATCCAGTGACTTGGTAACCAACCACAACCCGGCTTTAATGTGTCTTTATTTGCTTCTAAAGATTGTCTAGAAATCCAAAGCGGATCAATTTCACGCTGATATTGAATTGGTGTTTCAGTATTTAGAGTCGGTTCAATTTTACCTAATACATAATAACCAGAACCTTTTCGAGATTCTAAAATGCCTTCTGCTACTAATCGTGCATAGGCTTCAACAACCGTCGAAATTGAATAATTGAGTTGTGTCGCCAACTGACGAACAGAAGGTAAACGAGCACCTACTATCAAAGACTTATTTGAAATTTGATCTTGAATAAATTGCACTGTATAGGTGATTTTAGTTTTGGCCATATAAAATACGTCAATAAAATTTAAAAATTGTATTGTTTAAATAAGCATAACAGTTTCGAAAAACTGTATTTGATTGTAGCTATTCCATTATTTAAAAATATCGTTAAATCATCATAATTTCAATGCGTAATTTAGTACTTAAGACATGAGTGACTTTTTGATGAATAAAATAAATATAGGTTGGATCAATGGTTTTATTGGTGTAGCGATCTTTGCTGGATCATTACCTGCGACACGAATCGCCGTGATCGGATTTAGTCCTGAATTTTTAACTACTGTTCGGGCTTTAATCGCAGGATTCATCGGGCTCATGTGTTTATTATTGCTTAAACAAACAAAGCCTAATTTGCAACAGTTCAAGTCATTAACCATTGTAGCTTTGGGTGTTGTTATCGGTTTTCCATTATTTACAGCACTTGCTTTGCAAAGTGTAACCTCTTCCCATGCGATTGTTTTTGTCGGCTTATTACCGCTAGCTACCGCTATTTTTGCTGTTTTACGTGGTGGAGAAAAGCCAAATTTGCAATTTTGGTTATTTGCAATTTTAGGTAGTACATGTGTCATGGGTTATATGTTTTACCAAAACCAAAACTTTAATTTAAACATTGGCGATTTCTATATGTTAATTGCCGTTATAAGTTGTGGTTTAGGTTATGCTGAAGGTGGAAAACTCTCAAAAGACTTGGGTGGTTGGCAAGTCATCTCATGGGCACTGGTTATTACATTACCGCTGATGTTCATTGGAACAATCTACTATTTCCCAAACAATTTTAATGCTGTACATACCGCCCAAATTTTAGGCTTAATTTATGTATCTGTATTTAGTATGTGGCTTGGTTTTCTATTCTGGTATAAAGGTTTAGCTCAAGGCGGAATCGCAAAAGTAGGACAAATTCAACTCTTGCAACCTTTTATTGGGTTTTACTTTTCCTATTTATTGCTTAATGAAAAAATTGATTTATCGATGATTGTTGTCTGTATCGCAACCATTATTTGTGTGGCGTTAGCAAAGAAATTTGCTTAAAAACATTTTATTTACTTCTTAAAGATACTTTAATAAAGAAATACTTATAAATTACTTTGAAGATATTAAACCAACATCTTCAAACAACTGTCTATAAGCTTCTGCTTTCTTTTCCAAAGCCAAAGGATATGCTCTAGAGGAAGAAGGCATACGATACAAAGTGATTTCGCGATCTGCAAACAGAGTTTTAACAGCTTGACCAATTTTGGGTTTTTCTGTTTCTTTTGGCATTGAAAGCATTAAGGTGTCCGTAGCTTTATCTCCTGTCGTCATAATGCTATGACATTCAGGAATTTTGGCTAAAAGCACTGTTAAATCCGTTGGTGTTTCAATCTGCAAAAATTTGTCTGAAGCATTTCCTGTTAAACGAATAACCTGATACGCCGTGTCAAAAATTGCAATGCCTTTTTCAGTTAAAAAATTTCGGATCTGTTGTTCTTTAAAATTCTTATTAGGTAAATCTAGGAAATGATCTTTATCGTTGAAAAAAATTAAACCAAAAATTCGCCACATATCATTTTGATAGTTTGGATAATAAAAATCCATTTTCCAACGTGTTTTTGGTGGTGGAAAACTGCCAAGCATCAATAATTTTGCATTTGCTGGTAAGAATGGTTCAAGTGGATGGGTTTCGATAATAGACATATAGTTTCAGAATCCATACTTTTACTTATTTACGTTGAATTTTTTCAACAATTTGCTGTGCCCAAAGTTGATAAATCTCTTTACTTGGATGAAACCCATCTTCTGCCATTTGTAAATTCAATGTTTTAAAATGCGCTAAATCAAATTGAATTAAATGATAGTCGCCTGCATTTTCAAATTTTCTCTTTTGCTCAATGAGTTTTTCTAATTTATTATTCATAGCACTTGAATATTGTCCAAACAACCAACTTAAAGGGTTTGGCAAGGCAGGAAAGAGATTCATTGGAGGAACGCCAGTAACTAAAACCATTTTGGGAGAAAATTTCCTTTCAATTACAGTATAAAATTCTTGTTGTTGCTGAATCCATTTTTGAGGTGAAATTAACTTAGTGACATCATTGACACCCACGGAGGTGATAACAATATCAAACGGTTTAATTTCCAACATTTGCATTCTTTCCAAAACTTGTAATGTCGTATCACCTGTTCTAGCTTCCAACTGATAACGCAGATCAAAATCGTGTTGAAGCTCTGTTAAAATTGAGCCTAGTAATGCATCTTGTTGATTTTCGACACCAACACCTGCTGCAGCTGAATCTCCAACAATAAGAATAGATAATGCTGTTTTTCCACTATTGAGCACTCCCTTACGTTGTCCTTTGGCTTCAGGTAATCGGAGTGTATTCTTTTTAACAAAATAGCCTTGAATCAATAAGGATGGCAATAGTGCAGCAGTGAGTATTTTCAGCATAATTTATAAGATGCATTAGAAGTGTGGTGCTTGCTATATCTTACACGTTTATGTCAATTTTTTCAGAACCTGATTTCGATCAAGCCTTTGAAATATTTCATGACAATATTGGGGATCAAATTACACTGACGGATAATTCAAGACAATGGATTGATCCCAATTGTAAATCAAGTCGTGACTTTAGCTCTAAAATTGCTGCTTATAAGCAATGGCTTGAAAAAAACATTTTTCTTGTACTATGCTTTAACCCTGAAAAAGATACTTTAGATGAATCGACATTGAATGATTTCTTAGCATTGTTAAATGGTATTGTCAGTGCTTCAACGATTTCTCGGGTTAAATTACGTCAGCAGCCGAAAATTGATAGTATTTCATTTGTTGAAATTCCACGTAATACGACAATTGAAATATTTGGCACTCCTATTGCTCAGCATTGGGTGAAAGTCCATATTTTATTGGATGATACGGAATCGGAAGGCTATTTACAGTTGGCATATATCGTTAAATCTTACCAATCCATACAAAAATTGCATCTAAAATATAGAGGAATATATTCCTCTATATCCAAAAAACTTGCGAAGTAAACAGATTGGAGAGAATTTTTAAACCACCACCTTCTTACGGAACTAGTTGCTCATCCCAAAAGAACAAGGAATATTAAATAAAAACGATTTAACCTAACTTATTTACAATGCTTAAAGGTAATACTTTCATCGCTAAACCGAGTGGCAACCATGGCCATTGTGGGACATAGGCTTTTACAGGCTCTTTTTCAATAGCTTTTACGAGTAAATGTGATCCTGTTTTCTCATCCACTTCAAATGGAAGTTTTTTCGCACCTTCATTAATTTCAGTACGAATATAACCCGGGAAAATTGTGGTCACTTTTATACGTGTATTGAGCAATTCTGCACGAATACCTTCTGCCAAATGAGCCACTGCTGCTTTACTTGCACCATAAGCAGTTAAATGTTTTGGCATACCACGAATTGCACTCATTGATGAAATCATCACCAAATGACCAAATTCTTGTTCACGAAAAATTTCTACAGCAGCTTCAGATTGTGCCAAAGCTGAAATGAAATTGGTTTCAATAGTGGCACGGTTAATTTCGAATTTACCACTGCCAATGCGACGACCATTGCCAATTCCAGCATTTACAATAACACGCTCTAGCGTACCAAACTCTTGTTTAAACTCACGAAAAACTTGGAAAACTTGATCATAGTTAGTGACATCCAATACTTTGGCAATCACTTTTACGCCATATTGATTTTCTAATTCTTTTTTTAAACTTTCTAGACGCTCTAAACGCCGTGCACAAATCGCTAAATTATAGCCCTTTTGTGCAAATTCACGTGCCATTCCTGCACCAATACCTGAACTTGCACCTGTAATTAAAATTGTTTTCGCCATGCGATTCTTCCTTTCCTTATCTTAATATTTTAGCGATAAATTAAATCCACGTAAGTAATTGAGCATCTTCGGCTTTTAGGTAATGATGTTCATTTAAGCTGAGAAGTTGAGGCTCATTTCCGACAAGGCGAAGAGTCGTCAAACTTGCATTGGCAATCGCCCAATTTAAAGCAAAGGTTTTTTCAGGGCTGAGTCCAAGTAATTTACCCACTGCAACAGAAATCACGCCACCTGACGTGAATACTACGGCATATCGAGGTTTTGATTGCGCCAACTCATTACATAAATTTTGTAAAGTATCTTCGACACGGGCTTTAAAATGTGGCCAACATTCATCATATTCATGGTGATATTCGCCATCTGTCCAACGAGAAATAGCCCCTTCGAAAATTTTGGCTAAATATGCTCGAGGGCTAATTTCTTTAGCAACGTCTTGTTTCAGTAAATGCGGTTCATTAAAACGTGCATCATATTTGGCAAAAACTTGTTGATGATTAAACTCATTCCAGCCGACATTAATATGAGGCGTTGCATCAAGGAAACATTCTGCTAAAGAAAAATCTGCCGTTTGACGATGCCGTTGCATACCACCTGCAACAACATAAGGCTGTTCTTTCAAAATTTTCTGAAAATATTGTCCAAGCACAGTCGCTTGTTGCTCACCTGTCGTAGACAATTTATCGTAAGACTCAGCACCAAACGATGCTTGTCCATGACGAACCAAATAGATCGTGGTCATTTTGGTAATAATTCCTTCATTTTTTCGATATATTTTTGTGCAATTTCATTGGCTTCAATTTTTTGCTTACCAATCAATTTCAAGGCGCGAATATGTAGTGCATGAATGATGATCCAAAAATCTTTAAATGCAGGATTATCCGTTTGTTTATGATAGTAACGGTAGTAAATTTGCTGTGCGATGACAGCTAATCTAAAAATACCAAATACTTCATAAAATGCCCAATTTTCAGTTTTTAAACCTGTTTTTTCAAGATAATATTCCACCACTTCTTTACGAGTAAACATACCTTTCAAATGAGTCGGTTGGCGCCGTGTTGATTTAAAAATTTGACCATCTGTGTCTTCAACCCAATAAGCCAAAGCGGAACCTAAATCCATCAAAGGGTCACCAATAGTTGCCATTTCCCAATCCAACACCCCAATCACTTGCGTTGGATTTTTAGGATCGAGAATGATATTGTCAAAACGCCAATCATTGTGAATGACACAACTTTTTGAATCTTCAGGAATATTATTTTTTAACCATTCACGGACAAACTTAAAACTCGGAACATTGATAGTATGGGCTTTATCATAACGTATATCCCAACCTTCAACTTGACGGCGACAATAGCCATCTCCTTTACCTAAACTTTCAAGTTTAGTTCCTTTGTAAGGCACATCATGCAGTTCAATGAGTTTATTTAGTCCATTAATGCACAATTCACGGACTTCTTTTTCACCAAAATTTAATTCAGGTGGAAGTTTTGCACGCGGAATAATCCCTTCGATGCGTTTCATTACATAGAAGTCACAACCAATAATGGATTCATCCTGACAAAGTGCAACCATTTCAGGGACTACAGGGTAAAAAGGTGCAAGCCAATTTTGCACGTTAAATTCACGAACCATGTCATGTGCTGATTTGGCTTTAGTGCCTTTTGGTGGACGACGTAAAATTAAATCAGCATTTTTATATTTTAGGCGATATGTCCAATTCGATGCACCACCTGAATATTGTGTAACTTCAACAGGACCTGATATTTCTGAACCATGTTCAATTAGCCAATTGCCAACGGCACGAACATCAAGTTCTTCACCTGCACGTACTGCACCACCAAGATCAATTGTTGACATTTTTATTCCCTAAATCGTTAACCTAATGTTTTATCGCGCTTTATTTCAATATTCAATAATATTTTTTACTTAGTAACATCATTGAATATTATAGATAAATTAAATCCTGATCTCAGCATAACATGCGTAATTTTAATGCTTACTTTTATGTGATCCATATCCGCGTTTTTTTAGTTCTAATTTCGCAATCATCGCTTTATGAACTTCGTCAGGACCATCAGCGAGGCGCAGACTACGCGCTTGCGCAAAAAATCCTGTCAATGGAGTATCACGTGACACGCCCATACCACCGTGAATTTGGATTGCCATATCAACTACTTTTTCAAGTACCGAAGGTGCAACAACTTTAATGGCTGAAATTTCAGTGAGTGCTGCCATATTGCCAAATTTATCCATTTTAAACGCAGCATACAACGTCAACAAACGTGCTTGATCTATTGCCACACGTGCTTCAGCAACTCGTTCAAGATTACCACCCAATTTTAAAACCTCTTGCCCAAAAGCTTTACGATCCATACCTCGGTCAATCATCAATTCTAGTGATTTTTCTGCAGCACCAATACATCGCATACAATGATGAATACGTCCAGGTCCTAAACGACCCTGTGCAATTTCAAAACCTTGCCCTGCACCACCAATAAAATTCGTAATCGGTACACGGACATTATTGAAGCTGATTTCACCATGCCCATGAGGCGCATCGTAGTCACCAAATACAGGAAGCATACGTTCAATTTTTACACCAAGTGTATCGATAGGAACAAGAACCATTGAGTGTTGATGATGACGGTCTTTGGTTGAATCAGGAGTATGGGCCATAAAAATAATGATTTTTGCATTTGGATCGCCCAAACCTGATGACCACCATTTACGCCCATTTAAAACAATTTCATCACCCTCAATAACAGCTGTAGCTTGCATATTGGTCGCATCACTCGATGCTACAGCAGGCTCAGTCATACAAAAAACTGAGCGTATTTTTCCATCAAGCAAAGGTTTAAGCCATTGTTCTTTTTGTGATTCTGTACCATATCGCCATAAAACTTCCATATTGCCGCTATCTGGTGCATTACAGTTAAAAACGATGGGAGCAATTAAACTACGCCCTGAAAGTTCTGCAATATGTGCATATTCTTGAACTGATAAACCTTGACCAAGTTCAGCATCTGGCAAGAACATATTCCACAAACCCGCAATTTTGGCTTTATTTTTTAAAACTTCGAGTTGTGCAGGCCATTGCCACTTTGTCCAATCACCTCCTTGATTAAGATGATGAACGTCATTCCAAAATTCTGTTTCTACAGGCTCAATTTCATTTTTTATAAATGCTTTGGTACGCTCAATATAATCTTGTGTACGTGCGGAAAGCTCAAACATCATCAAATCCTTTATTTATCTGTTCATTTACGCTTTACAACACATTAACCTTAAAACTATTATGAATAAAATGATTTAATTTGATTGCCTACTATGAATTTAATTCATCACAATAGAAAAATTGATTTGTCTATTTTCCATCATTTAGATATTAATCTTTATCCACTTTTTATCGCCATTTATGAGCAAAAAAGCATTTCGAAAGCGGCACAAATGCTTTACGTCAGCCAATCGGCAGCAAGTCATGCATTACAGCGTCTACGCCAACAGTTGCAAGATGATTTATTTGTTCGTGCTGGTGCTAAAATGCTCCCGACCCCCTTTGCTGAGCAGATTTATCATCCCATCAGTCAAGCGCTATTTTCGATTCAAAATATTTCTCAGCAACGACAACAGTTTGACTCCAGTATGGTCAAAACTTTAAAAATTGCTGTACATGATGAAATTGAGCCAATTATTTTCCCACGCTTAATTCAACATTTTAATCAGTTGAATTTAGACATTCAGTTTCAAAGTTTTCGCCTAGACCGTAAAACGGCTGTGGCAGATCTTGCTGCACAGCAAATAGATTTTGTGATTGATTTACAACAAAATTATGGCGATAAAATTCAGTTCCAAACGCTTGTTCAAGATTATTATGTGTTGTGCACTCATCAAAATCATATTACTGCTGATGATTTTTTTTCAGCACCGCATATAGGCGTTTCTTCCCGGCGTGAAGGAATTTTGCTTGAGGACATTCATTTGAGTAAGAAAAAACAAAATCGGCAAATTTTCCTAAGATGCCAACATTATTCCACGGCGTTGCAAATTTTGGAGCAATATCCTACTGCGATGCTGAGTATTCCCAAAGGAATTTTGAGTCATTTTCAAATTCCAAAGAAGTTAAATGTTTTGGATTATCCTGTTGATTTACCGATTTTAAATATTGGTATGTTTTGGTATAAAGATTTATTGGAGAATTCAAGGCATTTATTTTTGAGGGGTGAAATGATTAAAATATTTACTTAGGCTATTTGTAAAATCGGTCAAGTATCTTGTATTCATCAATTCATTGTTGTTTTAACAAGTGATTATTGAGCTTAATTTTTCCGGAATCTCACTATTTTTAAATTTTGCTTAGGCTATTTACTGTATTTCAATGAATTTATTGATTAAAATAGAAACAAATCATTCTAAAATAAAAGTAAGGACATTCACCTGATGAATAATTTAGGTAATCCACTGGACACTCCTTTTGGAAATACAACACCTCAGTCAATAAATAACTCATCTTCGGATAGTCCCCTCTCCCCTAGCGGGCGTTTTACTCGTTTATCTTTCCTCGCTTGGAATTTTATTTTAGCGATGAGTTTTTCGTGTATTTTTACAATTTTATTTTCTCTTGGACTTACAGGATATGCAATTTCAGCCGTACAAGACCCTACAAATTCTTTTAGCCATCCGCTGACCATCATTTCAATTTTACTCGCTGTCTTACTGTGTATTGCATTTATAGCCTCCATTATTATTATCTGTATTAGGCGTTTGCATGACTTAAATAAAAGTGGTTGGTTGGCTTTACTGATTTTTATTCCTCTTATTGGAACCATTTTTTCAATTTATATTTTTGTGGCACGAGGAACAAAGGAACGAAATGCTTACGGAGCGTTTCGCCCAACGGAACAAGCTGAAAAGTTCTTAGGCTATTTGTATCTCGCTTTTATGGCTGTTTTCTTAGTCTTTTATGTGGCTCTTCTTAGTATTGTGATGACTAAACCTGAAATATTCCAGCAACTTCCAAGTATGGTTGATTCAGAAATAACTTCAAATACCGCATATCCTTATGGTGATGATTCTGAAAACCATACTCCTGTTGCCCCTCCTATCGAACAAAATGTTCATATCGAAGAAACTCAACAGCGCCCATTACATGTGAATCGTGACACATCGCCTCAAATTGAAGCATCAGAAGATACTCAAACAACCGCACAAATTCAGTTAGACAATGAGTTACAACGTGCTGAAAATGAAGCAAATCATGTACAACAAAGTGCTGAGGATGCTGTTCGTGATGCACAAGCGGCGGCTGAAGCAGCAGTGAATGTAGCATCGTCACAATAATAGAATTAGGCAAAATATTTCATTTAATTCAAATACAACGGTTAGGATTCTCCAAGCCGTTTCAATTCATGTTGAATCAATGTGCTTTTAGTTGAATCAACATAGTTGGATTTCAGTATGGTTTAAGGCTGAAAAACCAAGTACAAACCCGTATTTAGCTTTATCTGTATAAAACTGACTCAATGCAGTTAATGAAATTTGTTGTAGCGCTGCACCATCAACCAAAACTTGTTCAAATTTGATTGGGATATTTTTCTTAAAATAACACGCCATTTGCATATATGAACGCTGTTCGCCTATCTCACAATATTCACTTAAATATTGATCAAATAAAACAATAAATGACTGATAACGCCCTAAATACTATACCTGCATATCGGCTAAATAATCCGCATAGTCTCCTTTTGCATAAATTGCGCCAAAATAGATTGCATATACTGTGATGGTGCACTTCCTTCCATATAGTTACGATAATGCTTAAATGGTTCAATCAGTGCATTGGGTAAAATTAAATAAGAGAGCTTTAGACTTGGTAAAAGATATTTACTTAATGATCCTAACTAAATCGTGTGTTGATGATTCAAAGCAAGTAGTGCAGGTTTTTGCTGTTGTCCCATAAGAAAAGCATCATAATCCATCTTCTAAGATATAGGCGCCTGTCTGCTGAGCAAGTGCAATCAATTGTTGCCTACGCTCTAAACTCATTTCTACACCAGTTGGAAATTAGCGGGTGTGACATAAATGGTTTTTAAATCGATTATTTTTAAATAGTCAATATAAAGCCTGTAAACGCTGTTGGCTTTCAGGTAATACATACTCATTACTTGATACGGCGGGCAACGTAGTCGATGTATTAGGTTCAATTTTTTGTTGAGCATTAACTTTTATAAATATTCCTTTACCCTTAATGCGATATAACCATCCTTCATGTTCTAATTGCTGATAAGACTTTTCAACCGTATCTCGAGAAATACCTAAACTTTCTGACAGAAAACGACTTGAGTGGCATTTTAAATCCCGTCCCCATTGTAAAGTCTGAATACTTTGCTTAAATGCCAAATACAACCGTACCTTTAACTTATACTGAGCGTTATACAACAGTAAGGTGAATAGATTAAATAAATTCATTCATCTCTTTTAAGCTACTTGTTCAGCTTGGCGACTCATTTCTAAATGATGCTTCAAAATTGTTTCGGCAAATTCAACAAAAACAGATATTTTTTCAAAAAATGCTCACCATAAAGTAAATCATATATCAAATGTGCTGCGTAATGCTCATCTATCCCCAATTGCAAACCAATTAAAGAGGCATCGTAATACCTGTTCGTGCTGTAAATTCAGATAATAATTGCTCTGGCACAGTATGATCGCCTAACAAATAGATCTGCTGACAACTAGGATCCATTAGCGCTTTACACAACGTAGCGCTAATGGGTGGTGCAAAAACATAAGTAGAATGAATATGAACATCTGCCAACTGTACAACGTTTTAACGCATTAAAATGATCAATTGACTCAGCCTGCTGTAATACCGCATTCAATTCGAAACTCACTCAAATTTGACATCCCTGCTCCAAAACGACTCAATCATATTTACATTGCGCTACTTTATAGTGAATAGAGTCTAAAGTGGTCTGAATTTCATAAAGATAGTGGTCTGCTTCAAGAACTTATAACGTCCAGATGTTGAACAACGATAAAAAAAAACGAATGTACAATTAGTAAAACTTAACAATAATCTTGTGAAATCATTCATTTTAGGATTTTTGATGCAAAATTCTCGGGGATATATTCAAGTGAATATTTCAATTATTTAATTAACTTAACAAATAAAAAAATACTTAAAATGTGAAAAATATATAGATTTCAGTATATTTAAAGTTCTAAAAATCAAAGTAAAGCCAAAATATGAATGTTTTAAGTTGAAAAATGGTTATAAGTTTGAATAGTAGTATTGTTTAAACGACATCCAATCTAAGCACAAACCGTAATAAAAGTTTTTCAGACTAAGTCCAATTACAACACGCTCTCACTATCGTGCGTTTATTATTCTAAAACCTAACTTTTGCCAACGACATCGGGGGATTTTCAGTCCCTTCACGTAATGAACACGAAGTGTTGATGAGCGAATAGGTCAATCCAATACTCTAAAAGCATCTAAACTTTATTTAAATATCTATCCGAAAACCCTTAAATTTTCTTGAGTCTGTTGGTACATAAGCGGAACATTAAAAATATCAATCAACCAAACAAAGTAATCAATCAGATTAATCAACTTACAAAAACAACAATTTTTTATAGTTTAATTATTTTTTATTCATGACCTTACAATATCAAGTAACACTCATAATACAGGACTGATTTAAAAACTGAAATTTATCAAATAAATATTTGATATCAAAACAATAAAAGGCACTTGCTCGTTGCTATGTTGAGTAATACGAAATTGAGCATAGATCAACATTAAAATAGTACTCACTATTCTCAAATCAATACTGTTCCGTACAAATACTTTGGATTCAGGCTACGGTTAAAATATATAAATGCCATCTATCACAGAACATCTTATCTTTCGTTAGGCGATTACTTATCGTATTGAACAATACCATCACAATGAATAGTATTAACATGGACAAAACTGCTACATAAAACAAATGAATAGTTTTCGCCAATTCGGTTTAATATACACGCTAAGGACATATTATAAAAAAATATAAAAAATGTCATATTTTAACATTGCCAATTACTTACAAAATTAACAATATATAGCGAATTCATGGCATAGCTTTTCTAAGACAATTCAAAGAATTTATAAAGTTTATGTAGAAAAACATGCCATAATATGCAAACTTTGCAGACATCTTGCAAAGAAACTTGCAACTTATATATTGGAGTAGACACAATGAGTTCGACCATTTTGGTCATTCACGGACCAAATTTAAATTTATTGGGCAAACGCGAGCCCGAAGTTTACGGTCACTTGACGCTGAATGACATCAATCAGCAACTCATTGCTCAAGCTCAGCAATCAGATATTAGTCTTGACACATTTCAAAGCAATTGGGAAGGCGCCGTTGTAGATCGTATTCATCAAGCTCAACAAGATGGTGTACAGATGATCATTATCAACCCTGCTGCACTAACTCATACCTCTGTTGCTCTACGTGATGCGTTACTTGGCGTTGCCATCCCTTTTATTGAAGTACATTTGTCTAATGTTCATGCACGTGAAGCCTTTAGACATCACTCATATTTATCAGATAAAGCCATTGGCGTAATTTGTGGCTTAGGTGCTAAAGGGTATTCCTTCGCACTCAATTACGCAATTGAAAAACTTCAATCTTCAATCCAATCATAAATTAGGACGACGAACCCATGGATATTCGCAAAATCAAAAAGCTTATCGATTTGATGATCGAATCAGATCTTCAAGCCATTGAAGTCAAGGAAGGTGATCAATCAATCGCCCTGACACGTCGTAATCCTGTGGTTGCAGGTGTTGCTACTGTTGCAGCACCAACTGAAGTAGCACCAGTCATTAAAGCTACATCACGTGGTGCAGTAGAAACATCTCCAATGGTTGGCGTATTTTACTCTGCACCAAACCCAGGTGAAGCACCTTTTGTCAATGTCGGTCAAACAGTTTCTGCTGGTGACACACTGGGTATCATTGAAGCAATGAAAATCATGAACCCAATTGAAGCAACACAAAGTGGCGTGATTGAAGAAATTTTGGTTAAAAATGGCGATGTGATCCAATTCGGTCAACCACTATTCCGCTACCGCGCGTAATTGATTGGGGATTGATATGTTGCAAAAAGTTCTCATTGCAAACCGGGGTGAAATTGCGCTACGCATCACTCGGGCATGCAAAACACTCGGAATTAAAACTGTTGGCATCTATTCTGATGCAGATAAAGACCTTATGCATTTACGCTTTGTAGACGAAGCTGTATGTATTGGTCCTGGTGCAAGCAGTGAAAGTTACCTTAATATTCCTGCCATTATTACTGCGGCAGAAATTACAGGTGCAGATGCCATTCATCCAGGCTATGGTTTTTTATCTGAAAATGCTGAATTTGCTGAAATCGTAGAAAGCTCAGGTTTTATTTTCATTGGTCCACGTCCTGAACATATTCGACAAATGGGGAATAAAGTTTCTGCCATTTTAGCAATGCGTAAAGCAGGCGTACCAACTGTACCAGGTTCAGCTCATGCAGTTACTCCAAATAATGCCCTTGCCGAAGCGAAAGAAATTGGCTTCCCACTGATCGTTAAAGCTGCCTCAGGTGGTGGTGGTCGTGGTATGCGTATTGTTGAACGTGTAGATACACTACTTGAGTCTGTTCAAGCTGCACAGCGTGATGCTGAAATGTGGTTTGGTGATGATACTGTGTATATGGAACGCTTCCTACAAAAACCACGTCACGTAGAAGTTCAAGTTCTTGCAGACGGTAATGGTCATGCAGTACATTTATACGACCGTGATTGCTCTTTGCAACGTCGTCATCAAAAAGTGCTTGAAGAAGCACCAGCACCAGGTTTACCTGAACAAGCGCGCGCTGATATTTTAGAAGCCTGCGTAAATGCATGTAAGCTCATACAATATCGGGGTGCTGGTACATTTGAGTTTCTATTTGAAGATGGTGAATTCTTCTTTATTGAAATGAATACTCGTGTTCAAGTTGAACACCCTGTTTCTGAAATGGTGACGGGCATTGATATTATTGAACAACAACTTCGTATTGCGGCAGGCTTAGGTTTGAACTTGCAACAAGAAGATATTCAAGTTCATGGTCATGCGATTGAATGCCGTATCAATGCTGAAGATCCTTCAACTTTTATGCCTTCACCAGGTAAAATTGAAAGTTTCTATGCACCAGGTGGTGCAGGTATTCGTTTAGATTCACACATCTATCAGGATTACAGCATTCCACCGTATTACGACTCGATGATTGCTAAACTCATTGCACATGGTCAAGATCGTGAAACTGCCATTGCACGTATGAAACAAGCATTGGATGAGATGATCCTTACAGGTATTAAAACCAATATTCCTTTGCATAAAGATTTAATTTTGCAAGATAAAAACTTCTGCAAACAAGCAATGGATATTCATTACCTTGAAAAACATCTACTCAAACAATTGCAAGGTCATGAAAAAGATGCTTAATGCATCATTTGAAAAGATTTAAATCAAAAAAAACCTCTTTATGTAAGAGGTTTTTTTATGATTACATATTTTATCTATTTATTTTTAATTTCAATTAAATTTCAATTAAATCAATCATTATTACGGTAAAACACGGCGTAAGGTTGCAAAACACTTATCATCGGCTTCCGATGCACAAAAATTCAATGTTGAATTATTTTTCCAACGGACATAATACTGCGAAACTTCGCCCGACTGATCAACCTGATTACCAGAACAATCTTTTTCATTGTTTTCATACTTAATTTGCATAACTAACGCTGGCCATTTCTCTAAAGTATTGTCTGGAGATGGCTGATAGTCATATAAACCTGCTGACCACTCTTTACCACTATTTACTACAACCTCATTGCTACCACGAAAGTTATAATATTCAACACATTTCTTGTTTCCAGGAATATCCATCCCCCATAGACCTAAAATTTCGGGACGAGTCGTAATTTTTATTGTATTTGCCTGAACACCATTAGCTGGCAAAGTTTCCGCTGCAACTGCAAAATCAAAACCACAAAACAATAACGTGATAAATAAAGCTGTTTTTTTCATACCTAATCAGCATCTTAATGTCATATGTTTATAAATTAGCATAAATTTAGAATAAATCATGTAATATTAACCATATAGAAACAATCTGAGTATTTTCGAATCAAATCATCCGAAAAAACTAAACTACATCAAAATCATATTGATTTTTCTTCATAAAAATATATGCTTAATGGAAATAGACAATAAGATGTGAGTATTTCTAGCACTAATGTCTCACACGAACATTATAACGAATACAATAGGAAATTGACTTGTCTTTATCCATTCAATATTCAGACCAATCTTTCAAAGAAAATTTTCGTTCTTTTTGTATTGTTGGCATCATAATATTTGTTTGCGCACTTGCTGGAATATTAGGAAGACCCCTATTTTTCCTCGCTATTTTTTGGCCTGCAAATGCCGTATTACTCGGTCTATTTCTTCGTTATAAAAATTTAAGAAACGTCGGTGGATGGCTCGGCGCATTTACAAGTTTTATGTTGGCCGATTTGGTCACTGGTAACTATTTTATCTTGACGCTCTTTCTAAGTATTGCCAATGTTTTAAATCCAATTGTGACTTTGGCATTATTACGCCTATTCAAACTCGATTTTAAAGAATTCAATAAAGGGATGACCTTTTTATTTTTATTCATTATCTGTGCATTTGGGGGCTGTCTTGCAAGTCCAGTATTTGCCGTTTTAACAATTCCTCATATCCCTAATACATTTATGTCTACAGATCGACTTTGGGTCGACTTTGGTATGTGGTGGACAGGCGAAATTCTTAATGTCATTGCCTTCTTACCGATTCTTTTAGCAATCCCAGACAAAAAAACATGTCTAAGATTTATAAAAGATTGGAAAACCCTTCCCTTTCAGCCAAAAAATCTCACGCCAATTATTGCCGTAATTGTATCTGTTATTTTGACCCACTTTTTTATTGGTCCGGGTGCTATCATGTTCCCAATTGCTGCATTGGTTTTGGCATCACTCACTTATAATTTATTCTTTGTATCCATCATCAATTGCTTTGTCTGTATGATGATGTATAACAGTTTAACCGCATATTATATTGCTCAATCGCCTGATGCCTATTTAGCAACTACCATTTCAGTGCGAATCGGTTTATTCATGCTTGCTCTTACACCACTCACACTGACTATTATCAGTATGAATCGACAAAAGCTTTATCATCAAATTTTGTATTTAGCCAATCATGATGGCTTAACCACTGCAATGAACCGTCGCTATTTCTACGAGGAAAGTGAACGTGCGGTAACAATTACCCCAATAAAGCCCCAACAAGCCAAGACCGTCACTATTTTAATTTTAGATTTAGATCATTTTAAAAAAATTAATGATACTTATGGTCACAATGTCGGTGATCTTGTATTACAAGAATTCACAGTACAAGTCCGCAAACAGATCCGCGATTCTGATCTGTTTGGACGTTTAGGAGGGGAAGAGTTTGCGATTTTACTCAAAGATTTATCATTACAACAAAGTGTCGAAATTGCGCAACGCATTTGCAATACAGCATTTTCAACCCCAATTATCCTTGAAGATGGTCAAACACTGAATATCAGTGTCAGTATTGGTCTGAGTTATCAAACTTTGCCATACTGTATTCCTTTCCAACAATTGGTCAAACGCGCCGATGATGCACTCTATCAAGCCAAAGAGAAAGGTCGTAATCAACTTTGTCTTGAATCATCCTTACAGAATGAATTAAAGATGCAAATGCAACATTCATGAAGTTAATATCAACAACATTCAATAGATAAAAATACCGCAAAGGAATTGCAAATGAAATTTTCAGAATATGTTCGATATGATGGGCTTGGATTGGCTCAACTTGTAAAATCTAAACAAGTGACTGCGCAAGAATTACTTGAAACTGCACATGCTCGAGCGGAACAAGTCAATCCCAAATTAAATGCTATCGTCATCCCTATGTACGAACACGCTCGCAATAAAATAAAGCAACAAAATTTGCCTCAGGGTGCATTTACCGGATTACCTTTCTTACTGAAAGATTTACATCAAGAATATGCTGGTGTTGCAACTTCTTTTGGTTCAAATGCACTAAAACGAGCACATTATATTTCAAATCAAAGCTCTGAAATTGTTAAACGTTGGGAAAATGCAGGTGTCGTTGCGATGGGGCTGACCAATGCACCTGAATTTGGGATCAAAGGCATTACTGAACCTAAAGCTTGGGGTAGTTGCCATAATCCTTGGAATTTAAAATATAATAGTGGTGGTTCTTCAGGTGGTTCAGCTTCTGCTGTAGCTGCTGGAATTGTCCCAATTGCAGGTGCAAGCGATGGTGGTGGCTCTATTCGCATTCCCGCATCCTATTGTGGATTATTTGGTTTAAAACCGAGTCGTGGTCGTACGCCATGGGGTCCCCATTTTAGTGAGCTCATGCACGGCGCAGCAATGCAACATGTATTAACCAAATCTGTCCGTGATAGCGCAGCGATGTTAGATGCAACGCAAGGCCCAAACCATCAAAGCCCCTTTCATATTGCTCCTCCGTCTGAATCTTATTTAAATCTGATTGCAAAACCACCAAAACCATTACGAATTGCATTTTGTACTGAATCACCAGTGGGCACAAAAGTATCTAAAGATGCGGTTCTTGCGATTCAACTCACAGCTAAACTACTTGAATCACTTGGGCATCATGTAACGGAAAGCAAACCCGCAATTGATGGTATGCAACTTGCGAAAGACTTTACACTCACTTGGTTTAGCCAATGTGCTTATGCCGTTCAACAACTAAAATTACAGCACGGCGCAAAAAATAGTGATTTTGAGTTAGACACTTTGGCTATTGCAGCTTTTGGTGCGCAGACCTCTGCTTTAGACTATATTCGCAATCTCGAAAACTGGGGTGTTTATATCACACAAATGAATCGGTTTTTTGAGCAATATGATTTATACCTCATCCCATCTACTACATCCGTTGCACCAAAAAATGGTGAAGTCAAAACACCTGCTTGGCAAATTCCAATTCTCAAAACACTTTTAAAAATTGATAAAGCACATATCTTGGCGAAAGGTAAACTGATTGATCAATTGGTGAAAAATAATTTGCAATGGGTACCCTTTACTCAACTTGCCAATATTACAGGGCTACCTGCGATGTCTGTGCCCCTATATTGGAACAAAAATAATCTACCTTTAGGTTCTCAGTTTGTTGCACCTTTTGGTCAAGAAGATGTACTTTTACAACTCGCGGCACAACTAGAACATGCACAACCATGGCATTCATGCTATCAAAGCATTATTGTCTAAGCTATTTAATACAATGTAATTCAATCTAAAATATCGTATTTAATTTAAATACGATATGATTTTAAATACGAATCTACATCATTTCTTATACTTGTATTTTTGAAGGTAATACTTTTACTAAGAAAAGTCCGAATATGATTGAACAACCTGCCAATATAAAAATCATCTCCCCACCTAGGCTTTGCCAATAATGCCCTGCAAGTAAACTTCCAGATGCCACACCAAGCCCCCACATCGTGCTATACAATGCTTGCCCACGCCCTTGCTGACCTGCGGTAAAGTTTTGAAATATAATCCGCATTGCAATCATATGAAATAATCCAAAACTAAAGGCGTGCATCGTCTGTGATAAAAATTGTGCGCTAAAACTATTTGGAAAGGATCCTGCAATAATAAAACGTAATCCCGTCATCAGCAGACAAATACTTACCAAGACACGCCAACTTAATTTTTTCAGAAAAAATGTTGCATAGGCAAACATCATAATTTCAGCAATCACACCGACAGACCATAGAAAGCCAATACTTGTTGTACTAAAACCATTGGCTTTTAAATAATTACTATAAAAACTATAAAATGGGGCTTGTGCAAAAAGCATAATAAATTCAATGCAAAAAAAGGCAGATACCACAGGTCGTTTTAAAACAGGTAATAATGCTTCGAGTTGTTTCTGCGACTGCGGTGCATCTTGTGGCTCTTTGACTGTAAACGACCATAAAAATGCAGTAAATGCGATACATAACAACATAATGGGTAACATTGAAATATCAACAATTTCAAGCAATGCCCCAATACTAAATACACCAACAATAAAACCAATTGAACCCCATTTACGCACTTTTCCATAAAGCTCTGCACGGCGTTCACCAAGCCAAAATAAAGTCACGCCTTCAAATTGCGCCAATATAGCATTTTGGAAAAAGCTAAAAATTAGCATGAGCATAGCAACGGATTGAAAATCATTGGGAATAATAAAAATCAGGAACCAAATAACGGCTTCCATCCATGTTGCAATACGAACAAGTCGCATGCGTTTACCAGACTTATCTGCAACCCACCCCCATATAAAAGGTGCAAAAAATCGGGTAATAATTGCAATTGAAGAAAGTATGCCAATCTGCTCGAAGCTAAATCCCTGATCTTGCAAATACAAGCTCCAATATGGCATGAATGTACCAACAATACAGTAGTAGAAAAAGTAGAATCCACTTAGTCTGTGTTGGATTTGCATAGGTTGCATATAGTTGTATTCACTTGTATTTTCAATTGGTTACAAAGATTAAAGGTTGCATTAGATTGCAGTCATTTGTTTACTTTTGCAGATCAACAGTCTACAAATCAGTCTACAAAAAATAATTTTGTGAATTGTAATAAAATTTGTAGACTGTAATCTATCTATTCAATTATAAAGAAAAAACCGCCCTAAGGCGGTCTAATTTTACTTCAACAATAAGTATCTTTGGTGAGGTAGCATATTCAGCTCAAACATATGCTCATAGTCATAATCTGGCAGTTTTAAATCATGCTTTTTGCATAGATCCTTTATGGCTGAAGTCATATAGAACATATTGTCATGTAGCATTGACTCCAATAATGGATTTAACTTAGCTAAAGTTGGACTGTGTGTTTTCCACCATGCTTGAAATAGCTTGGCATGTATACACAGTGTTTCTATAGATTGGGTGTCATCTATATGAATATCCCCTTTTGTCTTAATCTGTAGCGTTTCCAGGTAATCCACAGCATCTTGGAAATGAATTGCCAAAAGTTCATTGTAGCGTGGTATACGGAAATGCTTATTATGTCTGCTCCAAAGTTCAGTGCGTTTTTTTACACTGCCTTCAGAGCGTCTCTCAATGATTTCTTTGAGTATCGTTTGTTGTTCTGCGTTGATTTTTACTCGGGTGTCGATTTGCTGTTGTAAAGCTTCTTTGTCTAATACATCAAGAACCCATTTGCGGAATTCTTTAGCGACTGGTGTTTTTGCAAACATAGCGATCAAATGGCAACCGCGCAAAGAAAATACTCTAATTTCACGTGACTGACCCTGTAACGTCATTTTGACGTTACAGGTCATTCCTCTAGAAAATTCATCTGCCTTTCTTTCTAATACTTTATTAACTGCATCTTCTCGCGCATAACCTAACATTTGAGCAAGTTGACGCGAGCTAATCCATGGCTTTTGGTCATGCATAATTACATCTAGAGTTGTATCCCTAAAACAAAGTGATAAACTAGTCATATCAATATCCTTCATCTGGTATTGGTAAATACCCCGTCTTCCGCCAAGAATGTTCGGGGTATTTTTTATTTAAAATAATGTCCACTGGACATATTGCAAATATATATGTCCACTTGATACCATGTCAACAGAATTTTTCAGGATGAAGTTATGGGTAAGCATTTAGGTGTCGCATATAATTTGCGCTTGCCACAAGAACTAAAAGATAAAATTGCAGCATCGGCTAAAGAGCTGAATCGCTCTATGAATGCGGATATTGTTGCTCGGCTGGAAGAAAGCTTTGAAGGATCAACCTTTACTAAAGAGCAAAAAATTGAATATGGTGAGGGATTTTTAGCGGGTACAGTTGAAGCATTAACAGCTTTATACAGTGACCTACTTGGTGATTTAGAGAAAGGTTACTCAAATAATCCAACACCAGAATTATTTTTAGAAATAGAGAAATATAAATTTTTAATAGAAAAAATGAACTTACTCTTACATAGTAAACCCAAAAGTTTAAATACTAAGTGAGATAAAAAAGCACCGTGAGGTGCTTTTATGTATAATTACTGCCAAATAATTCATCTGAATCTAAACAGCACTTTTTGTACTTTAAGTCTGAGCCACAATGACATTTATCATTTCTTCCTATTTTTACTTTAATTTGAGAATTATGATTTCTAGATACATCTTTATAATTTGTAAATTCTCTGAAAATATGTTGTTCTTTTCTTAACTTCTCAGCAGTCTTTTTCTCTTTATGAGGTAATACCTTGGGATATTCAAACAAATAAACTCCCTCACTTCTACCTTCTGAACCTAATGGTTGAGTGGCAAGTACTATCACCTTTGTATATTTAGGATTTAAATATTTTGCAACTAAACCATATCCATGTGAATAAGCATTTCTTTTAACTACATATTCCTCAATGCTTTCATTTTCATCTTTGGGCAATAATAAGAAAACATACAATAAATCCTTATATGAAATTGGCTCAATAATTCTACCACTTCGTTTATTTGTAGGTACATTTATAAACTTTTCTTTGAAAGCGTCAGTTAGCAATGCTCTAGAACTTATGTTCTCAGATGCTAATGCTCTAACTGCTATTTCGTGAGTTGCTAAGTCAAGTTCAGCACCTTCCCCAACCTGAGCAGTCACAATTCCATCTGAAAACCTAGTTATTAGTTCCTCCCAATATTTACTTTTCTCAAGTAATATTTTTCTCAATGTGCAATTATAGGAATTTTGATAGGCTTCCCATTCATCTTCTCCTATAAAAACAGCGTTATCATCTGAAAGTGTATATTGCTTAAGTTCATCGAAATTGAATTTATTTCGTGCCAACAAAGAAGGCTCCTGAGATAGGTAAAAAGCTAGAAAATTTTCCTCTCCCAGTGAGCCACTTAAATTATATTTTCTTATAAAAAGTTCTTTAAAAGTTAAATAATGTAAAAAGTCTGAAATAGTACCTGTCTCTTTAATAACGAGATCTATAGAATATTCATCAAATACATGTACGAATGTTTTTTCTCGATTGAAATCATTTAATGTAAATGGATTTTCCATAACATCTTTTTCATCTAACGCGTATATATGTGCAAATGTTCCTGAGCTCCCTTCAGCAGACTGGTTAAAATATTTTTTTGCAGGTTCTAATGTATTTTTTGTTAAAGCTACTAGATGGATCTCTAAATTCTTGCTACTCAGATCAAATGGAAATTTATTTTGACATTTTTTATCTAAAAAAACTCTATGTGGATTGTTTCTTATCCAACTTTCAGCTCCATACAATTGATTTATCGATTTTTTAACAGAATCTTTATACCATCTTTTCCATGATGTATTTACGTCTTTATTTTCATTAAATTTATTATCTTTGTCTGAAAAAATTATAATTTTATTTCCAAAAGCAACGATAGCATCACATATTTCAACTCCTTCATTTTTAGTTAATAAATTTCTATCATTACATGGTCCAACATATGACCATAAAGATAAAAACGTATCATTTAATAATTGAGACATTTGTCTTTCACTGTCAGTAACCCCATCACTTTTATAAATAGGCTTAAGCATTCTTCATCTACAACAATTTTAGTTAAAACAAATATATAAAACTATTTTTTATTATTCAACATTTATTCTTTTCTAAAAGAAAAAGCGCCCTTAGGCGCTTTCTTCTACAATTCTTAAAACTCTTGGCTTTCTTGGAATCTCCATTCCAACCAAGTTCTCAAGAAAGCCAACATTTACATTCAAAGCTTGAGCTATATCCTCTGCAAAAATTTTCTTTTTCGAGAGCATAGCAAAGCAGACTTGAAGGAGCTCTGGTTTCTCCTTAGGAATCAGATGATCTTCTTTTTCAGTAATGCCCTCACCTGTTTTTTTAAGGTAAATCACACCACTGGTGTATTGCTCTTGAGTTAATAAACCTAATTGTTTAGCACGGTATAAAATCGCTGCTTTGCTCACCTTCCACGTTTGTTTGAAATCACTCAATTTGCTCCAGTTATAGCGACCATTCTTATACCAAGTAGGAAAGTGTGTACGCATCATAACTTGAGGAATTAACAAAGCAGAGGCGAAATGGTTTGCTTGTGATTCAGTTAACCTATCTCCAGTAACAATACCATCATGCAATACAAGGTGACCAAGTTCATGAGCCAAGTCAAAACGTTGACGACATATACTTTCTTTTGCTTCATTACGGACAAAGATTGGACGCTTTGTAGCTAAAGATAAGGCATCTACTTCCTTAGATATAGAAGAAAATGTGGTTACAATAATGCCATGTGTTTCGCAAAGCCGAACCATATTACTGATTGGACCTAAGCCTAAGCCCCATTTTTCACGACACTGCTCAGTTATAAGCTCAATTACTGGATTCTCTGCTACTGGCTCATCATCCGGCGTATGAATATCATATTTAGGCAATCTGAGTTTTAAGTCCAAATATTCAGTCAATCGCTTTATATATTCGCCTCTAGCGATAACAATCTGCTTAAACGAAACTTTTGCGGTACGGTTACTTCTGAAATGGATCTGATCTTCCTGTAAGACAGGTTTTAGTTGCATAAAAAAAGACTGTGGCACATTAAAATGATGCGCCACTTTGTCAATAAATTGATCGTTGGGTAGAGTCTGCCCAGTTTCAACTTTATGAAGATATTGACGTGTATAGTCAGAGTTCAGCTTGCTACCTAAGTCTTCTAAAGATAATTCATAAAATTGTCTAAGAAGTTTTAGTTCCAAGCCATTAAACTGTGTTGTCATGGCTAGTCATCTTACAATTAGTTGTTTACAGCTTCGGAATCGTCATCATCTTCACTATCCATATCTGGATCTTCAACCAATGGAGAACCCAATTCCACAGAAGTTGGTGTTTCAGGCTCATCTAGGTGAATATAATTCGTACCAACAATATTGCTAGAATCCCAGTAAGCAACAACTTCATTTGCTAAATTATAACCAACGAATACAACCAAAGGCTCGTCATCTAATGTTTTTGGCTCATTAAGAATAAAACGCCAATAGTTAGGTTGTAGATCATCGAATGGAAATAAGCTCAAACTTTGCAATTGCTGCATGAAGTATTTCTTTTTCTTGGGATTCTCGAAATCATCTTTTAAAAACCGAATAGTTGCATGACCAATTTGGAAAATAAACTTCAAAGAGCCATTGACCAAATGCACATCTACCGGGCACTGTTGCTTAATGATTAATGTTAAAAAACGATTGCGGGTACGATCAAAAATACTAGTACCACGACCATAATTTGAATCGTCTTCTGAACTTAGTACATAAAGAATATCTCGATAAATATTCAACATATGCTGAGCAAAGAAGCTTATAACCTCATCAGTTAGCTGTGGTTCAAAAGTAGAAGGATGACGCCATTCCATAAAAAATATCCGCAATAAATAGTGAAATGTTGGGTTAAAATCAATTTATTGCTATTTTAAACATCTGTCAACCAAAATTTATTGCTAAAAATACAATATGTCAACTAAAATGACTTTTATAAGACTTTACCCCTACATTCATTGAGCAAACATTCTAAGAATTGCTAGACTTCACGTAATGTTTTTACTTTAAAATAATTTATGAAATTTTTACTCATTTTAGTTTTGGGGTTTACTTCTATTCAAACCTATGCAAAAAAATGCGCTGACTTTAAAACACAAAAAGAGGCTCAGGCTTGGTATGAACAACGTAAAAAATCAGGGCAAACAGGTTGGAAAAGTTTAGACCGTGATGGCGATGGGCATGCTTGTGATTGCCTGCCAGGTGGAAATGGCACAAGGTGCCCGAAGAAGAAATAGTATCTTTCAAATACTTTGCGGAATATAGTCTGTTTTATTAAGAGAATATATAGCTACTTAAGGATTAAACTTTACTTTCATTATTATTTTTATTATTTATAATCATTTAACTTTATCAGCTATTATAAAAGTGATGAAAATGATTAAAAAATCTTTAAGTAAAATTATACTTCTTAGCCTACTGACCACACCAATAACTCTCGCTTTTGCATATGATGCTGCAAGTGAAGGACACCGAATGTCTCAACGTTTTGTGGAACAACAGCGTCTACAAAATCAACGAGAAAGAGAGATTCAAGCACAGCGCGAACGTGAGCGCCAACAGCGTGCAATACAAACACAACGTCAGTTTGAACCATCAAGACAGCAATATAATACTAGACCTGTTTCTGAAGCTGAAATTAGAAAAGATTTAAACGACTTAGCTGACTTCATTAACTCTGATGAGACTAGAGAGTCTATTGAATATATGAAAAATATGAAGCCGGATCCTGCGGTAGAATCAAACAGAAGATCATATGAATACGCTGAAGGTTTTTTTTACTCTGATGAATGACATAAATCGAAGAGCTTCAAAAATAAACCATGGAGATAATACTTCAGTCCCTTATATTTGTTTTAAGCTTGCTGGTTTAGGTTAAGAAAAGCCCTTAGTAGAGGGCTTTCTCAAATAGCTTTTGTTCTATTGATGAAATACAAACGTAAATCGTCAAAAAAACATTTTAGTGCGCTAAAACCAATTATAGTTTCATGTAAAATACTGATACTTAACGATAACTTTTAAGCATTTCGCATAAGGTGTATTATGTTAATTTTAGGACAATTTAACTAATGAGTGATCCTATTTGGAACTAATGATAAGAGAAGTCGACTAGGAAACTATTATAACCAAATAAAGTCTCGGTTTAGGCTGTGTCAAGTGATGTGTATTGTTGTATCACACTCATCTTCATTAACCTCAGATGATTTTTTATGATAACTATTTAATATTATTTTTCTTATATAAGTTTTATTTTATTTACTTGTTTCTTTTTATCATTATTGATTTTTAGAAAACTGTTATATGGGTTAGGTATTTTATTATTATACCTACACTCTATTTTTACACTAAATATTATCAATTATTACCCCTCCCACTTATAATGGTTTTGATCCAGCATCCAGTTCTAGGGGGCAAAGGGCTGAGGTATATTATTTTAAATTTGATGATTATAGTGAATTTTATTTCCGAAATAATATCAAAGAGTACAAATTAGATTTTAGTAAATTAAGTATAAATGATAATGTTTGTTTGACACTTCAGCGTAATAAGGATTTCAAAAACAATTTACGTAGGGCAAAAATAATTTCAAGTTGAACAAAGACTCATCTGAATAAGCAACCATTTAATATAATAGCACTTATGTGAAATAACCCTCAATTGAGGGCTTTCTCAAATAACTTAAGCTCTTTAGCACGACGATTTACAAGCCTCAGTTGTCTTTTTATAAATTCAAAACATTTAAGAATTAACTTATTAATGACAAAATACTAAATATTTCTACTTGAATACAACAGCTTTAAATTGCTAAAACACTAGAACCGAATGTTTTTATTTATTAATAAATAGCAGAAGTATCATTTAAAAATAAATACAACTCATTCAAAACTTAACAATCTACTTTCTCATGCGGAACTAAACTTCAGCTCAATCAAGGGGGTATGATCTTGATTATATTATTTTTCCTTGCCATATTAATTCAATTTTTAACTTTATGGGCGGTCTTCTATTTTTCTTTTTCACGAAAAATGGGCTCAATAACTATCATCTTTATCACTTTATTTACCGCATTTATTACACCATGGTCGCTCATTTTAGGGATTCCATTAGTTCTAATTAGTCTGATACTAATAATTGATCCACTCAGAATGTTTTTCATTACTCAACCCGCTTATAAAATGTTAGCTAATTCAATGCCTAGTATGAGTACAACGGAACGTGAAGCTTTAGATGCAGGTACAAGTTGGTGGGAAAAAGAATTATTTATGGGTGCACCAGATTGGTCTAAATTTGATACTTATCCTTATCCTGAACTATCCGAACAAGAACAATCCTTTATTGATAACGAAGTCGAACAACTCTGTGCCATGCTAAATGAATGGGATATTCACACAAATCAGGATCTCTCCCCTGAAACATGGCAATTTATTAAAGATAAAGGTTTCTTGGGCTTAATTATTCCTAAAACGTACGGTGGTCGAGAATTTAGTGCTTTTGCACAAAGTCGAATTATGAGCAAAGTTGCATCTCGCTCACTCACTGCTGCAGTCAGCTGTATGGTTCCAAATTCACTTGGGCCTGGCGAGTTATTACTTAATTATGGTACTGATGAACAGAAAAATCGGTATCTTCCAGGCTTAGCTAAAGGTACTGAAATTCCCTGTTTTGGCTTAACTGGTCCTGAAGCTGGTTCTGATGCGGGCGCAATTCCTGATACTGGAATTGTCTGCTACGGTGAGTTTGAAGGAAAAAATGTACTTGGCTTAAACATGAATTTTTCTAAGCGTTGGATTACTCTTGCTCCAATCGCAACGGTAGTCGGACTTGCATTTAAACTTCATGATCCTGAAGGCTTACTAGGTGATAGTACTAAAAGTGACTATGGTATTACATGTGCATTAATTCCAGCCTCTCATGAAGGTGTTATCGTTGGGCCACGCCATCACCCTGGTGGTTCTCCATTTATGAATGGTACCGTTGAGGGGAAAGATGTCTTCATTCCTATTGATTGGATTATTGGTGGTGCTGAAAATGCAGGTAAAGGATGGCGTATGTTAATGGAATGCTTGGCTGTAGGTCGCGGTATTTCTCTTCCTGCACTCTCTACAGCTGCAGGTGAAATGACTTATTTAACTGTAGGTGCATTTGCCAAAATTCGTCAACAATTCTCAATTTCTGTTGGTAAATTCACTGGTGTTCAAGAAGCCACTAGTGAGATTGCTAGTGATACCTATATGTTAGAAGCTTTCCGATACTCGGTCACATGCGGATTAAACCAAGGCGGTAAACCTGCAGTCATGACGGCTATGGCAAAATACTACGCCACTGAAACTATGCGTAAGTTAGTTAACCACGGTATGGATGTTGTCGGAGGACGTGCAATTCAACAAGGGCCTCGTAACTTCTTAGCTTTGTTATATCAAGCCATTCCAATTTCGATTACGGTGGAAGGTGCTAATATTCTTACTCGTTCATTGATGATTTTTGGTCAAGGCTCAATGCGCTGTCACCCCTATTTATTTGAAGAGCTTCAACTACTTCAAATGGATGATAAAAAGACTGCACTCAAAGAAATGAATACAATCCTTTATCAACATTTAGGTTACACCTTTAATCGAACTGCTCGTGCTTTAGCTTATGGTTTTACAGGTGGCTCAAATCATGCACCAAATAGTGTAGATGATTTTACTGCTCCTTATTACAAAATCATAAATCGTTTCAGTACAAATTTCGCCCTCACCGCCGATATGTGTTTAGGCTTATTAGCAGGTGAAATCAAACGTAAAGAAATGCTATCAGGTCGATTAGCAGACATTCACTCATATATGTTTATTGCAACGTCTATCCTCAAGTTTTATGAACATGGAGAACATACCCAAGCAGAGCAAAGTCACGCTCAATTGGCCTTAGAAAAAATCTTATTTCAGGCACAAGAAGCATTTATAGGGTTATTTGATAACTTCCCTTATCCATTAGCTGCTAGTTTAGTAAAGTTTATTTGTTTTCCATTCGGTCGACCAATAGTGCAACCAAGTGATAAATTAAAGCAACAGGTTGGTGATTTAATTATGGAAGACAACGCCTTTCGTAACTTATTAAAGCAACATGTCTATTACAATACTGATCCTCAAGACGTAACAGGTCGAATGGAGTGTGCTTTCCAAAGCCTACTTCAAATTAAAGACCTTTGGGATAAATTTAAAAAGTCGGAATCAAAGGATTTATTTAAAGGTTTAACTTTTGAAGAGCATATACATGATGCAATTCAAATCAATTTTATTACTCAAGCCGAAGCAAATCGTTTACTTGAATACAATGCAATACGCTATGACAGCATGCTGACAGATATTTTTAATGAGCATCTAAGCGAAGTTTTACCATTAGAAAATCATCATCTATCTTCACAAAAATAGCTTCTAAATTTCTACTGAAAGCCGTCAATTGAGGGCTTTCTCAAACAACTTCCGTTGTACAGCACATCTATTCATAAGACCCTGAATCACCTTGCCACCACCTTTATTCCAAACATTGAACTGAGCAGCTGCAGCTTTATAATCACCAAGATTCAAATTTCTTTAAATCATGTGCCATATACGCTTTGGCTTATGCTTCAGTGCAAGTATCCCCTTTTTTTACTTTGATGCCATTGGGATAAATTGTGATACCGAAACCGATGGTCCATACACGAGGTCAAATAAAAAGCTCTGTAATGAGCTTTTATACCGCTTCAGCAACCATTAAATTACCAAGATTACGTGCTTCACGTGGTGTTAGTGTTAAAATCTCATCATCACCAATTTCTATTTTAACGGTACCGTCAGGAACTACCATTTTAGACATGATTCGTGAAACACGATGTTTAGGTGTCGGAATGAATACAGCACGCTGTACACGTATAATCTGACCACTATCGACCAAATAACTTAAATGATCATCAATGACGGAGAGCTTTAACTCAGTAAGCTGCGACAAAGTCTCTCTAGTGACGATTTGCTCATGTTCTAGCACTTGAAACCCAAAATAATGAATTACAAAAATAGAATTATGCCCACCCAAACACCAGTTAAATCAACGAATATCAATATTTTTCTCATCATTGTAATTGTTGTTTTAATATTAATTGTCATTATTAAATAGCGCTTAATTGAGTTTTAGATAGTAAGTATTTCACAAGGATATTTTCAAAATTTAAAACTATATAAGTTGACAACTTCAAGCACTAGTTATTATAGTTAGCCACCTTATTATATTACACCTAATCAAATGAAGCTCGATCAAAAATATAAAGCACTTTTGTGTGAGGCTCAAAAGAGAAATTTACCGGATATTGAAGGTATACAATTGTGTTTTAAAACACTTTCACTTGCTTCAAACATAGATAGAGATTGTGCAAGTCAACTTGCCATCCATGATTTATCTGAAGGCAGATTTGTTCTTTTATTCTTATTAGATGCAGCAGAAGTAGGAGTTGCACCTAAAATTTTAGCAGAACAAGCAGGAATCACTCGTGCAACTGTAACAGGTTTGCTCGATGGCTTAGAGCGTGATGGATTAGTAAAGCGACATGCAAACATAGAAGATCGTCGTGCATTAACTATTCAGCTCACATCAAAAGGCAAATTGATAGCTAAAAAAGTCTTTGACCAACATAGTCGTTGGATTGCCAACCTATTTGGCAACCTCTCATTACAAGAAAGAAATCAATTAAGCACATTGCTAGAAAAAGTATCTATCAACCTGACTAACAAGGAATCATTATGAAGCACTACCTTATTGAACTATATACTCCAAATGCAGAGTGGAAAGCTTTGTCACTAGAAGAAAGGAAACAATTTTTAAATAATGTAGGAACTGCAATGAGTGGACTTTCCGACTTAGGAGTTCAGGCTCTGACACTAACAGAAATCGAATCTAAAGTTGATCAAAGCAGCGAGCATCAGTTTTTAGCAGTTTGGCATTTCCCTAATAAAGAAGCTTGTGATGTCTTACTTAATGGTATTAAAGCCAGTGGTTGGTATAACTATTTTGATCATGTTAATGCTGTTGGTAAAGAAAATAGTTTTATAGAGCATCTTGATTCACTTTCTAATATTTGATTTGTATAAATCAATTTTTTAAAATTCTTATAAGAGACAAAAAAGCACAAGCAAAAAGACTCTAGCTTGTGCTTATAATATTAAGTTTAGAACTATATAGGTCGTTACTCTTTTAAAGGCTTAGAATAAAAAGAGATTTTCCCAATGGTTATTCCAGCATCATTTTGTTGTGTGAATACTGGTTTTGTTGTTAAATCTGTAGGCCTGAAAATAAGTTGAAGTTGATCAAAATTAGTCGCTCCAATTTCTTGCAAATTATCTGAAATATTTAATTCAACATCATTGAGCTTTGCCCCTGAATGATGGCCGTGACCTCCTTCATCAACGCCGAAATATGAGAATGTCATTAAATAACTCTTTTTAGAGTTCTCTTTATTAACCAAATAAACACCATAGGTTAATAGAGGATTATTCTTCAATTCTATATTTTCAAGCTTTAAAAAACTTTCTGCAGGTTTATTATTGAGATTAGATTTTAAATTTTTTGCAGGTATTGCAAGGTTAATTTTATCGGGCATTTGACCCAATATCGCTGTTGATTTTAAATCAAAACTCTCATGACTACCCAACGGACTTGAAATTGCTTTAAGCGCACCGAGTGAGTGTTCTGTATTTTTCAAATCGAGATCTTCATATTTAGGCATATATTCAGGGCTAAATGCATCGGCTACTGTTACAGTAACTTTATTGCCATTTTCATCCACAAAACTCATTTCTTTTTCAAACCATGCAGGATCCATCCCTAAATTTTTCTTAGCCCATTCAAGTGTAATTTCTTTTCCATTACTTTTTGTTTCCATCCATTTTTGCCATAATCGGTCAATATTCCGATGATGTAAATAAAAGATTGGATCATTCCCTGCTGCAGGAACAACTCCCATATAAGGAGCAATACAATTAGCACCAACTCCACAATGCATCATTCCATGCGGATCTTGCTCAATTAAATTTGAAAAACCATTTCTTTCATTTGAAAAAAACTTTTCAGCTTTCAATGCCTCTGAACCTAATATATCAACACCTTCCCCTTTTCCATTCATGTAAGCATTAATGCTTTGCTGTCCTGTATTTAAGCCCTTAGTGCGATATTGACTATATATTGACTTATCTTGCTCAGTAAATTGTGTTGGCAAAGCTACAGAAAAACTTTCTTCATCATAATTATCTTCATACTTCCAATATGGCAATACGAACTCAGCACTTCCACTCGCATTTTTCAGTGTTTTATTAAAGAAATGTAGATAGAGTCGATGCCAAGGTAAAAACATATCATTAGCTACATCCTTAGAGCTATGTGGGCAAGTCCCCCAAACATCTTGTGCAATTTTATCATCTAAAACGGTTTGATTACGAATAGCCGTATAGTATGTCGTATACGTTATACAGAGTTCTATTTCTTCTTTCGATTTATTTTTGAAAGCTTCACTAAAACAACTCCCTACTTTATTTTTAATAGTATCTTTTAATGCTTTTGCATTTGGATCAGTTGATAGATCTTCAGCAAAATAACCATGTATATTTGCCCAATATTGTAAACTCGTCCTAAAATCCTTTGAATCATGAGCAGCATTATTACGCTTTTTCATCTCGTCAAATGCTTTATCTAATATCTGTATATTTTTTTGATTTTTTGAAAAATTTTCATAACTTTGAATATTCGCGAAAGTTGTTCCTTGCATAAAAAAAAGAAGACTTCCGGCACCAAATCCCATCATAATTTTTTTCATTATTATTTCCCCGATAAAAATTGAACAATAATTAAAACACAGATATTATAAATTTTATATTTATTTCAATTATTTAAGTCAAAAGGAAGTTTTCATGAAGCCAAAATTAACAATCTTACTTTTTAACATGCTAGCGCTTTCAATAAGTATTTCACCCACAGTTTATGCAAAATCAGTGGTTATTATTAATCCAAATGAGTTCCAACAAAGTCCCAATGGAAAGCCACTAGAACTCAATGTTCAAATGAAAAAAAGCACAATTTTTAATCCAAATCTTAAAAAAATTGATGAAGTTGAGCTTCGACAATATATTGATGGGAGCAGTCAAAATACAGAAAATAATTCTCTAGTTGGTCCCACTATTCGAATCCAACCGGGAGCATCTTTAAAAGTTCTACTAAATAATAAATTAGATAATGACGAATGCAAAAAACAAGATGATCACAACACCCCTCATTGTTTTAATAATACAAACCTACATACTCACGGTTTAGCTGTAAATCCGGGTTATTTTAAAAAACCTGACTCCAAAGATACCGGTATTGCAAGTGATAACGTCTTTATTAATATAAAGCCGAATACGTCACAACCATTTCAATTTGAAATTCCTAAAAACCATCCTGCAGGCACATTTTGGTATCATCCGCATCTACATGGTTCAACAGCACTACAAGTATCTAGTGGCATGGCTGGCACACTTATAGTTGAAGGAAATAGATTTCCAAAAATCGAAAATAATAATATTGTCCAAGTTGGTGATATTGATATTCTCTTGAAAGACGCAGATGAAAAAATCCTAATGTTTCAACAGATTCAATATAATGAGAATGGCAAAATTGATGATTATAATGAATTAAAAGATCCATCATCTTGGGCTAAATCATCACGTTATACATCAATTAATGGATTAGTCTTGGGTAAATTTGAAATGACCCAAAATAAATTTTCTCGTTGGAGAATGATTCATGGAGGAATTAGAGATACTCTTGGTTTAATTATCAAAGAGCTACCAAATTCAGCCGATTTTAGTGATGATAAAGTTATTCAACAATGCCGTGAATATGGTGAATTTATTGATAACAAAGAAAATAAGGACATTGAAAAAATAACGAGATTTAACCAACTCAAATCTATCAATTTTAACACCTTTGCCCATGACGGAATTACTATGGCAGAGACTCAACCAACTAAGCTATCAGTATTACAACCTGGTTATCGCCAAGATGCTTTAATCTCTTTCCCAACAGTAAATAAATATTGTGTTTTTGATACAAAACTGAATGATAAAAATGAAATTAATAAAAATATTTCTAATAAGTTGAAAGCACAACTATCTGAAAATCATGAACTATATGCAAAACTGATTAGTTGGGTTGATGTTAAAAAATCCACAGAACGTGAAATAAATATTCAAGCTTATTTAGCGAATCAAGCAAAACTGAAGAAATTACCTACTCAAATCATAAATCAAATTGCAAAAAATGACTTATCAGCTTTTGCACCATACAAATCCCTAGAAAATGAACAAGTAAAAAATGATAAGCAAGAATTGAATTTTAATATTAATACTAGCTCTAAACCTACTTTTGAAATTAGCAATAAAATCAATGATGATAAAAATAGTAAAGCATACACAGGTAAACAAGAAGATGTACGTTATCTAAATTTTAAAACTACGGATGATAGTAGCTACATCGACGAGTGGAATTTAACATCTACTCTAGGTGGACACCCATTTCATATTCATGTAAATCCATTCCAAATCCAAGAAATATTAAATGAGAAGAATGAGGATGTTTCCGGCAATCCCTCTAATGGAGGTCAATATGATGTTCAATTTAATAACCTGAAGCATGTATGGAAAGACACTATTTTTGTCCCTAAAGGATATACCGTCATAACACGTACCCAGTATGACAATAATCTTCTTGGCGATTTTGTTCTGCATTGTCACATTCTTGATCATGAAGACCAAGGAATGATGCAAGATGTACGTATTTGTGATCCAAATGAAAGCTTAGAGATGTGTAAAGCTAGACCTTTCGCAGGAGACACACCCAAAATTCAGCATTCTCATCACTAAAAAATGAGCCCTCAACTGAGGGCTTTCTCAAACAGCTTTTGTTCTATTAATCGAATCACAACCATGAATAGTCACAAACAAACCATGATAGTGCGCTGAACCCTATCATGGTCTCATATAAAATATTGATGCTTATGATGAAATATCGAGTATTTCCCATAAAGCGTATTATGCTAATTTTAGATAAATTGCTTAAACCTCAATATAAATTGACAAATTTAAAATCGCTTTGCTTTAGCATTTATTTATATTTGATTACCTTTGTATAGCAATAAAAAATTAGTAAAATTAGAGCATAATATTTATTAAACTTAATGGATTAAATAATATGAAAAATTTTATTTTAATGGGGTTATTGTCTATTGGTCTTAGTGGATGTATGAGTGCTACCCCAAATTATATAAATGGGAACTACTACTTAGCAGGAGACTCATCTTGTAAAGCAGGCAGACAAATCTCTAAGACTCGCATCATGTGTGTAAATAAAAAAGGCCAAGATACTGGATACAGAGATGCGATGACAGACCAACAGCTATACATGTATCAACAGAATCGGCAACTAGAGCTACAGATGTTAAATAGTCAACCTAGATCGACTAATACTACTTGTTATAACAATGGGTATGGAATGATTTCTTGTAACTCCAACTAAATTTTCAGCTTGTGACAAATTATCATTATAGATGAGCAACAATCTAAGTAAAAAGCTCCATTTAACATAATGGTGCTCGAAAAAGCCCTCAGTTGAGGGCTTTTTGATACAACTTAAATATAACAAATAATAGTGAAATCCATACGGGTAGCATCAATACCGACAGCATAAAACCCTGACTCCACATAATATAAAGAATGATTAACATAAAAGCCAAAACCACATAATTGGTGAATGGCGCAAATAACGCTGGAAATTTGGTCTTGACGCCCTGCTGTTTCATTGCTTTTCTGAATTTTAAATGAATTAAACTGATCATCATCCAATTCAATACTGCTGCTGCTACTACAATATAAATCAGGTAACTTAATGCTTTTTCAGGTACAAAGTAATTAAGCAGAACACAACCAAAAATAAGCAATGCTGAAAATAAAACAGCAGGAACAGGAGTTCCTTGTTTAGTAACGTACTTAAAAATTTGCGGTGCATTACCTTGCTCTGCCAAGCCTAGTAGCATACGACTATTGGCATACATACCACTATTACAAACAGATACTGATGCTGTCAAAATAATAAAATTAAGTAAATGTGCAGCCCAATCAATGCCCATTTGCTTAAAAATAAGTACAAATGGACTTTTATCTAGACCACCTAAATCTAATTGATTCCAAGGTACCAAAGACAAAAGAATAGCCAATGAACAGATGTAAAATAAAAAGATCCGAATAACTGTCTGATTCACCGCTTTAGGAATATTTTTTTCGGGATCTTCTGTTTCAGCAGCAGCCATCCCAATCAGCTCAATTCCACCAAAAGCAAACATCATAAAAGCCAACATATAAAATAGGCCTTCAAAGCCATGCGGGAAAAATCCACCATGTGCCCATAAGTTGCTAATAGAAGCCGTTGAGCCAACATCTGCCATCATTAGCAAATAGATACCAAAAATGATCATTGCAATAATTGCGAGGACTTTAATCATCGATAGCCAGAATTCAGACTCCGCATACAGCTTTACATTGGCTAAATTAGCAAAGGTCATCACAATAAAAAAGAACAATACAGATGTCCAAGCAGGAATATGAGGCCACCAATAATTGACATATTTCCCAATAGCCGTCAGCTCAGTCATTACCACCAAAATATATAAAACCCAATAATTCCAACCCGTCAAAAAGCCAGAAAATCGTCCCCAATATTTAAAAGCAAAATAACTGAACGAACCTGTAACGGGTTCATGTACAATCATTTCACCAAGTTGGCGCATAATCAAAAATGCAATCAAGCCACCAATCATGTAACCTAAAATGATAGATGGGCCAGCGGATTGAATAATATGTGCTGAACCTAAGAATAAGCCTGTGCCAATTGCACCGCCCATAGCAATCAATTGAATATGACGGTTCTTTAAACGGCGCTGAAGTTTAGGCGTCTCGCTACTCAAAACAGAATCTCATTGGATAAAACGTGAATTGTAGATGCTAAGCACCATATAACCTAGCCCATCAATGGAAATAATTTTAGATTTACATTTTGAGGATCTAATTTATCGTTAAATGAAGATAGAACAGTTGAAGTTGATGATAAATTCTTTCATCACAGTCAACATATCTCGATCTTAAAAACACGTAACTTACACCACTTCGCCCTATTGATATAGATATGGTTTATATATGCAATTAAAATATTAATGTGAAGGTCGATCAAACAGTTTAGGGTACGGAAAAGTTCATTGTTATATTTCCTTTCGACAAAGAATGTTTTACTTATAGGTCTGACTCGTATAATAAAACCAATTAAGTCAGCGTCACGATAAATACTCTGCCCTTTTTCGCCAAAATCTAAATCATCTATATTTTACTTATTAATTCTCATCTTTATAAAAACTCAGTATATTTTAAGAAAATCTATTTAAAAGAATTTCTCAAGAATATACATGAGGTCTGAAACCAATTAGATAATGAGTCAAAATACAACACAATATATTGTTTTATATAAATTTATTAATCAATGTTAATTCATGCTTGTATTATAAACAAATTAAAATCCACTTAATCTTTGATGGATTGGCATCGGTTGCATATGGTTGTATTTTCAATATCTTATAAAAATTAAAGGTTACATAGGATTGTAGTCATTTGTTTATTTAGCAGATCAAAAATAAATCCAATAGATTAGTCGTAGACATTATATAAAAATCATAAAGTAAATTCTTTCATGAGAAAATTACATGATTTGTAAACAAATTTACAATACATCATCCCTATCGTTATTCAAACTCGATATATTTATTAAGTACTTAAATATGTGAGCTATATGATGAACAATACATTTAAGATTTTTACCCTTATTTCTGGAATAGCATTCCTGAGCATGGCTACATTAGCATATGCTAGTGATGAAAAAGTACAAACTGTAGCAAAAGTTGATCTTAATAAATATTTAGGAACATGGCATGAAATTGCGCGTAAACCGCTATATTTTCAAAAAAAATGTGATTACAACGTAACTGCAAATTACTCGTTAAATGAAAATGGAACAGTTAAAGTTGATAATAAATGCTTTAACAAAGATGGAAAACTTCAGCAATCGATTGGTGAAGCATCAGTACAAAATAGCCCAGAAAATTCTAAACTAAAAGTGAGTTTTTTACCAAAAGCGCTTCGTTGGTTACCTCTCGGACGAGGTGATTATTGGATTTTAAAATTAGATGAAGACTATCAAGTTGCATTAGTCGGCACACCAAACAAAAAATACTTATGGTTATTGAGCAGATCCCCAACACTTGATCCAGCAATTGCTACCGAGTTCTTAAATCATGCTAAAAACCAAGGTTATAACTTAAGCGATTTGATTCACACAAAACATAAATAAATAATAAAGCCCTCAATGAGGGCTTTATTATTGCTGTTTAATTGTTAACTTAATTTTTTTAAAAATAAAGCGCGGTTTAAAACCCAATTAAAAGTATCCTAAAGAAACTGAGATTAATCCAATGGGCAATAACCCATCCAATCATTTTTAATCTTTTGTAATTCATCTCCAGCTAATTCTTCGTGATAATAAATACAATACGTAGTATCAGGATATTCAATAACATGTTTATAAAGCAAACCAACCAAAGATTTATAAATCACATCAGGAAAATCATCTTCATCCAAAGTGAGTTCATCAAATTCATAATTAAAATATACATTTTTCTTTGCTTCAAATGCTTCCATCACAACCACAACAAATCTTGATTCTAAAAAATGTAACTTATACCACTTGAGCCTATTGGTATAGAAATGATTTTTATATCTTTAAAATGATTCAACATATAAACACTAGGTTTTATCAAACAACGTACGCTCAACAAAACGTCTATTCACAAGCCCTTGTAAAACACGACCACTCGCCTTATTCCAAACATCAAATTGTGCAGATGCACCATGATAATCACCAACATTCAACTTTTTAAGTAAAGTAGAATTTCGAAATGCGCCTGCACCAATGTTATAAGTCAGCGAAACCAATGCATCGAACTGATTCTGATCAATTGATACTTTTACAGCTTGATCAACAGCATGTTCAAATTTTTTTAAATCATGTGACATATAAAATTTTGCTTGCTCAAGTGTACAAATATCACCTTTTCTAACCCTTGTACCACTTGGATAAACTATCGTACCGAAACCAATACTCCACACGCCTACGCTATCATCATAAGCAGATAACTGTAAGCCTTCAAATCGACAAATCATTTCAATCCCTTTAGGACTAATCATCATCGTATCTCTGGCAATCCCAATATTACGATCGGAGTCAGAAGCAGTCGTAACCGAAGAGTGCATCACATCTCGTGGTTTTCGTCCCAAGAAAGTATCACTAAATACTTCTAACAATTGTAAAATTGATTTCATTTAACACGCCTTCATTTTACATGAACCATAATTTTTAGATTTAGATAAAGCCCCAATCACTTTGAATAATCGATAAGTAATAAAAAAGCCCATCTTACGATGAGCCTAGCTTCTAAATCTAGAGAGACTTAGATAACTGTAATACCACTTGCTTGAGGGCCTTTTTTACCAGCTGTAACGGTAAATTGAACGCGTTGACCTTCATTTAAAACTTTGAAACCAGATGACTGGATTTCGCTGAAGTGTGCAAAAACGTCTTCACCGCTATCTGCAGCGATAAAACCAAAACCTTTAGTTTCATTAAACCATTTAACAGTACCAGTAGTGATATCTGACATACATTTCTCTCAAAAAAATTAAATAATAGTAGAAAATAACTTTTAAAATATAAACGTCTTATAGAACGATGGAGAAAATCAACAACGAAACAAAATCAGTAAACACGATAAAATTTATAATTCTAATATGATGCAGATAGAATAAACGATTTGAGTAAATATAGATAGAGTTTCACATTACTTATTGTATTTAAAATGATCACCATAGATCAATAAACAACCAAAAAATAAGAGTAGGTGTTATACGAATAACTCAATTAAAAGCCTACATCTGTAGGCTTTTATAACAACTTTAAATTCAACATGAACTTAATGCATTGAAATCTCTAGTTCTTCATCTTTCGCCATAAGTACAGATGCTAAAATTGGTACAGCCATAATTATAGGGAACATCAAAATCCATGCAACAACTGTAACTTCTTTCGAAAGCATAAAATGGATACCCAATGCAATCACCAACAAAGTCATAAACAGTAGAACTGCAAAACGGATGACAAAATTTTTCGGCATTATCTTCTCACTCAGGATCAAAGGCTTAGCCTGAGTATATACCTCATATTTTCATTTTTGTTATTTTATATGCATATATTTTAAGTTATTTTAGCACTTTCAAAAATTTAGAACCGCCAATTTGGCGGTTATATTTATTAATGTGGAACGACAGACCAAAGTACATAAAATTCTTGAATCTTTGGTTCTAAAAATTCATCATTATCATTATCATAAATAAAAAACTTTTCTTCTAAAATGTAAGCTGCGCCACGTTTAGCAAGATAATCTTTTAGGAATACTTTAAATTTATTTGCCTGTTCAGGGAATACTTGTTCTCCATCATAAAGAATCATAATAACCTCTCTTTTCAACGAGCTACTTGATAAATACATTCTAGTTTATTTGTGATTAAAAACAATTATATTTTTATTTATGTTACATAAATCACACTATCTTTATGATCTATTTTAAACCAATTAAAATTTAACAAATCAACTCCCCACTATATTCTTATTCCATGTTATGACTAATGAAATAACAATGATGGAGAATATATATGAGTTATCAAAATATCCTTGTTCCAATAGATGATTCTCCTATTTCCTATGCCGCTGTTGAGCATGCCGAAAAAATTGCTCAAGCCTTTGGAAGTCATATCACAATCTTGAGTGTGTTGGCTGTAGATCCTATGATTGGCGTAGATTTTTATAAAGTTGCACCATCTATTACTGAGTATATTCTTGCTGCTGAAAGAAATGCTAAAGGTCGCTTAGAGGATCTGCAACAAACATTATTGGGACATGGCATTCATGTAACGACTCGCATTGCACGAGATGTTTCAACGGCAACAGCTATTCTCAATATTGCAGATGAAATAAATACAGATTTGATTGTGATGGGTTCTCATGGTCGTACAGGGCTTAAAAAACTTGTTTTAGGAAGTGTTGCTCAAGAAGTTCTCAGCATCTGCCCTTTACCTGTGATGATTGTTAAACAATGAGTTATTTTCTCTTAAATTTATCAACCCTAAAATAAGCGTAGAAAGCTTTTTAGACGTTAATCCGCTGCTGTTAAATATCATCAACTATATTTTGGTTGATTCATACTTTTTAGTTAAAATCATTCTTGAAAAATGAATATCGAAATGAATCATTTTTTGAAAATTTATCCAACTACTTCACATTAATTTTCAAATAAATTTTGTACTCTATTTAGCTACTTTAATCATATCTTTTTATATGTTATGAATATAGGGAACAATAAACAAAGAGGTGAAATCATTATGACTTATCAGCATATTTTAGTCCCTGTAGACGGCTCAGACATCTCATTTTCGGCAGTAAAACATGCCGTTGGACTTGCTAAAGCCTTCAATTGTAAAATTACGGCAATTAGCGTCATTGCTGAAGATCCATTTTCAGGTGCAGATTTTTACTATACAGCTGGTATGCTTCAAGACTACTTCAAAGAAGCCTATAATAATGCACAGCAAGCACTCGAAAAAGTGAATGAAATTGCTACAGTTGAAGGTGTTAACATTGAAACTTCAATAAAAAAAGGCATGGTGTCTGCAGAAACTATTATTGATGCAGCTGAAGAATTAAATGTAGACCTGATTGTCATGGGTTCACATGGTCGTAAAGGCTTCCAAAAATGGTTACTTGGTAGCTTTGCACAAGATGTATTAAGCCAAACGACATTACCTGTATTTATTGTTAAAAAGTAAAATAATACGTTTAAAAATAAAAACCCCACATTTGATGGGGTTTTTTAATTTTCACAAACAATTCAAAATCATTGCTTTGTGATGAATTAGAGTAACTTAGTTTAACGCAATCACTTTGACCAAAATACTTTGTGACTCTTCGAAATCATCAAAAATTTGCTTACGAACTAACTCTTTAGATTTGACCTTAAAATCATGCTGCTGAAAGTGAATAACATCAGGAATTTGATCAAAATAGTGCTGATCAGCATCTAGACTTTCTTCAAAGAGTGGAGTACCCAATTGATATTCTCGACTTTTCAGCACAACATACTTCACTGTTGTTTTCATCAATTTAACTCCTTTTCATATTCGCTTTATTTTCATTTATAGCATTATTTTACTGATAAAAAATCCCCGATTTACTAATTTCGTATAGATTTTCCGCAATTAGTCTTTAAACGGCATCAACCAATACAATTCAATATCTAATAATTAAGTTTTGTACAAAATATAAATGAACCATTTTCTCTATCACTCAACATAAATAATTAGCCAAATTTAATAAAAACTTAATCGAGTGTCACACTTGAATAAAAAAATTAAAAATTTGAGGAATCTAATCACAAAGCATGATAAATAAAATTTATAGTTTAATTTCAAAAACTTAAATTAGAATAAAAATTTTAATTTAAAAAAAATACAAACACAAATGAATATTTCTAACACAAATTAAAGATAACCAGTTCTCACTTTATTCTTTTTATGATAAATTATTATGAATAAAAACTAAATGGTCATAACAATGAAATATTCAAGCATACTTATGCTAACAACTTTGTCACTAAGCAGCTTAACACTTACAGGATGTGTGGTACTCCCTGGTAAATGGTTTAAACCAACAACCAACGCTTTAAGTAACTCAATGAATCCTTCAGATACAGTTCGACGTACTGAAACATCAGGATCACCGCTTTGTGATTCTAATACTGTTTGCCCAGAATTTTCTGTAGATTGGAGAAGCTCACAGGGACAATACAACTTGTATTCAGATATTTTCCATATTAATCAGTATGATATTCAAAAAATCAACTTTAATATCGATGGTCAAAACTATAGCTACACCCCAACAACACCTTCAACTTATCGTAAGCTTCAAAACTCTAGCCTGATTGACTCAACTAATTACGTCACAGTTCCTCGTAGTTTTTTAACTATTTTAGCAAGAGGTAAAACTATCACCATGACCGTTAATACAAATCAAGGTGATGTGAGTGGTGCACTTTTAGATAGTAACCGTGAGTCTGGTGGTTATAAAGTCTTTATGCGTGGTTATAAACAATAATTGATACTATTTATTTCTCATTAATAAGAAAATAAAAAGTAGTATTCGTCAGAATGCTGCTTTTCTATTTCCTACCTATCTAAATGTTGACTTTTATTCATAATTCGACCACTAAAATAAGATTGGTTATTCCATTTTTATGCATTAAACGGTAAATTTAACAAGTTCAGTGCATTGTTATAACAATCAATAACAGTAAGATCCATGTTACTCAGGAAAATTTATGAAAATTCAGCTCGCATTTCTTTCATCTGTACTTTTATTAACGGCATGTGCTACTCCAAATTCTCTCAAAGTTGTGACAAAAGGCCCTTTAATCTGTGAAACCAACGAGGTTTGTCCTGAACTTGCAATGCGTTGGAATGAAGAAAAACGCGATGGTTTTAAAATTACTGCCGATATTAAAAATACTGAGCAATATAATATTCAACAGTTTGTATTTAATGTCGATGGTCAGCCTTATGCTTATTCAACGATTGCTGCAACAGAGAATAGTACACTTGAAAATGGTACAAAACTATCTTCAAATTATATTATTGTCCCAGTCAGTTTCTTAAACTCTTTCCGTAGTGGTAAAGAAATTTCATTGAAACTTATTACAGATAAAGGTGATATAGAGCGCCCAATTCTAAAAGCTGATGGTCAACAATCTTCTGCTTACTTAACCTTTATCAAAGGTTATTCTCAACACATTACACAACCATAAATCCGTTAAAATCTCAAAAAAAAACCAAACATAGCGTTTGGTTTTTTAATCAAATACAAATTGTGTTAAATCGGAGCAAATGGTGCAACCACATCGGCATTTTGCGCACGATGACGCATAAAATGATCCATCAACACAATCGCAAGCATCGCTTCAGCAATTGGCGTTGCACGCACCCCCACGCATGGATCATGACGACCTTTGGTCAATACATCAGTATCTTCCCGATTCATATTAATGGTTTTACCCGGCGTAGTAATACTTGCGGTTGGTTTAAGCGCAATGGCAATACGAATGGTCTGACCCGAAGAAATCCCACCTAAAATACCACCTGCATGATTGGCAAGGAATCCATCTGTCGTAAGTTCATCACGTGTTTCATGACCAAACTGCTCCGCAACCGCAAAACCATCGCCAATTTCAACGCCTTTCACCGCATTGATTGACATCATGGCATGGGCAATATCGGCATCTAAACGATCAAATACTGGCTCGCCCCAACCTACAGGAACTTGTTCAGCTAAGATTTCAAGTTTTGCACCACAGCTTGTGCCCTGTTCGCGCAACGAAGTCACTAGTGCTTCAAAACGAGGAACAGCATTGGCATCACCACAGAAAAATGGATTATTGGAAACTTCATTCCAATCCAAAACTTCAGCTTTCTCTGTACCAATCTGTGTCACATGACCACGAATTAAAATACCAAACTTTTCAGCTAAGTATTTTTTCGCAATGGCACCTGCAGCCACACGCATTGCTGTTTCACGTGCGCTTGAGCGACCACCACCACGGTAATCACGGAAACCATACTTCTGCGTATAGGTATAGTCGGCATGACCTGGGCGGAAAGTCTGAGCAATGTTGCCGTAATCTTTCGATTTTTGATCTGTATTACGAATCAATAAACCAATCGATGTACCTGTTGTTTTACCTTCAAATACACCTGAAATAATTTCGACTTCATCAGGCTCTTTGCGTTGCGTTGCAAATTTTGATGTACCTGGTTTTCGGCGATCTAAATCAATCTGTAAGTCTTCAGCAGACAAAGTCATGCCTGGTGGAACACCATCAACGATTGCCATTAAACCAACGCCGTGAGATTCTCCACAAGTCGTAACACGGAAAAGTTGCCCAATACTGTTACCTGCCATGCCTACAATTCCTTATGCTTGAATAGATTGAATAAATAAATCTCGGTATTGACGACATTGTGCTGCGGTCAGTGCAAAAATACCTGAACCACCGTTTTGAAATTTCAACCAATGGAAATCAATGGTATTGAAGTTCTGTTTCATTGCCCATTCAGAATTACCGACCTCAATGACAATTAAGCCATCTTCTGTTAGGTAGTCTGCTGCTTGAGCTAACATTTTACGCACAAGATCTAAACCATCTTGACCCGCTGCTAAAGCAAGCTCAGGCTCATGATGAAATTCTTCAGGTAGGTCTGCCATATCTTCCGCATCTACATACGGTGGATTTGATACGATCAAATCATATTGATTTTCAGCAGGAATTTTGTCAAATAAGTCTGATTCAAGCAAAGCCACTTGATACTGTTTGTCGTGATGTTCTGCATTGATTGAAGCAACTTCTAAAGCCTCTTTAGAAATATCGGTTGCATCAACATCAGCATCTGGGTATGCATACGCCAAAGCAATCGCAATACAACCTGAACCAGTACACATATCTAAAATACGCTGTGGTTTCTTAGGTTGTGGATTTTCAGGTAAATTATTTAAGGCTTCACGCACTTGATCATTTTCATCTAAGCAATATGACGCGAAACGTTGATTGATCAACTCTGCAATTGGTGAACGAGGAATTAGCACACGCTCATCGACATAATAAGGTTTGTCACAGAAATAAGCCAAGTTCAACAAGTATGACGTTGGTACTTTTTCATTGATACGGCGTTCAAGTAACGCAAGAAATTCAGCTTTTTCACTTGGTAATAATTTAGCATCAAAAATTTCAGCATCTGCCTTCCATTCAAGCGACAAGGTCTGTAAAACCAAGGCTGAACTTTCTGCAAAATAATCTTCAGTCCCCTGACCCAAGTGTGCATCGTATTGACGTAGTGCTGTCACACCAAAGCGAATAAAGTCACGAATGGTCGTTAAATTTTCAGCAGCTTCCTGTAAATGTTCAGGGCTAATAGTCGGTCGATCCACTTAAGGCGTCTCCAAGGGTAAATTTTTAAACGCCTTATGATACCTTGTTTTGATGACTTTTATAATGCTTTGCCCATGCTCAATTTAGAAATTATTTCAATCGGTACAATTGTTTTTCAAGTAAATCTGCTCGAGTTACGGTCATTTTAATTGCACAATTTAAAAAATAAGTCTTTCGTTCAATGGAGTCTGAACTAGTTTCTTTACGACAATTGGTTGCGCGTAATTTTTTCCATTGTTTATTTGCTGCTTTTTGACTTTTCTTTTCCGCATCACCATAAAGTGCTAAAGAGGCCTTAAAATTATCTTGAGCGCGCTTATGTTGATAACGATATTCAGCATTCATACAACTCGTAACAGCACTTGTTGCAATGCCTGCACTATTCATACATGCAGCATAGTTAGCGCTATACCCCATAGCTTGAATTTGCATGGGTAATATACAGACCGCTACCAACACGGCGAGTGCTTTAAATTTCCCCAAAATTTGTACGTTCATTTCATCCCCAATTTTTATGCTTTAAATCATTTCTAAATTTTACGCTGTTTCTTTAAATCCATTTAAGATCAAGAAACTGACTTTTTACGTCTATTCATTCTATGCAAAAATATCATAGAACAATAGTCTGTATCTTTCACAATCTCTATCTTTCAGCGCTTAAATTTATCCCTTAAACACAATTTAATGTATGCTTCTGTTCAACCTTGATAATAAAGTTAGATATTGAGTCAACAATGCTAGAAATGATCAACATCCTATTTCCATCAATTGCCTTGATTGGTCTAGGATTTTATTTATTTCATTCTCGTATGCTCGATGAAAAATTTTGGAATGGTGCAGAAAAGCTCAATTACTATATTTTATTTCCATCGTTATTATTTAGCTCTCTTGCACATGCCGATATCAATATGGGGCATCTCGACTCCATATTCATCGTTATTTTTTCAATGATGGCTATTGTGATTGGTAGTGTTTATGCATTTGCATTCATCAAGAAAAGCCCTGTTGCAGAAATAGGCGTATATATTCAAAGTTTGATTCGTTTCAATACTTATATTGGTTTATCGATAGCTGCTACTTTAAATAACCCTGAAATTAAAAGTATTTTAGTCAATATCTTGGCAATTGCCATTCCATTCGTCAACGTTGTTTCAATATTATCATTAACACCTAAAAACCAACTTAAGATTAAAAATATCTTTTTATCTTTAATCAAAAATCCGCTGATTAGTTCATGTTTACTCGGTATTACATTTAATGTTCTAAATATTCCAATTTGGAATGGATTTACAAGTTTACTCAATGCCTTTTCAAATAGTAGTTTGATGCTTGGTTTACTTTGTGTCGGAACTGCAATTCAGCTTAAAGGCATGAAGGAATATTTAGCTCAATCACTGATGATTAGTTTTTTAAGACTCCTTCTCATTCCATGTATCGCATGGTTATTGATTCAATTATTTAATTTAAATGATGAAGCCATTGTTGCCATTATGATTTTCTTTGCTATTCCCACAGCCTCTTCAGCTTATATTCTAACAAAGCTATTAAAAGGTAATTATCAACTCATGGCATCTGTGATTAGCCTGCAAACGATTCTATCTATTTTTAGTTTGGCACTCATTTTGTCATTATTACATCAGCCTTAATATCCTTTTTTATCTGATATTATCAGCAATCATTTTTACTTATATAATACGCTTTTCTAACCGCAAAAAAAGGAACAAAAACATTAAACAAGATCAGAAAAAATATTGAAATACCGAAATTTAAACCAAGATCATGACTCATAATAAGAAAAGAAATATTTATTAAAAAACTAGAAATCATCACCAAGAACAATGAAAAATTATATTGGTATTTTTGCTTTGCCATTTTGAATGAAGCATTAGACAAATAAGTACAGATAAGAAAAATAAGCAAATCATATTTTAAATATAAACGATTTTCTATGATCAGAAGCACGCTTACATTTAGTATTTAAAAACCCTGAATAAATCAGAGTTTTTAAATCAAAACACTATACACAACATTAAATTATTCACTCAATGCTGTTTCAATAAAGTGTAAATGGTCGACACCCCAAAACATCTCATCACCAACAAACCATGTTGGCGCACCAAATACACCACGTTGAATGGCTTCTTCCGTAACTTTTTTAAGCTGTGCTTTTACACCTTCATCATTGAGCCATGCTTGAACCTGTTCCACATTCAAACCCAACGAAGTCATGACTTGTATCAATTCATTCATATCATTTAAGTTTTTTGGCTCGCCAAACATCGCATTAAATAAACCCGCCAAAATACGCACAAAATCTTCAGGTTGATGTAATTGTACAGCAGTAATTAAGCGCATTAACTGTAATGTATTGATCGGAAAATATGGGTTCATTTGTACGGGAATATGCCAATACTTTGCCCAACGTGCCATATCTTTCATTGAATATGCTGCTTTCGCAGGTACCATCATCGGGCTATTATTCCCTGTGGCTTTGAATACACCGCCCAATAACATCGGTTTCCAAATTACTTCTGCCTGATGCTGTTGTGCAATTTTTTGAATTTGAAAAAATCCTAAATAGCTATAAGGGCTGCCTAAATCAAAATAAAATTCAACCTGTTTCATTCTTTATACATTCCTTGTGTGATTAATATTTGCCGAATTGTTTTAAATATTATAAAACTTACTTTTAATTAGTAACTATATTTTAAGTATTTAAACAATTTACCTTTTACAATTACCACTTTTCCATCCAAGGACGTAAATCTAATTCATGTGTCCATGCATCACGCGGCTGTTGCGCCAAATGCCAATAGTTTTCCGCAATATGTTCAGGGTTCAAAATACCGTCTTGATCTTTTTTCTCATACATTGTAGGAAAAGTATTTTTAATAAAATCAGTATCAATTGCACCATCGACTACCACATGCGCTACATGAATATTTCGAGGACCCAATTCACGTGCCATACTTTGTGCCAATGCGCGTAGTGCATGTTTTGCACCCGCAAATGAAGCAAAATAAGCACTACCACGTATTCCTGCTGTCGCACCTGTAAAAATAATCGTGCCTCGTTCACGAGTAACCATCCGCTTCGCAACTTCGCGACCCGTTAGAAAAGCCGCAAAGCATGCCATTTCCCAAATTTTAAAATACTTACGCGCAGTTTCTTCTAAAATACTACATGGCACATTCGCACCAATATTGAAAACTAAAACATCAATTTCACCAATATTCGCTTATATGTTTTCAATCAACACCATCACATCTTCTTCTTTACGTGCATCAGATGCGAAACCATATGCCTGTCCACCAGCTTGCTTAATTTCAGCAATTAAAGGTTGTAGTTTTTCTACACTTCGCCGTGTCATACAACTGATATACCCTCCTTGAGCAAAGCGTTTGGCAATTGCACCACCTGTCGCATCTCCTGCGCCAATCACTAAAGCCACTTTCTTTCCTTCAGAATTACTGGTCTTAAATTCAAAATTTTTCAGTAATGTATCTTCTGATGATGACAGATCATTTATATCACTCATTATTCTTCCTTTTTGAATGCTTATTGGATAACGATCGTTACTATAACGATGACTATGTTATAATTTTGACAAGAGGTCAAGTATAAAGAATCACCATAATTGTCATCATATTTTCAAAGGCGAATACTTTATGCGCTATAAAACAGGCTATAAAGAACAAAGAAGAAAAGAATTACTGCATATTAGTGGGCAAATTGCCAAAAAAAATGGCTTTGCTGCTACTGGTATCGATGCTTTTATGAAAGCATCTGGTGTTACAAGTGGCGCATTCTATTCACATTTTTCATCCAAAAATGACCTATTTAAAGCCTTACTTGAAAATGAACTACAAAACAGTATTCAAATGTGGCAAGACAACCCTTTTGAAGATGCTGAACAATGGATTGAATTTGAGCTGAATCGCTATTTATCGCTTTCCCATGTTGAACGTCCTGCCTATGGCTGTGTATTACCTGCGCTTGCAAGTGAGGTTGCTCGTTCAGACCTGCAACTGAAACAAACGTATCAAGCTGAATTAATGCGTGGTCAGCAAATTTTTAAGCATCATTTAGGCAGTGAAGAAAAAGCATGGGCTGTTTTGTGTCAATTGATTGGAGCAATTATAATGGCTCGAAGTATTGCCGATGAGAATCTTAAACAGACGATTTTAACCTCAAGTAAAGCATTAATTTTATCTTGTCTCGAAACTGTTGCTTAATGCAGGTATTCAATCTTTTTCACGGCCTGACCTAGAATTGCTTAAAATCATGCATTTTCCACGTTTTTTAGATTTAAATTTCAGCATAATTAAGCTACATTAAAGCGTCAAATTTAGCCTAATGCGTTCAAAACCATGATCTCCCTTCCAACAGATTTCCCTAAAACCGTTTACGCGATTCAACATTTGGCTTTTGAAGATCTAGGCAGTTTTGAAGATACGCTATACCAAGCGGGGTTTCGAGTTCGTTATTTTGAAGCAGGTGTCGATGACTTAAAACAAGCTTTTGAATATACAGGTTTAGTTATTATTTTAGGTGGACCGATTGGTGTTTATGAAACAGAAGATTATCCTTTTCTAAACGATGAAATTATTCATCTGCAGCAACGTTTAGAAAAAAAACTACCTACTTTTGGCATTTGTTTAGGCGCTCAACTGATTGCCCATGCAAGTGGCGCTAAAGTTTATCCGGGGCATCAAAAAGAAATTGGTTGGTCTAAATTACAATTAGCTGATGTTGATAATAATCCATTACAATCTTTAAATGACATTAAAGTACTACATTGGCATGGTGATACTTTTGATCTTCCTAATCAAGCAACATTACTTGCAAGTTCAGACATTTACCCGCATCAAGCTTTTAGTATTGGTACTCATGTTTTAGCAGTTCAATTTCACCCAGAAGTACTCAATGATAGCTTAGAAAAATGGCTGATTGGACATACAGCTGAATTACGCAAAGCTAAAATTGATATTCCTGTTTTACGTGAATATAATCAAAAATTTGCACCTACACTTGAACAAGTTGCTTCAGAAGTCCTACAAAATTTCATGCAAAAATTGATTTAATTAGTATTTTGTCAAAATATTTTTTAATTTAATCCATTACTTATATATCTTATAAAGGAAAGATTATGACCGCTTTACTCAGTATTGCACTGATTCATTTTTTTGCACTTATCAGTCCGGGTCCTGACTTTTTCTTCGTTACCCAAAGTGCAATCCGTCAATCTCGCACTCATGCACTTTTTGCTGCTTTAGGTATTTCCCTGAGTATTTTAGTTTGGGCAATTTTAGCCATTAGTGGTCTACATTTTCTATTTCAAAAAATTGCATGGTTACAACACGTACTTATGGTTTGTGGTGGTCTATATTTGCTTTATTTAGGTTGGCAAATGCTTAAGTCATCCTTGAAAACAAAGAACAACACAGGTAGCCAAATACAAACCGAAGCACACTTGGATAAATCGCATTTATCGTTATTATTCCAAGGCTTTTTTACCAATATGGCAAATCCAAAAGCTTTGGTTTATTTTAGTAGTGTATTTGCTTTAGCTATTCAATCGGATGCACCACTCAGTGCACAAACCTCCCTATTGGGTCTAATTTGGATTGAAAGTTTATTGTGGTTTTCTTTAGTTGCTGTATTTTTCTCATGGTATAAAATGACTCAATATTATCAACAATTTGCAAAATGGATTGATGGTGTTACAGGTGGAATTTTTATTAGTTTTGGTTGTTATCTTATTTTAGGTCGTGAGTAAACAGGTTCAATTTATAAAACAAATGCCATAAAAAAGCACCCGATTAACGGTGCTTTTTATTTTTAAAGATAAATTGGCTTCTCTTTCTGCCTACGTAGATATTATTTTGCATTAGCAACAAATACTTATTTTGTATCACCTACATTCAGCATATTAATTAAATTAATTCAAATTAAGTACTTAGGTTGTATTGATATTTAATTTTTTAAAATAACTTATCTATAAGTTTAAAAAGTAGAAAATAGATTTATTTTTTATTTATAGCTACTTCCAATTTTTAATTTACACTCGTTTAAGATGCAAATATTTGATATATATTATGTAATTTTACAATATCTTGTAGGTTAAAATATCTATATCAATGGCTTATGATTTTATGTTAATAATTAAAACTTATTAACTTAACCATTTAACTACATATATATACAATATGGTTAAAATATAAGCGCATTATATATAAAAGCTTCATTAAATTTTGGAGGTTAATATGATTACCCTTAAAAACGGGAAGCACTATCAAGAAAGGTCTGAGCAAGTTAAAACAAACCGAAGGATACCTGTATATATTTTAATATTAATTGGTTTATTTTTTCTCTCATTTGTGATCTATATTATTTTTAATTGATTGTATTTAAAAAACTACCATCTGGTAGTTTTTTAAATACAATCAATAACTTAAAATCATTAACAAACTAACTAAATTACCAAACAATAATTTTGTTGATAATTATCTTTGATTTTGAAAATTAACGGTATGATACGCTATCTAGAGCCACGCTTAATAGGATTCGATAGTTTTATGGTATTTTTGGTGCAGATATTTTTTATAATAGCAATTTTACTGCAAAATCTGAAAAAATTAAAAGAATTTTGCCCCTTATACATGAAGAAAACCGCCCATATAGGCGGTTATTTAAGACATTAAGTCTTTGATATATTCACTTTTTAGCAGAAACAGAAGCCTCAGTTGTAATATTTACAGTAATCTTATCACCTACATTTGGGACATATGCTCCGACACCAAATGCTGAACGATCAAAAGAAGTCGTTGCATTAAAGCCAATTGATTCAGCTTTAGTCATAGGATGAACACCTTGTTTGTTTAACACAGCATCCAATACGACAGGTTTAGTCACATTTTTTACAGTTAAATCACCCGTAATTTTGTATTTGTTTTGACCTAGTGCTTGTACTTTTGTACTTTTGAATGTGATATTTGGATATTTTTCAGCATCAAAGAAATCAGCATTTTTCAAGTGATCATCAAGTGCTTTAACATTTGTATTCAAACTAGACAATGGAATCGTTACATTTACAGCAGAGTTTACAGGTTTTGCATTATCTACTGAAATTATTCCTTGAATGTCACTAAAATTTGCAGAGGGTGTAGAGAAACCAAAATGATTCCAAGTAAATACAGTTGCTGTATGTGTTGGGTCAATGGTGTAATCTACAGGTTTTGCAACACTGATTGTTGCGATAGAAGCGACTGCTAAACCTAATGCTAAAGACTTGAAGTTCATGTTGTTATCTCACTTAGAATAATGTTTAGTTTATACATTCATGATTTTAATGCACTCTTATTCATAAAACGATATGTCGCATAATTGCAACGATTACACAAAATACTCTATTATTTAAAACCAACAGAACAATAAAACACCTATCTATATGATTATTATATTATAATTTTCAAAAAATAATCTCTATACAGCTATCAAAAAGCGATTAAGCCAAACATAACGACAAAGAATCTACAAAAAATAACAGTGGAAGTCTGCCATAATATTTTGACTCACTCACAGATAATAAAAGGGAAAATTATATTATGATCAATCGTGCATTTGTTGAAGGTAACCATACGCCTTACCGTGTTACATTGACCAATCCTCAAGGTCACACTTGGTATGCCGATGAACCTGCTGAAAAAGGAGGCTCAGATACGGCACCAAATCCAATGCAGATTTTACTTTCTGCTTTAGGTGCATGTACCACAGTCACTTTGGAAATGTATGCAGATCATAAAGATATTAAAATTGAACATATTCAGGTCGATTTAGCACTCAATCCTGCAGGTGATCCTGAGGCAGGTCAAAATAATATTGTGCGTACAATTACTTTAAAAGGTGATTTTACCGAGGAACAGTATAAGCGCTTACTTAAAGTTGCAGAAAGTTGCCCTGTGCATAAATTATTGACATCAAACATTCAGATTCAAACGGAATTAAGCATAAAATAATGTCTAAAAAATATAAGGTTGTAGAAGCAAAAAATCGTATTCAAACTATAATCAATCGCCTTTGACAACATGTAGGGACATTTTAAAATTAGGAACATTTTAAAATAGTGAATACATATACTATTTTAATACACCAAAACGATTAAAGCCTCTTTCGAGGCTTTTTAATACTTTAAAACTTATAGCTTTTCAACCAAAATTCGATCTATTTGCTTTAAACCAGTTTGCTTTTCGTGGTTCTTACGGCGAATTTTAATTTGCTTGTCTTCAGCCATATCCTGAAGTAACAATTCAACAGCAACCATAGATTCTATCGGCAAATCCTGCCCAATCCATTTTTGCTCACCAACATCCATCAAAATGATTTCTTCACTCACTTGTTCATAAAGACTCATATTTACCTCACTTATGGCTTATGAATAACCATATGGAATCAAAACCAAATTAAGGAGCACACTATATACCTTTTAATAAAAACTGCTAGCCTTTTCCGTCCATTTTTGACAATACATTTTATTGTTAATGCGTTCGATATATGTATGAATCAACCTATCGTTCATTAAAATCATGTTTATTCATCTCGATGACCTAGCGCATTAAGTTTCACAATTTACTTTTTTATTCGTTATTTCAGCATTTTGATTTGAAAACTTAAAAGGCGAACCAAAAGTATCTGCATTAAATTGAATTATTTTCGCTGTCATTAAAGCCTGTTGAAACTTCTCCAATTGGTCTGATGTTTGAATAAATGGATTTTTATAGCTTTTCCCATCAAGTAGAATATCAATTTCTTTTTCGTCATTTGAACTCAACCGATCTAGTCCTCGCTTATCCTCAATCAAAAAACTCGGCTTTGCATTAGGTTCTATACAATTAAATTTCATCATCAATCTATCGTTTTTTACATTCTTATTACTCAAAAACTTTATACTTTCTTGTCGATTATTCTGATCAATATAGAGTTCCAAATAACTCCACTCGCCTAAACCTGTTAATTCCTTAATTTTATTTTCGAATTTACCCTGCGCATCCCAATCTACACGAATAGGCTCATCCATTTTATTTTGTTGAGCTTGGGTATTTACACCATTACCCACACATAATGCTAAAACACAAATTTTAGAAAATAATTTCATTATTGTTTCCTTTTTAGTTTTAAATACATACAGTCTTTATTTTAAATATACGATGACGATTCAGCCGTAATGTTTTGTATATCTAATTTGTATATACAAATTACCCTTTCCTTTTCACAAAAAAGAATAATAATAAAAAACGCCCCATTTTCAGGAGCGTTCTTTATTTCAACTAAATATCATTATTAAGCTGTAATTTCTTTAACTGCTTCAATCACCGCTTCAGTGGTAATACCGAAGTGTTGATATAAATCTTTTGCAGGTGCAGACTCACCATAAGTAGTCATACCGATCACTTTACCGTCTAAACCAACGAACTTCCACCAATAATCTACATGTGCAGCTTCAACCGCAACACGTGCACGAATATGTGCAGGAAGAACAGCTTCACGATATGCAACATCTTGCTTAACAAATTCTTCAGCACATGGCATAGACACAACACGCACACCATCAAGTTGTGCATGTGCTTCCATTGCCAATGACACTTCTGAACCAGTTGCAATAATAATGGCTTTTAACTCACCTTTTTCTTTCGCTAAAACATAACCACCTTTAGCAACATCAGCAATTTGTGCATCTGTACGCGTTTGGAATGGTAAGTTTTGACGAGAGAAGATCAACGCTGTTGGACCTTCTGAACGTAACAATGCAGATTTCCAAGAAATAGATGCTTCTACAGTGTCACATGGACGCCAAGTGTTTAAGTTTGGTGTACCACGTAAAGATGCAATTTGTTCAATTGGCTGATGCGTAGGACCATCTTCACCTAGACCGATTGAGTCATGTGTATATACATGAATCACACGTTGCTTCATCAACGCAGACATACGTACCGCATTACGCGCATATTCCATAAACATCAGGAATGTTGCAACGTAAGGAATGAAACCACCGTGAAGTGCAACGCCATTGGCAATTGCAGTCATACCGAACTCACGCACACCATAGTGAACATAGTTACCCGCAGGATCAGATTCAACGCCTTTTGCACCTTTCCAAAGTGTTAGGTTAGAACCCGCAAGATCCGCAGAACCACCCAAAATTTCAGAAAGCTGTGGAGCAAATGCTTGAATCGCATTTTGGCTTGCTTTACGGCTTGCAATGGTTTCAGCTTTAGCATTTACTTCAGCAATATACGCATCTGCTTTTGCTACGAAGTCCGCAGGTAAATCACCTGAAGAACGGCGTTTAAGTTCAGCTGCTTCTGTAGGATATTTTGCAGCATAGGCAGCAAAAGTTTCATTCCACGCTGTTTCTGAAGCTGTACCTTTCACTTTAGCATCCCAAGCTGCATAGATATCAGCAGGAATAACGAATGGCTCATCTGTCCAACCCAAAGCTTGACGAGTCAATGCAATTTCATCATTACCCAGTGGTGCACCGTGGCAATCTTCTTTGCCTTGTTTGTTTGGTGAACCTAAACCGATAATGGTTTTACACATAATCAGTGTTGGTTTCGCTGTTTCAGCTTGTGCAACAACCGTTGCGGTACGAATTGCATCAGCATCGTGACCATCAACTTTAAGCACTTGCCAACCGTAAGCATGGAAACGAGCTTCTGTATCGTCAGAGAACCAACCTTCTACTTCACCATCAATTGAGATGCCGTTATCATCATAATAAACAACAAGCTTCCCTAAATTTAAAGTGCCTGCAAGTGAACATGCTTCATGGGAAATACCTTCCATCAAACAACCATCACCCAAGAAACAGTAAGTGAAGTGATCTACAACTTTAATATCTTCTTTGTTGAATTGCGCAGCTAAAGTTTTTTCAGCAAGTGCAAAACCAACAGCGTTTGCAACACCCTGACCCAATGGACCAGTCGTGGTTTCAATACCTGGTGCATAACCCAATTCTGGGTGACCTGGTGTTTTAGAATGTAATTGACGGAATTGTTTAATATCTTCAATTGAAAGATCATAACCTGTCAAATGTAACAACGCATATTGCAACATTGAACCATGACCATTCGACAATACAAAACGGTCACGGTTTGCCCATTGTGGATTGTTCGGGTTATGGTTCATAAACTCACGCCATACCACATCAGCGATATCAGCCATCCCCATTGGAGCACCTGGATGTCCAGAGTTTGCTTTTTGCACAGCATCCATAGCCAATACACGAATTGCATTTGCAACACGACGTTCATTTAGCGGGGTTGTCATAGATCAGAGTCCAATAAGTTTGAAAATATGAGGAAGATGAATAAAAATTCAAAAGCTAGTGCTATTGTCTTAAAAAAAGCTGACGGGGTAAAGGCATAACTACATATTTATGCATTCAGGTTTCAAAAAAATGGAAAATTTAGCACATTAATATCATTTTCCCAATTTTTATCGCTTTGTTGTTTTTTTGCATTCATGATTTTTTTTAAATGTAAGTTAAAAATATTTCATATATGATTTGGAAAAACTGTTGCAACAGGGAAAATCTAAAATAATCATGTCAGTGAAGCAACAAATTAAAAGCTTAAGAGCACCATTTTATAAAATTTTATACCCGAACAAGCAAAAATTCACCTGCCCAATCTGTTTATATACAGGTCCATTTAAGGATAAAAAACGCAGATTGAATGCAAAATGCCCAAAATGTGGTGAAAATGAACGTGCTCGACTACAGTATATTGTTATCAAACAACTTTTTGACTCATATGAAAATATTGACGCTCAAATATTACACATTGCTCCTGAACGAGCATTGCAAAAATACTTTCAAAGTAAATTTAAAAATTATACTTCGGCTGATAAATTCCGTACCAATGTCGATATTCAGTTTGACGTTGTCGATATTCCTTTTCCTGATGCAAGTTTTAATATTGTTTTCGCATCACATATTTTGCTTTATCCATTTGATGATATTAAAGCCATTTCAGAAATGCGGAGAATATTAAAACCCAACGGGATCGCAATTATTCCTATGCCTGTTTTTACTGAAAAAACCGTAGATGACTATAGTGGCAATGCACGTTGGACACATATGTCAGGTTTAGACTATTACAATCGTTATCGTCAATTTTTTCCAAAAGTTGATTTATATTCTTCAAAAATGTTTCCTGAACACTATCAACTTTATATTTGGGATAGCCAAAAAGATAATCCCCTTGCTGTAGATGATGTCCGCCGTGAAGAACTCGTACCTGTTTGTTATGTATCCACAGAAAGCTAAAAAATAAGGACAAAAAATGCCATGATCACAATGAATCAGATTAAATTGTATGTTTAATTTGATTTTTTCATAACAATAGCCTAGTGATTATTGGCAAGTGGATGTAACATAACGCATCGAAAAAATAATGCCCGTAGGATATTCATGCGCGAGTACAGTGTTTTTACTTCTGAATCAGTAAGCGAAGGCCACCCAGACAAAATGGCGGATCAAATCAGTGACGCGATTTTGGATGCTATTTTAAAAGAAGACCCATATGCACGGGTTGCTTGTGAAACGCTTGTAAAAACAGGGGTTGTTGTTCTTGCGGGTGAAATTACTACAACTGCAAATGTGGACTTCGAAGCAATTGTTCGTAATACCGTAAATGGTATTGGTTATCACCATTCTGATCTGGGTTTTGATGGCTCGACTTGTGCGGTTCTCAATATGATTGGTAAACAGTCACCTGAGATTGCACAAGGTGTAGATCGCCAGAAACCCGAAGATCAAGGTGCTGGTGACCAAGGTTTAATGTTTGGCTATGCAAGCCGTGAAACTGATGTATTAATGCCTGCACCAATTTCTTATGCACACCGCTTAATGGAAAAACAAGCTGAACTTCGCAAAAAAGGTACACTTGCTTGGTTACGCCCAGATGCAAAAAGTCAGGTCACTTTTGCTTATGAAAATGGTAAGCCTGTTCGCCTTGATGCTGTAGTTTTGTCTACACAACATGATCCTTCTATTTCTCAATCACAGCTCAAAGAAGCTATTATTGAAGAAATCGTGAAAAAAGTTATTCCTGCTGATATGTTCCATGCTGGCACTCAATTTCACATTAATCCAACAGGTATGTTCGTCATTGGCGGCCCTGTAGGTGACTGTGGTTTAACAGGTCGTAAAATTATTGTCGATACTTACGGCGGTATGGCTCGTCACGGCGGTGGAGCTTTTTCTGGTAAAGATCCATCTAAAGTTGACCGTTCTGCCGCTTATGCAGGTCGTTATGTGGCGAAAAACATTGTTGCCGCAGGTCTTGCAGACAAATGTGAAATTCAAGTGTCTTATGCTATTGGTGTTGCAGAGCCAACTTCAATTTCAATTAATACATTTAACACTGCAAAAGTGTCTGAAGATTTGATTATTGCTTTAGTTCGTGAACACTTTGATCTACGTCCATACGGTATTACTCGTATGCTTGATCTCATTCAGCCGATGTACCAACAAACGGCTGCTTACGGTCACTTTGGTCGTGAAGGTTCTGACACTGCATTTACATGGGAAAAAATAGACAAAGTTGAAGCATTAAAAGCTTCTGCAGGTCTATAAGCCAATCTGTTAACTTTCTCATCGAGTATTTAAAAAACCCACATCATGTGGGTTTTTTATTCAATCAACTATTCTCTACAAAAATCTACGTTATTTATTTTTATTTAGAATTTCCAATAATGATTGTTGTACAGGGACTTCATGGTGGCTTTGCGTATAGATGTGTACGAGTTTCAATGTAATGACAACTGCAAGACAAGCGAAAATACAGAAAATCCAACTATTTATTGGACTACGAATATGATGTGAACCACAGTGATTACATTCTTTCGCATGATACGTCAGAACAGAATTACAACATGCGCAGTTATAAGTATACATTTTAAACTCCTTCATTTTTGGTACATGCCATCCATTTGCATATACTTTGTTTTATATTTATAAAATTCATACTAAGGAACACAATCAATAATTTCAAGCCTAAATTAAATGAAAAATGTTTCAGTTCCCTTAAATTAATAGATATTTGTGTCAAAAAATAAAATTTAAATATATTTCAATTCGTTAAAACATAGAACTTGAATGTAACAGATTATCTATTTATGTGTATAAATTTTTTGGAAGTGTAAATTATCAACATCAAGAACCTATCTGAATATTACAAAATACTTCTCTATGTTAAAATGAGCATGATTCGCACAATGAGCTTTAACATGGTACAACTCATCAATAAAGGTGGTTTTCGGGAACGCGCTAACCGTAGTCGTAAATATCAAAACTCTGAAAATCAACAAACAGTACTCGAGCCTACACAATATCGAGCTGAGCATACAACTAACTCAGCATGCCTACATATAGAAAAAGAACCTAAGCCTGAATCCCCACAATCTTTAAACAGTGATCAGCCGAACAAATGAACGGCATCTATCCATAAAAATACGGCGAAAATGAGGAAAAAAATACCTGAAATAATATCAATATAGCTTCCAGCGCGTTGATACATGGCTTTCATTTTGGGCATAGACATAATTAAAGTCAGCAATGAAAAGACCACAAACGTCTGTATCGGAATAATGACAGCAAGTTGCGGTTTCAAGCTTGCCCCTGCACTCGAACTCAGCGCTAAAGAAAATACACTACTAAAATAAATTAGCGTTTTAGGATTGGATAAATTGGTGAACAAACCCAACATAAAATAATTTTGTGGCTTTTGTTCCATAACACCATCAAGTGAAGCCTGTTGTTTTAAACTTAACAAGCCACCCTTCAACATGCCATAACCCATTTTGGCAAGAAAAAATCCACCAATTAACATCAGGGCTTGTTGAATCCACGGCCATTGTTCAATCAACACCGTAAAACCCAATAAAGTCAGCACTACCCATACCACAATACCGACACTAATGCCCAAAACTATTTTTAATGTATTCGCTCTACTATTGGATGCTGCACTTTTAGCAACAAGTAAAACGTCTGGACCTGGGCTTAATTGTGCAATGAAATGTAATAAACAAATGGTGATTAACAAAGACATGGATCAAAAATCTGAATCGCAGAGTCCTAAATTATACTTAAAAATGTATCAAATATTAAAAAATAATCCTTCAAATTAAATGCTTTTATTTTAAATATAAATATTTAAAAATCAAAAAGTCGGATCTGTGATCCGACTTTGATTTTTTATGAATACTTGTTCAATACAGTATATCTACAGTACTGATTAAAGATTAATTTTTCTTCACATCCTTTAATTCAATCTGTTGATGTTGAGGTTGAACTTCATGTGCTTCACCATCAATCACTGAAGAATCGTTATAACGCCCTGTACCACCACTTTGTTGATTCTGCATATCTTGCATTTGGCGCATCATGTCTGCAAATGGATTTTGACCTTGTGCGCCTGCACCGCCCATACCATTTAAATCCCCCATCATATTGTTCATCATGTCTTGTTGTTTTTTCATCATCACTTTCATCATGGCTGCTTTTAGTGCATTTTGAACAGCAGGGATTAGTAGTAAAACAGCAAGTACATCCGTGATCAAACCTGGAATTAACAACAGAAAACCTGCAATCAATTTAGGTAAATTCCCTGCCAATGATGGATCTGCCATTTGTCCCATCTGCATTTGTTGCATCTGAGGCATTAAACCTTGCGAGTTTTTACGGATAATACTTCCACCAATAAAAAATGCAGCAATAAACCAAAAAAAGACATACCACATACTGCCAACAAGATCGCCCACACCAATCCAAACGAGGATTTCGAGGACCAAACCGATAAGAACCACCAATGCAATTTTCATGAAAATTAATCTAATCTCAAATAATTCAATAAATTTTGATACAACATTGCACACATACGTGATCAATATTTACATCGTTGTTAAAATACTATATGGGCATTTCTAAAATTTTAAAGGGTAAATTTTAGCTTTCTACTCAAAATGCCATAAATTTTGGCTACTTTTATAAAGTAAACATATTGAAATGAGTGTTCCCAAAGGAAAAGCCATCAATAAAATCAGAGCAATAAATAAAGTCATACGACGTCCTCGCTCTGTTCCTTGCATAGATTCAAGCGATGCGAGCCAATGTAAATAACTGATCCACCCCAAAGGTAGTAATACAACTAAAAGTACAAAAACACTATTCATCATCTCAAATGTACTGATTAGCCCAATAGCCATGAAACCACAAACTAAAGCATAGAAAATGGCGAGTATGCGATGAATCCAATACACTTCTTTATTTTTGACCACGCCCTGTTTTAAACAAAAGGACTGAATATTTAAACCCATTACTTTCCTACAAAGACCAAATCAGCACTTATCATAATCATCTATAAAATCACTCATTCTTGAATCGAGTTATCATCATTAAAATTATACTTACATTTTCCTCGCCAAATCATATAATTGTCTCAATCTTTTAACTTCGTCTTTTTATGTCTTTAATTATTGGAATTGATCCAGGCTCACGTCTTACAGGTTATGGCATCATCGAAAAAGATGGTCAAAAACTAAAATTTATCGATGCAGGGACAATTCGCACAGAAACAACTGAAATGCCTGAACGACTCAAACGAATTTTTGCAGGGATTGAACGTATTGTAAAATTTCATGGTCCAACGGAGGCTGCTGTAGAGCAAGTCTTTATGGCAAAAAATCCAGATTCCGCATTAAAACTTGGTCAAGCTCGTGGCGCTGCTATTGCGGCATTAGTCAATTTAGACTTACAAGTTGCCGAATATTCTGCACGACAAATCAAGCAATCTGTTGTGGGCTATGGAGCGGCAGATAAAGAACAGGTGCAAATGATGGTGATGAGATTACTGAATCTTTCGATTAAGCCGCAGCAAGATGCTGCCGATGCTCTTGCTGCTGCTATTTGTCATGCACATGCTTCTGGCAGTATGAGTAAGCTTGCTGTACTCAATGCACTCGGTGGAATGGCACGTGGGCGTAGCCGTACCAGCAGTCGTCGTCGCTAAATCAAGAAGATTAGACTTATAAAAAGATAAGGCGAAATATTTATCATTTCGCCTTACTCAAATAACTCAACATTTTTAGATAGATGTTTTAAATCTAGTTAAGCCAAATACGCTACAGCATCTTTTGTCACTTCACGAATACTTGGCTGTTTTGAATAGGTCACTATCAGCATTTTCCCCGATGTACGCAAATTTTTCTGTTGATTTGGATCAATACGAATCAAAACCAATTCATCGAGAATACGTTGGTTTTCAATTTCACGGCAAATAATTAAATTTTGATTACGCTCAACTATTTTAAACTCAGCAAAAGCTTTCTGTAGTTTATCTTTAAAGCTCAAACTTTTATCTTCGGTATTTCGACCTGAAAATTGGGTATAGGCAATAAGTGCAAGACATAAAGCCACCACAACACCCACCACCAAATACTTTTCTATCATGTTATTTCACTCGAATAAATGTTTCCTGTTGATCATTATACTAATAAAGCCTTTTTATTTACTGACACAATTTTATCAGAACTTTCATCTTTTTTGTCCCTGAAAATTTGATTTCAATATCATACAAACTATCATTTAAAGATTTTAAAACTCGCTTTTTTCTCTTGAAAATAAAATCATCGTAATATCTTAAAATCGGTATATTCAGATATCTGCTCCAAATTTTTTTGCTCAATCTGCGTTACATCAATCTGTGTTACATGCGCACATGTAGAACCTGTATAACAATGTGTAATTAACCTTGAAATCACAGTTTCATTCCCAACAACCACGGCCTCTACCTCACCTGTTGGTAAGTTTTTCACATAGCCATTCAGTTTTAGCGCTATAGCCAGTTTCTCAAACCAACGGCGATAACCAACTCCTTGAACTTTTCCGCTGATCAATAATTTGATTACTTGCATTCTAAATAACTCGAATTAACTAAGATTGACCACAGCATACACCGCTTCATTCATATGCTGTGCTTGTAAACCACGCATACCTTTTTTCGCTAAAAAATCACCTGCCAACGCATGTAAAGTCACGATTTCATGCAAATGAATTTGCTCAGAAAATTGTGCTTTTAAACTTGCAATCATGCCTGCGAGTACATCCCCCATACCACCTGTACCCATACCTGCATTGCCTGCTGTGCAAATCCAAAGTTGATCTTCTAAAATCAAACTGCCTGCACCTTTAAGTACCCATTGCCCTGCATATTTTTCTTGAAGTTTTTGAATGGCTTTCACTCGATCATGTTCAATCTCTGCGACTGAACAATTCAACAATTTAGATGCCTCACCAGGATGTGGCGTTAAATAAGTTTTTTCATTCAATTTGGTCGACTGTTCAGCCAAAAACCATAGAGCGTCTGCATCCAAAACGATTTGTAAGTGTTCACTTTTTTGAATGGGTGTAAACCATTTTAAAAATTGCTGTTTTGCCCAATCATCACGTCCTAAGCCCATACCAAAACTCACCGCATCGACATGATCGAGTAGGTTTTGAATGTCTTGCTCAGATAATAGGTTAATATCACGAAGCATAATATTGGGTGAACGAGAAAGAATGGCTGTGTGATGTTTAGCATCACAGACAATGGTGACTTTGCCCGCGCCTGCACTAAACGCTGACTCGCCTGCCATCATTACAGCACCGCCCATTTCCGCATGACCACCAACCACCAAAACATGTCCATAACTGCCTTTATGACCAAAGGCTTGCCGTTGTGGTAGCTGAATATTTAAAGGTGATAAATTCGCTAAAGTGTTTAACTCTGAATCTATAGGAATCACTGAAATCACATAGACAATGCCTGAATACTCCTTGCCCTGTCCTGTAAATAACCCTGCTTTTAGCCCTAAAACGGTGTAGGTATAATCTGCTTTAATAGCAAGAGGTAAAGGCTGTCCTGAATTAGCATTTAAACCACTTGGAAGATCAATTGCTATTTTCAAACCCTTTTGAGCATTAAATTTTTGAATAATAGCTTGCCAAGGCTCATCTAACTCACGATTTAAACCAATACCAAATAAAGCATCAATATGACAATCAAAGGCAGATAAAAGATTAAAATTCTGATGAATCATCACATGATTTTGCTTGGCGATTCTGATTGCAGATTGTAGGTCAACCGAATGACTAGTATCGCTTGCAAATATCTCAACCAAATAACCTTTTTGTTTTAAATAACTTGCGAGGCAATAACCATCACCAGCGTTATTGCCTGCACCACACCACACGGCTATTTTTTGAATGTGTGAATATTCATTTTGAAACAAGTTATCTAAACGCTGTGAAACTATCCAAGCAACCTGTTTCATCAAGCCAAACGAACTATTTTGTTGCTCAAACCAACGATGCTCCCATGCTTGAATTTCATGGCTATGATAAACTTGCTTAGGCATGATTCTGTCCTTTTCTTCTCATTTTTAAATAGCGCATTAATTTACTATGTCGGCAACTTCAGTTACACCCTCTATTCCACTGCAACAGATTGATCCACATGAATTAAAAGCATGGATTAAAGATCAGGCTTTGCAATTGGGCTTTGCTGATTGTGTCATTGCTCGCCCCGATGCTCAAGCTGAATTACCACGTTTCAAAGAATATTTAAAACGTGGCTATCATGGCGATATGAAATTTTTAGAAGAAAATTTAGAAAAACGTGCAGACCCAACCCTGCTCGTCCCAGGTACAAAAAGCATTATCTGTGTGCGAATGAATTATTTGGTAGAAACACCAAAACCACGTTATGTGCCTGATGAACCAAACTCAGCCATCATTGCCCGTTATGCGCGTGGTCGTGATTATCACAAAGTCATGCGTGGGCGTTTAAAAACTCTATCGAATATTATTCGTGAAAAAGTTGGTGAGTTTGAATCTCGCCCTTTTGCCGATTCAGCCCCTGTTTTTGAGAAATCTTTGGCTGAAAATGCAGGCATGGGCTGGACTGGCAAACATACTTTACTTATTCATAAAAAATCAGGTTCTTTCTTTGTTATAGGTGAATTATTTACTTCATTAGAATTGCCTTTTGATGAAGCAACAACGAAACATTGCGGTTCATGTACAGCGTGTATCGACATTTGTCCAACTCAAGCAATTGTTGAACCGTACATGCTTGATGCTCGTAAATGTATTGCATACTTAACCATTGAATATAAAGGTATTATTTCTGAAGAATTACGCCGTGGTATCGGTAATCGAGTTTTTGGCTGTGATGATTGCCAACTGATCTGCCCTTGGAACAGCTTTGCAAAAAAAGCCACCATTGACGACTTTAACCCTCGTCACGGTTTGGATGATGTTAATTTATTAGACTTATGGCAATGGGATGAACAAACATTCCTTAATTGTACCGAAGGTAGTCCAATACGACGTACAGGTTATCAGAGCTTTATGCGTAATATCGCCATTGGCTTGGGTAATGCACCATTTTCTGAAGAAATTTTAAGTAAACTTCAACAACCACCACATCAACAAGATAATATTGTGCAAGTCCATATTGATTGGGCAATTGAGGAACAATTGAGTAAAAAAAAGCCATAAAATTTGTATATTAACCACAGTTTTTAATTTTTTTTACTTATACACGTTACTAACAAAGTTAGCTTAAAATTATCGACTTAGTCGCCAATTCAACACAACATTAAAACTCTTCTCTTTTAAAATTATGTCACTATATCTGCAAAAATTAGCCAATCTTTGCAACTAAATTGAACATTTATTTTTTATAAATTACTTATTTTTTATCGACAGATCCCATCAACTTTGTACATTTTTGCCCTTTGGATTTTGCACAAACACTGTATGATAAAACATAAATAACGTATATATCACGGATTTGACCCATGACCACCCGCAACGATTGGACGCGTGAAGAAATTCAACATCTTTATGAACAACCTTTTATGGATCTTGTTTTTAAGGCTCAGCAAATTCACCGTGAATATTTTGATGCCAATGTCATTCAAGTCAGTACTTTACTATCTATTAAAACGGGGAAATGTCCTGAAGATTGTAAATATTGTTCACAATCAGCACATTATGATTCAAAACTAGAAGCCGAAAAGCGTATTGCTGTAGACAAAGTGATTAGCGAGGCAAAAGACGCTCTTGAATCAGGTTCATCACGTTTTTGTATGGGAGCTGCTTGGCGTAATCCACATGAGCGTGATATGCCTTATGTTTTAGAAATGGTACGTGAAGTAAAGGCATTAGGCTTAGAAACTTGTATGACATTGGGTATGCTCAATCAATCTCAAGCTGAACGATTACACGAAGCTGGACTTGATTACTACAATCACAATCTTGACACTTCTCGTGAATATTATTCACATATTATTAGCACACGTACTTTTGATGACCGCTTAGATACGCTTGATCATGTTCGTAGTGTAGGTATGAAAGTATGTAGTGGTGGGATTGTCGGTTTAGGTGAAAACCGTAATGACCGTGTAGGTTTACTCCAAGAATTAGCAACATTGCCTATGCACCCTGAATCCGTACCAATCAATATGTTAGTTCCTATTGAAGGTACACCACTTGCCGATGTCGAAAAATTAGATGTTACTGAATGGATTCGCACCATCGCAGTTGCTCGTATTATTATGCCAAAAAGTTATATACGTTTATCTGCGGGTCGTGAAGCATTATCTGACTCTGATCAAGCATTGGCATTTTTGGCAGGTGCAAATTCCTTGTTTAGTGGTGAAAAGCTCTTAACTACGCCAAATGCAGGCGATGGTAAAGACAAACAACTCTTCCAAAAACTCGGCTTACAAGCTGAGAAAGCCAAACAGACAGTTGCTGAATTATCTGTTGATGCGATGGCAGGTTAAAACCTAATACCTAGTTCTAAACGTTAAAAGTAAAATGGCATAAAATGAAATCTCATTTTATGCCATTTTTATACATTTTGATTACAACATAAAGTTATAACGAAGTAATTAAAATACCGTATTTGGCATTCAGAAACATACCTTCTCGTATCTGATCTGTACCATTGGCATGATGCACTTTTAAAATTTGAGTAAGCGCATCATATTCAAATGCATCAAAAGTATCTTGATGATGACAAAGCCACGTTAAAGTATCAGCAAGTACATCATCAACAACATAGGTTTGCTTAGAAAAGTCTTTTGGCATAGCACATCATTTCAATTTGAATATAGATGCAGTCTAACGGCTTCAACGTAATAATGAAAAATTTAACTGCAAATATAAAAATCGAAGTGTTTATGCACTTCGATTTTGTAGTGGATCATGTATTTTTAACTTAAATTAATGCGCTTTATGAACTCCGCATTTACGACACTCTATATGCTCAACATCCCCTGCTTGATGCTCGTATTCGTAAATGTGAATACACAAAAATTCCCTTAATAGTTTTAACATTATAGATTTACCTCTCTATCCTTGGCTAAAGCAACTGACGATATTCCATCCTGAAATATCAATATCAAAATTTGCTACCCTATTATATTTATCATATTCCCATGATTATTCAAGTATTCATTTTAATAAAAATTAAAATATTTTTTGTATTTGTTCGCTTTCATTTTCATATAATGAGAATAATACAAGCTATTGTTTTGCTGTATTTAATTTTAAAAATAAAATAAAAACTTGCTTAAATTAACTTGATTAACCCTGTGATTCGGTTAGGATGAAAGCAAGCTCTTTTTTTCCATTTATAGGAAAATGAGTCAGGAAAGATATAAAAACAGAATCTAAAATTCAAGTACATGTAAAGGATATAAAAAATGCAAGGACGTATGATGTTTCAATCGCTGTTGATCAGCAGCCTGTTAAAACATGCAGCACGCTATCACAGTGATACCGAGATCATTTCTAAAAATACAGACGGCACCATTACGAAAACAGATTGGACACATATCTCTGAAAACTCAAAACGCTTTGCCAATGCACTTAATGCTTTAGGCATGCAACAAGGTGATCGAGTTGCAACGATCGCTTGGAATAACCATCGTCATCTTGAGTCTTGGTACGCTATTTCAGGCAGTGGGCTTGTCTGTCACACCATCAATCCACGCTTATTTCCTGAACAATTGGTTTTCATTATTAACGATGCCAATGACCGTGTCATTTTATTCGATAAAACCTTTTTACCGCTCATCAAAGCCGTTAAACCCCATGTACCTCATGTTGAACACTTCATTTGCTTAAGTGCATTTGACCAAGACGTTGCCGATGCCATTCCAGATGTTAAATTCTATGATGTCGTCATTGCAGAGCAATCTGCAGAATACGAATGGCCTGAATTTGATGAAAATACAGCAAGTTCACTATGTTATACCTCAGGTACAACAGGCAATCCCAAAGGAGCTCTGTACTCTCATCGATCAACCGTTTTACAGAGTTATGCAGGTGCAATGCCCGACTCATTAAACCTTTCAGCTCGTGATATCATGCTCCCTGTTGTTCCAATGTTCCATGTCAACGCATGGGGTACACCTTACATTGCCGCAATGGTCGGCTGTACACTGGTATTGCCTGGACCAGGTCTCGACGGCGCTAGTTTAACTGCGCTGATTGATGAATATAAAGTCAGCATTGCTCTTGGTGTTCCGACCATTTGGCAAGGTTTATTGCTTGCAGCAAAAGCTGTAAATAGCTCACTTCCAACATTAAAACGCAATGTCATAGGTGGTTCTGCCTGCCCACCTGCGATGATGAAAACGTTCCGTGATGTGTATGACTGCGAAACAATTCACGCATGGGGAATGACTGAAACAAGCCCACTTGGATCATTGAACCAATTAAAATCGAAGCACAATGCTTTATCTGATGATGAAAAATTACAAATTCGCCTGTCTCAAGGTCGTCCACCGTTTGGCGTAGAAGTTCGTATTACTGAACAAGAAAAAGGTATTGTTGAACAACCGAATGATGGCAATACCTCAGGTAATCTACAAATTCGAGGTCATTGGATCATTAACGCTTATTATGGTAAAAATGAAAGTGCATTAACTGAAGATGGCTGGTTCGACACAGGTGATATTGCAACCATAGATGCTGATGGATTTATTAATTTGCAAGACCGCGCAAAAGATTTAATCAAATCGGGTGGTGAATGGATTTCATCTGTTGAGCTTGAAAATATAGCGATGGGACATCCTAAAATTGCAATGGCTGCCGCTATTGCTGCTATTCATCGTAAATGGGATGAGCGCCCAATTATTATTGCTATTAAGGCACAAGATAGCGATATTACCGAAGCTGAATTACTCCATTATTTCTCAGATAAAATTGCTAAATGGCAAATTCCTGACCGTGTAATTTTTGTGGACTCTATTCCACTGACAGGCACAGGAAAAATGCTGAAAAAAGATTTACGTGAGCAGTTTGGTTCGGTTTTACTTGAAAGTGAAACAAACTAAGCATTTTTCATTTTTAATATAAGAGTCTTTACAATCAAAAAGTAAAGGGTCATCCAACTTTAGATGACCTTTTTTCATAATAAAAATACTTTTATATAATATAACTACAAACCATCGCACGTATTAATGAGCACAGTTTTCATTGTTGACCCATCCCACCATTGGACCCAGTTTGAAATGTTGTTTAGGACTATCTAGCTTAGGATGATAAGCACTTGATATAGTCCCATCCAAATAAAGCGCATTATCAATTTTTAATTGTGTTTTAAAGACTTGTGCAAAATCATAAAAATTGATTGGCTTACGGCTGATCACAAAATACAGTGTCTGATTTTTAATGCCAACACCATTACGAATTTTACGTGATTGAGCATTTTTCTGAAATAGGGCATTCACTTGCCCATGACTGACAAGCATGGGACCTGACTGAGTTGCATAGAGTGGATTTAAATTTTTAAATTCTTTCGACCTTTGGAGTTCATCCGTCGTTGCAATCACAGCATTTTTTGAATTCCAAGCAAGCACCCCATTGGGCTGCATAAAAAAGTTACCAAAACCTTTTTCTGTATTAAGCGCTTTTAACTGCTGAGCATTTTCAATATACAAACCGACAGGTTGATAATTTGGATGATACATTCCAGCATTCATTGCAAATACTAAGCTTTGACATGCATTAAGATCTTTTTGCACATTTTTAAAATAACCATAAGGCTGTTGATTTTGATCATTTAAAAAAAGTTTTAATTGCCTAAAATCACTGATCTTAAAAATATCTAGATGCATATTTTTATACTGTGCATTCTGATAAATCACTTCAGCAGAACCTGAATGACACCCCAACAAGCTAACCAACAACCCCATCAATATTAAGTTTTTTGTTATAAAACTATGAATAATCATCTCAATATACTCAGATTTAATGATTCGACAAGTGACTTTATTTAATTCAAAGTTTGTCACATAATTTTGCAGTTAAATAGACAAACCTACTTTTTTAGTCTACTCACCACTCGGTTTTTAGGTATAATCAAATCACTCTTTCAATAAAATACAGATGTACCTTTATTGGAATCTATAGGATTTATGCAAAAACGTTCAGACAAATACAGGCTTGGCAGTCATCTCATTGTCAAAAATTTTGGCTATAGCCATCACGGAATTTATGCCGGACGGGGCCGTGTCATCCACTATTCAGGATTTGCGCATTTATTCAAAAAAAAGCCTATAGAAATCACTACTATCGAAAAGTTTTCTCGGGGCAAACCCATCCTCATTCATAACTATAATCAACCTAAATTTAGAGGTCGTGCTGTGGTACGCCGTATGCGTTCTCGAATGAATGAAAACCACTATCACCTGATTATTAATAACTGTGAACATTTATGTAGTTGGGCAATTACAGGAATCGAAAGTAGTCCTCAAGTTGTCAAGATGATGAATCGACTCACTACAATTGGCTATGTCAGTTCAATTATGAGTTATATGAATGGTTTATTCCTCACCATTGCAACGACTGCTTTCGCCCTAGTTTGGTATATTAAACTTAAATTACGCACCCAACGTAAAATGCATTTACCTGCCTATATTATGCTTAAAAAACAAGAACAAAAAAAATAATATCCATTCACTGATTTAATAGATTTTTCAAATGTAACTTAATGTAAATATTTTGATTGAATAAACACAACATTCTGCTTAGGCTATTTATCAACCTACTGCATACTAACGACTAAATATAAAAAAACCCCATCCAAGAATGAGGTTTTTTATTAATTTTAAAACTGAATCAAATTAAAACTCAGATTATTTACCCGGTTTAAAACTATCTTTTAAATCTAAGATACGGTTAAACACAGGCTTGTCACTCGTATGATCATATTGATCTGCCACAAAATAACCTTCACGTTCAAATTGGAAACGATCTTCAGGTTGCGCTTGTGCCAAAGCAGGCTCAATGATAGCTTGAACAATTTGTAATGAATCAGGATTTAAATGAGCAAGGAAATCATCATCTGCATCAGGCGCTGCTTCAGTGAACAAACGATCATAAATACGAACTTCCGCAGGAAGACCCTTTGTCGCAGAAACCCAATGCACAACGCCTTTCACCTTACGCCCTTCAGGATTTTTACCTAAAGTTTCAGGATCAATTGAGCATTTCAACTCAACTACGTCACCATTGGCATCTTTGATCACTTCATCGCATTTAATAACATAAGCATGACGTAAACGCACTTCACCCTCAGGAATCAAACGTTTAAAACCCTTTGGTGCTACTTCTTCAAAATCTTTACGATCAATATAAATTTCTGAAGTCAAGGGAATAACTCGATCCCCCATATCAACATTTGGATGACGAGCATGAACCAAGTCCATCGCTTCAGGTAAGTTCGTTAATGTTACTTTCAGTGGGTTTAAAACCGCCATACCACGTGCTGCAGTATTTTCAAGAGATTGACGAATACAGAACTCAAGCATAGCTACATCAACAATACCATCTGTTTTCGATACGCCAACACGTTTACAGAAATCACGTAAACCTTCAGGAGTAAAGCCACGGCGACGCATACCAACAACTGTTGGCATACGTGGGTCATCCCATCCATTAACATGACCACCTTCTACCAATTTACGTAATTTACGTTTAGAGGTAATCGTATAATCAATATTTAAACGGCTAGACTCATATTGATGTGGAACTGTAGGCGATTTAACTTTTTCCACGATCCAATCATAGAACGGACGGTGATCTTGGAATTCTAACGTACAGAGCGAGTGTGTGATACCTTCAATCGCATCTGATAATGGATGCGCATAATCGTACATCGGGTACATTTTCCATTTATCACCTGTTTGGTGATGTTCAGAATGGAGTACACGATACAAAATGGGATCACGCATATGAACGTTTGGTGATGCCATATCCACTTTGGCACGCAATACCGCTTGACCTTCACCAAAGCCACCATTGTTCATTTTTTCAAAACGTTCAAGATTTTCTTCAACCGAGGTATCACGATATGGAGAGTTTTTACCGAGTTCAACAAAATTACCGCGGTTTAAACGAATTTCTTCTGCAGATTGTAAATCAACATAAGCATCACCTTGTTTAATCAATTGGATTGCCCAAGCATGTAGTTGATCAAAATAGCTTGATGCATAGCGTGGCTCACCTTCCCACTCAAAACCTAACCATTTTACATCGTTGGCAATACCATCAACATATTCCTGTTCTTCTGCATCAGGGTTAGTATCGTCAAAACGAAGGTTACATAAACCTTGAAACTCATCTGCAATACCAAAATTCAGGCAGATAGCTTTTACGTGACCAATATGTAGATAACCATTCGGCTCTGGTGGAAAACGTGTCACCACAGATGATACGCGTCCTGCACCAATATCTTCAGTGATTACCTGACGAATAAAGTCCAAGCCTGCCTGTTGTTCTTGCTGCGCAGCATCGACAGGTGCGGTATTGGTTGTCGGGTTCTTTGGCAGGTCTGAAACAACATCATTTGGCTTCATAGTTGATAAATCACTTCTTTAAGATAAAATAGGATAATAAAAATGCATTTCTGAATCTATAGACAAAAGAAATCTGCATTTTTGCTTGCCTTGTAGTTTACAGTTTGCTTATGCTTCTCTCAACCAAAAACCCATGGCTTTTTCAGTCATGATCAGGAGATTATAGAATGAGTTTTCCTCAAGTCGAATTAAACACCAATAAAGGACGTATTGTCCTTGAACTAAATTCTGAAAAAGCACCTAAAACTGTTGCTAACTTCTTAGAATACGTTCGTGATGGTTTTTATGATGGCGTTATTTTTCACCGTGTTATTGATGGTTTCATGATCCAAGGCGGTGGCATGGACGAAAACTTCAAAGAAAAATCAACACGTGATTCTATTGAAAACGAAGCTGATAATGGCTTAACCAATGATCTGGGTACAATTGCAATGGCACGTACTCAAGCGCCTCACTCTGCTTCTGCTCAATTCTTCATTAACGTTGGCAATAACGGTTTCCTTAACCACTCAGGCAAAACTGCTCAGGGTTGGGGTTATGCAGTATTTGGTAAAGTGACTGAAGGTCTAGACATCGTCAACGAAATTAAAGGCGTTCGTACAGGTAACCGTGGTTATCATGCTGACGTTCCATTAGAAAACGTTGTAATTGAATCTGCTAAGATTATTTCTGAGTAATAGAATCCCTCCTAACCTCCCTTTGATAAAGGGAGGAACTTCCAATATATAAAAGGAAGAAAAGTCCCTCTTTCGTAAAAAGGGACTTAGGGAGATTTTAATAAAGGACAATAAGTGACCCATCTGTTTATCGCTGATTTACATTTATCACCTGATCACCCTCGACTCGTTCGGGGGTTTTTAGATTTGCTTGAACAATATAAAGATAATAATTTCACAAAACCAACCCAACTTTATATTCTCGGTGATTGGTTTAATGCATGGATTGGTGATGACTATACTGCCCCATGGCTTTCTGAAATCGTCGAACATTTAAAACAATTTACCCAAGCAGGAAATAAAGTTTATTTTCAAGTTGGAAATCGTGATTTTGCTTTAGGACAAAAATTCTTAAATCAGTTTAATGGTCAATTATTACCTGATGAATTTACACTGAACATTGCCAATAAAAAATTTAGAATTGAACACGGCGATGCATTGTGTACCGATGACGTATCTTATCAAAGGTTTAGAAAAATCATTCGCAATCCAATTCTTTTGGGTATTTTAAAAAGCACACCACTTTCTTTTAGACAAAAATTGGCTAATGGTTTTCGTAAAAAAAGCCATGCTTCTCAGCAAAATAAAACCTATGAAATCATGGATGTGAATCAACAAGCTGTTGAAAAGGCTTTAAGCCAAGTTGATGTCCTTATTCATGGGCATACGCATAAACCAATGATTCACGATGTAAATGGAAAACCTAGAATTGTCTTAGGTGATTGGCGTGAAAAAACCTCTGAAGCGATGATTTTAGAAGTGGATGAAAATGCAAATTATCAGCTAATTCAATGGAAAATTGTTTAATCGAAAAGTTTTTGGCATTTTTTAATTTTCTCAATTAATTCAATCCTGTTGTTAATGGCTTAATTGTTCAGGCTTCATACGACTTTCTCGCAGTTTATCTACATTTTTTTGCTATCATTCACTGAATAATTTATGAGTGTGAATTTTCTGATGTCTAATTTTAGCAATATTACTGTCAATCACCATGAAAATGACAAAGTATCCTTACTCATAGATGGACAAGCGATTTCCGAACGCTACGACATTCATTTAGACAAAACAATTATTGATGAAATTCAGGCGATCGAAGAAGGCGCTGCACTTAAACTCTTCGAACAATTTATCTTTTCGAATACCGATCTTAACTTTGAACATCGCTATATTTATACCACAAGTATTGTTTTAAATAATTCAAACTACAGTATCGCACGTAATTTTGTTTATCGTATTACAGCAGAAGGTCAAGCACCTGCTGAGCATGTCATTACAAAACAAGGTCAAGCAATGACTCCACAAGACATTCGTGAGTTCATTAACAACCATGTTGCAATGTCTTTAGATAAATATACCGATTTAAATTATGCTTATTAATTTATAATCATTATTGCGTTTCAGAAATTTGGCTCTTGAACAAAGTTTAGGAGTCTTTTCATAATCGAAGTAAAATAAGTAGTTTTGCAATTTAAAATAAACAAATGTTTGCACATTTAATCTACTGTAATACTCATTACAACTTTTGGATATTATGTCATCATTTAAAAGGTTAAAATGTCAGTAGATTATTTAAATGAGGCTGTTCAGAGAACCATAAACAAACTTGATCATAAAAATATTTATAAAAATTTGGCGAACGGTTTTGAAATAGTCGTTCAAAGATATATCCTCATCAAGCTTCAAAGAACTTGTATTGGAAACAAATTTCATTAGATTGGTATCAAAGTTAAACCATAAACATATTTGCTAAGGACACATTAGGAAATTATATTGTTCGTCATCCTTCAGGTTCTGCTTTTTATACAGAGCTTTCTAAGAACGATCATTTTCACGTTTATTTACGATTCGATTGATCTAATTTATTCAAATTCAGTTTATAATATCGAAAACTTTCGATATAAGAGTGTCGCATGGACGTATTAACCGTATCAAAAAATCGCTATACCACAAAAGCCTATGATGCTTCAAAAAGAATCCCGCAAGAACAATTTGAACGCCTACTTGAAATCCTTCGCTTAGCACCATCATCCATCAATATTCAACCTTGGCATTTTTTTATTATTGAAAATGATGCGGCTAAGCAACGTATTGCAAAATCATTGGTGGGTAAATATGCCTATAATGCTCCCAAAGTATTGGATTCTTCACATACTATTTTGTTTTGCACTAAAGCTGATATTACCGAAGATCATTTAGATAACTTATTGAATCAAGATGATAAAAGTGGCCGTTTTAAAGATGCCACAGCCAAGCAGGGGCAAAAAGATGGTCGTACAGGTTATGTCGATTATTATCGTAATGAAAAAGGTGATATTCAGCGTTGGGCAGAGAATCAAACCTTTATTGCTTTAGGACAAATGCTGCTAGCAGCAGGAATTGAAGGTATTGATGCCACACCGATTGGTGGTTTTGATGAAGACATCATTACTGAAGAATTAGACCTGATTGCAAAAGGTTTAATTCCATCTGTAATTATGACTTTGGGTTATCGTAGTGATGCAGATTTCAATGCTAAACTGCCTAAATCTCGTTTGAATAAAGAAGAAATCTTCACACGTCTTTAAAATTTTGAAAATATAAAAATACTGGGAACGAAAGATTTCTTATTTTTTGTTCTCATTTTAAAATATTCTGATTGTACAATTCACCTCTTGCTTAAAACCTCTGTTGTTTTTATGATAATTATGTATCAATCACAAACGGATTGAACATTCTCATCGTATTTTTAAGTGCTAATCTAAAGTGAAATACAGAATGAAAAATAATAATATTATCGGCTCTATTTTGATTTTAACACTTTCACTTTCAGGCTGTACCTCTTGGATCAATCAGCATAAATACCAAAAATTTGCACAGTTAAGTCAGCAATTTATCAACCCTCAAACAATTACTCTCAATAATGAGCAAAAGGTTTTAGATGGTTTTCAATCTGTACATTCACAAATGATTCAACTATCACATAAAAAAAGTTTCAATCAAAAAGAAGCTGCTTTTTATACCAATTCTGCCAATTTACATGCAGCCTATGCCGAATATTTATCACAGCAAGGTTGCCCTGCATTATCACAAATACAAAGCAATCAAGCAGAACAGTCTTATCTCAAGTTATTAGAAGCAAACTCTAGTGATTACAATAATCTACTATATAATTTAGCCATTTTTTACGCTCGACAATCAACCTTTGAACGTGATGACCCACATTCTAAATTAAGCATAAATGATCTGAAAAAAGCACGTCACTATGCAACGCTATTATATGAACAAGATTCATCCACACCTAAAAATCGTCGGGCGTATTACGATATTTTGAGTGAATTACAAATTACCTTTAGCCAAGAAAATATTGAACCCTCCCAGCAGTTAAAGATTGCCCAAATACTGCAAGAACCCTTGAATGAATACTTAGAATATTCAGAAGAAGTTTATGAAGGTGGTAATTTTATTGTTTTAGTACAACTCCACTATCAGTATTTATATCAACAAGATCCTCAAAAGGCACAAGATTTTTTAGATCAAAATAAAGAAACTATTTTTAAACTCTATTTTGACAATTTATCAACAACACCGCAACGTGATCTAAATTTTCATGCCAAAATTTATGCACTTTACAATCAACCTGAAAAAGCGCTTCAATATCTACGACAATTAAATTTTGATACCGCTGAAACCATTAAACCTGAAGAGTTTAAAAAAAATAAGATTTTTGATCGTATTCGAGAAAATACAACATTTAAACAATGGCTGAATCAATATACGCAAGATTATTTAAACGATCAAAAACAACACCCTAAACAATGCAAAAGTATACAGTAGCATTTAGAACCGCAAATTGTAAATATTGCACCCACTCAGACCACAATTCAAAAAAGGATTGAAATATAGAAAGATATGTAAATCAATAAAAATTTGAAGGTTATAATCTTTACAAAGGTTAAAATCATCAGCATAAAATTAATTCATGCTGATGTACTGAAAGTGAATTTGAAATTTACACAGGGTGCGCTGTGGCAATTTCTTGACTAATCATTACCGCAGTAGCAGCAGACAATGTCCAACCCAAATGACCATGTCCAGTATTATAATAAACACGCTCACGTTTTCCTCGTCTGACCACAGGCATCATATTCGGCATCATTGGACGAAGTCCTGCCCAAGGCACACAATGTTCAGTTGAAATATCGAAGTTTTTATTGACCCAATCGGTTAAAGGCTGAATGCGATCGGAACGAATGTCACGGTTATAGCCATTAAACTCCGCTGTTCCTGCAATACGTAAGCGGTCGGCTCCCAAACGTGAAGTGACAATTTTTGCACTCTCATCGAGCAGACTGACCCACGGTGCACCATTAACACTTTTTTCATCATCAAGTTGTACCGTAATTGAATAACCTTTTACAGGATAGACATTGACTCGATCACCCAATTGATTCGCCAAGTGATAGCTTCCGACACCACCGCATACCACTACCGCATCGGCTTGTAAGCTTTCGAGTGTGACAGATTGCCCATCAGCACCTACGACATTTTCAATGCTTGGATGATATTGAATATTCACTCCATTTGCTGTGTGTTCGACATTGACCACTTCCATACCAAAAAGATACTTCACACCGTATTTCTCAGTGGCTTTGGCAAGTCCTGTGGTAAATTTATGAATATCACCTGTCGCATCACCAGGACAGTAAAAACCACCGTAATATTCACCTGTTAATGATGGCTCGATTTTTTTAATTTCTTCGGATGTTACTGCATGACGCTCTAATCCACCTTTACATAAAAGATTATTCACATCAGTCGCAATTTTATAATCATATTCAGAATGGTAAAAATGTAAAATCCCACGTTTTTCGAGATCAAAATCAATACCTTCTTGTTCTGCAATATTGAATAATCGTTGTCGTGCCAACAATGCCATTTTTACAGTATCTTGGGTATTCGATTCATAATGCTTAATATTACCGAGAAATTCGACTAACCATGCATATTTGTGCAAGTCGAAAGAAGGATTGAGCAAAAGTGGTGCATTTTTATTTGCCATCCACTTTATACCTTTCAGTACTGTGGATTTTTGATTCCATACTTCGGCATTACAAGCTGAAAGTTGCCCACCATTGGCAAATGAGGTTTCCATTGCAGGGAATAAATGCTTATCTATAACAGTTACTTTATAACCCAGTTGAGAAAGTTCGTAGGCAGAAGTTACGCCAGTGATCCCTGAACCAATAATTACGATATGACACATACGCACACTCCTTTGAAATGCATGATTTTGCATTTTCAATGTATGCCCCATCTGTCATTTGTACCTGAGAGCTTCGATAAATAACCAAATTATTCAGAAATTTACCATCCCCTTCGGTGAGTTACTTGTTTTTTTAATTGACAGCAACTTCTCTCCAGAGTTTTTCAATGATTACAGTCCTTTTGCCTGAGAGTTTCCGGGGTCGTTGCTCCTTCGGCGAGTCTAAAAGACTTCTCTCCTGCAATCATCTATTTTTATTACATATCCTTATAAGCAATGTATATGCCATTTTCATCCATAGATCAAATACTATCCCATGGTAAATACAACTGACTCGACTAAAGTCGCATAAGCATCAATGCTTCACCGAATCATAACGGAATACGTTCAAATCATCGTATTCAATTTGAGGTGTTTTACCCGAAATAATATCAGAGAGTAATTTTGCAGAACCACATGACATCGTCCAACCTAAAGTGCCATGTCCTGTATTGGTATATAAGTTTTTATACTTGGTCTTACCAACAATAGGCGTACCATCAGGTGTAGCAGGTCTTAAGCCTGTCCAAAAATGTGCATCGGATACATCGCTTGCTTTCGGAAATAATTGCTGTAACACCATCAACAAGGTATTTTCACGACTCGATTTCAAAGACCGATCAAAACCATTTAACTCTGCCATTCCTCCAACACGAATACGATCATCAAAACGGGTCACTGCAATTTTATAGGACTCATCCAAAATCGTAGATACAGGCGACATTGCAGGATCAATAATTTTGGTGGTAATTGAATAGCCTTTTAGTGGATATACTGGCGCTTCAATATCTAAATATTGCAACATATCATGACTATAACTACCCAATGCCATTACATAAGCATCACCTTTAATTTTCGAACCATCACGGAGCACAATTGCAGAAATTTGATCGGCATCTTTTTCAATGCTTTCAATCACCGTGTTAAATAAAAAGTCTACACCTTGATTAATCGCCAATTCAGCAAGTTCCGTGGTGAATTTTTGACAATCTCCCGTTTGATCATTAGGCAATCTAAGCCCCCCAACAAAATCGACTGTCGCATCTGCAAGTGCAGGTTCCACACCAATCACACCTTGCTTATCCAACAACTCATAAGGTACACCTTCTTCTTTTAAGACTTCTGTGTCTTTACCTGCAACATCAAGTTGCTCTTGTTTACGAAATAATTGCAGCGTTCCCAACTGACGTTCATCGAAATGAATACCCGTTTCTGCACGTAACTCATCTAAACAATCACGGCTATATTCAGACAAACGCACCATTCGTTCTTTATTGATGTGATAACGATTGCTATTACATTCCGCCAACATACGAATCATCCACTGATATTGATACATATCACCCGTGAGTTTAATTGCTAAAGGTGAATGTGGTTGAAACATCCATTTAAAAGCTTTTAGTGGAATACCTGGTGCTGCCCATGGTGATGCATAACCCGGTGATATTTGCCCTGCATTAGCAAAACTTGTTTCGAGTGCAACATTAGGCTGTCGGTCAATGACGGTTACCTCATGTCCAGCTTGTCTAAGATAATAAGCTGAGGTTGTACCAATAACACCAGCTCCGAGAATGACAATATGCATAATAATTCAACCTAATTGTTATCGTGATAATGAGCTTTTAATATATAAATATATAGCATGAATTTTAATAAATTTATTTATAGTTAATTTAATGTATGATGAAAAAAATGACTTTTCAAGAGCTTAAATCATCAAAGTACAAAGCATCACAACTGAGATACATCTGAACTACACTCAAAGTCTGCTGTGATTTTCTATAAAAATAATGTATCTAAACGGCATAAAAAAAGGGTAATTCATTTTTAGAATTACCCTTTTTAATATTTTAAATTTCATTTTATTTATGGGTATGAATGGACATTACAATGCCGAAACTTGCAAGCAATGCAATTACAGCGGTACCACCATAACTCATCAGTGGCAATGGGTCACCCGTGACAGGTAGAATCCCTGCAACCATTCCCGAATTGACAAAAACAAAGAAGAATAATGATAGACCAATGGTTCCTGCTAGAAGTCGACCATAATTATGAAAGCAGTTCAAGCTAATCATCATGCAACGAAAAATAATGGCTGCATATAAACTAAAGAGGAAAAATACCCCAATAAATCCAAACTCTTCAGCAAAGGTCGACATAATAAAGTCTGTATGATGTTCAGGTAGATAGCCCAATTGTGACTGCGTCCCCCCTAAAAAGCCTTTACCAAAAATACCACCTGAGCCAATAGCAATTTTAGACTGAATAATATTCCAACCTGCACCCAATGCATCTGATTCAGGATCGAATAAAGTCAAAATACGTTTCTTTTGATAAGCTTGGAGTACAAATGTCCAGATAATCGGAAATGATACTGCTAAAGCAGCCATTGCTCCACCAATCAGTTTCCATGACATTCCACTGAGGAATAGTGCAAAAATACCGCCAATGATAATCCCAATCGCAAGGTCAGGTTGCAGTAATGCCAAAACAAATGGTACGACCATGATAATCAATGCAACAACAATATGCTTAAATTTAGGCGGCAGCGGTTGACGAGAGAAATACCAAGCCATCATCAAAGGCATGGCAAACTTCATAAACTCACTCGGTTGCATACTGCCAATACCTGGAATGGTCAACCAACGTTTTGCACCCAAGCGGACGTCACCGACCAATAGAACCAAAATGAGCAATAAAATAGCAATAAAATAAAACCAAGGGCTCACTGCCTGATAGACCTTAGGCGGAACTTGTGCACAAGCAAACATCAGGGCAAAACCCACAGCAAAGCTAATGCCTTGGCGCATCACCATCGACATATCTTCATTGGATGCGCTATAAACCATTAGCAAACCAAGCGCCGCATTAACAATCAAAAACAACAGCAACCATGGATCGAGATGCAATTTATCCCATCGGGAGGTTTGTTCATTAAGACTGCGTCCATCACGCAAAGATCGTCTTAAAAAACGATACTGCTGAGTAGGTATCATTTATACATCTTTTACTTTGTCATTCGAATGCGAAATTATAGAGTTAAATCAGAAGTGAAAACATAGTTTAATGGTGAATTATTTAACTTTTTGTTGCACCGCTAAAATGAGTTTTGCTAACTCTAAATCATCTGGATAGGTTATTTTCAAATTGTCGGAACGACCTGCAACTACTATCACTTTTTCACTCATAAATTCAAGTGCACTCGCTTCATCTGTAATGACAATGTCAGCATACATGGCTTGCTCAATGGCTTGTGTCAATGTAGCAAAGGTCGATATTTGTGGTGTTTGTGCTTGCCATAACTGTTCACGATTGACTGTGTGCTCAATTTGTTGTGATGATGAATGTACACGTTTTAATGTATCTCGGACAGGAATAGCTAAAATAGCGCTACAGTTTTCAACTAATGCTGTTTCAACCAAATTTTCCAGACACTCCAATGTGACGCAAGGACGTGCAGCATCATGAACAAAAATCAAATCATCCGGCGCAGCAAAAGCTTTTAAATAGTGCAAAGCATTCAAGACTGAATGAACACGTTCTTTTCCACCCTGACAAAAATGTGCCTTTTCAGGCTGATTAAAAGAAAGTGTTGCAGCAAAGTGATCATCAGCACCAATCGCCAAAACATAACCAGCTAAAGGCAATTGTGCCAAACGAGAAATCGTATGCTCAAGGATTGTCTTCCCCCCAATCACTTGATATTGTTTTAATTCTGTTTTTGAAAAGCGGCTACCTGAACCCGCAGCAGGAATCACCGCCCATAATTTACGGTTGTTCAGGTGGAAGCTCATCTTCATTGGTTCTTAGATCTACGTCAGTATTATCAGAATAAATAGGTTTGTAATGGGTACTAATGGTACTCATTTGTACAAATGTTTCATGGGGCTTAATCAGACCTAAATCCAAACGAGCATGCTCTTCAATCGCTTCTGCACCATTTTTTAAATCATACACTTCTGCAGCGAGAATTCTGTTTCTCTCTTTGAGTTCGTCATTGACCTCAGATTGTTGTTTCACTTGCTGAAGTAAAGCTTGATGAGGAAAATAACCGCCCTCACCTAACCAAAAGTGATACTGAAGTACAATAGTGATCAGAACTGCAACTATCAGAATGACTTTACTTGAAGTAGTTTTAAAGACTTCTAACATGAATTTTTGTCTTATGTAACAGCATTAAATTAAGGTACTAATATACCTTAAATATTTTGTGTGGAGAACGTTTTACTGTGGTAAAACTGCAAAAGTTGAACAAAACTTTTTTGATATTTATATACGATGCTTTGTTTGTCTGTAAATATATTAAAGCATAGATATTTGAATATTTTCAATCCTATAAAATATTCCAAAAAAATAGTCACAAAAATTCAAATTCAGTATTATTCAATGCCCTCTAAAGTCTTACGAATAAATAATATCATTACTCCTCAAGTGACCGAAAACCGATAGAAATTCACTTAAAATTAATCGGCTTAAATCTTTTGTGGAAGTCTCATGTAATTCCGATACACATCACTACAACCAAGTTCATATGAGATTACTCACAAAATGTGAGTATTACATTACACATTTTCATTAAACAATCCTCTCACGCTGTAATAGTGAGTATAAAAAACCACTCACCTCAAACAAGGGAGTGGTTTTTTAAAGCTAAATCAATTTATAAAAATTAATTTAAACCTTTAAATTCCGCTTTGCCACGGTAAGCAGCATTTGTTAATTCTTCAATACGAAGTAATTGGTTATATTTTGCAACACGATCAGAACGGCACAATGAACCTGTCTTGATTTGACCAGCAGCAGTACCAACAGCAAGATCTGCAATCGTAGAATCTTCTGTTTCACCTGAACGGTGTGAAATAACAGTAGAGTAACCATTTGCCTTCGCAAGATAGATTGCATCTAAAGTTTCAGTCAACGTACCAATTTGGTTATATTTAATAAGAATAGAGTTACCTACTTTCTCATTAATACCACGTTGTAGAATTTTAGGATTAGTAACAAATAAATCATCACCAACCAACTGAATTTTGTCGCCAAGAATTGAAGTTAAGTATGACCAACCTTCCCAATCCGACTCATCCAAACCATCTTCGATAGAAATAATTGGATATTGATTTACAAGACCTGCTAAATAGTCAGAGAATTGATTGCTTGTGAATGCTTTATTACCTTCACCTGCAAGAATATATTGACCATTTTTGTAGAATTCTGAAGATGCACAGTCAAGCGCAAGCATAATATCAGAACCTGCTTTGTAGCCTGTTTGACCAATAGCTTCAAGAATAACCGTAATTGCTTCTTCGTTAGAACGAAGGTTTGGTGCAAAACCACCTTCATCACCAACAGCAGTATTTAAACCTTTTTTGTTTAATACTGATTTTAAAGAATGGAAAATTTCTGCGCCTGCACGCAAAGCTTCAGAGAATGATGTAAAGCCTACTGGCTCAATCATAAACTCTTGAATATCTACGTTATTGTCTGCATGTGAACCACCGTTGATGATGTTCATCATTGGTACAGGCATAGTCAAGATTGATTGACCACGTAAGTCTGCAATGTATTGGAAAAGTGGAGTTTTCTTTTCCTCAGCAGCAGCACGTGCCGCAGCTAAAGACACCGCTAAAGTTGCGTTCGCACCTAATTTTTCTTTATTTTCAGTACCATCAAGAGCGATCATCGTATTGTCGATGTCTTTTTGCTCAAATACTGATTTACCAATTAAAGCATCACGAATAAGTGTGTTTACATTGTTTACAGCTGTTTTAACGCCTTTACCTAAGTAACGTGATTTATCACCGTCACGAAGTTCCAAAGCTTCACGAGAACCAGTTGAAGCACCAGATGGTGCACATGCACGGCCAACAACGCCAGATTCTAAGATTACGTCTGCTTCGATGGTTGGGTTACCACGAGAGTCTAAAATTTCACGTGCACGAATGTCAACGATTTGACTCATGAACAATTCCTCAGTTGATTAATAAAACGATGCGCCACTAAAAATGACGCATCAAAGTAAACATAATTTAGTGGGTATCGAGCTTTTTAAAGCCTTTTACCAAGGTATCTAATTCTTTCAATTGTGCAAGGAATGGTTCCAACTGCGACATACGCAATGCGCATGGACCATCACACTTCGCCTTTTCAGGATCAGGATGCCCTTCCAAAAATAAACCTGCAATACCTGTAGCCATACCTGCACGAGCAAGTGTAGTAATTTGCGCACGACGACCACCAGCAGAATCTTCACGACCACCCGGTGTTTGCAAAGCATGTGTCACATCAAAGAATACTGGCACATTCATTTCTTTCATGGTATCAAAACCAAGCATATCAACTACAAGATTGTTGTAGCCAAATGCTGAGCCACGCTCACACAAAATCAACTTATCATTACCCGCTTCAAGACACTTATTCAAAATATGACGCATTTCATGCGGTGCAAGAAATTGTGCTTTTTTGATGTTAATAATGGCATCTGTTTTCGCCATCGCTTCAACCAAATCGGTCTGACGACTTAAAAAAGCAGGAAGCTGAATAATGTCTGCCACTTCCGCCACAGGTGCCGCCTGATAAGGTTCATGCACATCTGTAATAATCGGCACATTAAAATGCTTTTTAATGTCCGCAAGCCATTCCAAACCTTTCTCTAAACCTGGACCACGGTAAGAATGTAGGCTTGAACGGTTTGCCTTATCAAAACTTGCTTTAAAAACGTAAGGGATACCTAATCGCGTACAGATATCGACATACGATTCTGCAATTTCAAATGCTAAGTCTTTTGACTCAAGTACATTCATGCCGCCGAATAGTACAAATGGCAAATGATTTGCCATTTGTATATCGCCTAAACGTACAATTTCCTGTGGTTTTAATTGTGACATTTAAACTTCCTAGTTATGTTCTTGCACACTTATTTACTGTTTTGGTGCTGTTTTTTAGCAGCATCAATAAAGCTAGCAAATAATGGATGACCATCACGTGGTGAACTTGTAAATTCTGGGTGGAATTGTACAGCAACAAACCATGGATGTGCAGGAATTTCAACAGTTTCCACTAAGCGTTGAATTGGTGAATAACCTGAAATTTTCATGCCTTTTTCTTCAAGCACTGGAATATAACGGTTGTTCATCTCATAACGATGACGGTGACGTTCAATGATATCTTCAGAACCGTACACTTGAGCTGTTTTTGTTCCAGCAACCAATTCAGATTTTTGAGCACCTAGGCGCATTGTACCGCCAAGGTTAGAATCAGCATTACGTTGTTGTACTTCACCACGTTCATCTAACCATTCAGTGATCAAACCAATTAATGGCGATTTAGTTGAACGATTAAATTCTGTAGATGTCGCATCTGCAATACCGACAACATGGCGTGCATATTCAATCACAGCCAATTGCATACCCAAACAAATACCTAAAAATGGCACACCATTTTCACGAGCGAACTGAATGGCTTTCATTTTACCTTCAGTACCACGTTCACCGAAACCACCTGGAACTAAAATTGCATCAGCATTTTTCAACACTTCAGCTTCATTTAAGCTTTCAAGTTCTTCTGCATTGACATAATCAATTTCAACTTTAACGCGGTTTTGAATACCTGCATGTAAAAGCGCTTCATTTACAGACTTATACGCATCTGGAAGTTCAACATATTTACCGACCATTGCAACACGAACGGTATATTCAGGGTTAAGCAATGCTTCTACAACGTTATCCCAATCTGTTAAATCAGCTTCAGGAAGATCGTTATAGCCAAAACGCTCACAAATCAAATCATCAACATTCTGTTCATAGAATGTACGTGGAATTTGATAGATTGAACGTGCATCTTTACATACGACAACTGCACGTGCTTCTACGTTAGTAAACAATGCAATTTTACGAATGGTATCTGCATCAACATCATATTCTGTACGACAAATCAGAATATCTGGCTGAATACCAATAGACAGTAATTCTTTTACAGAATGCTGAGTCGGTTTTGTTTTCAATTCTGCAGCAGATTTGATGTATGGTAAAAGCGTCAAGTGCATGAGCATTGTACGCTTATGACCCAGTTCAACCATAAGTTGACGTACCGATTCCATGAATGGGAGAGATTCGATGTCACCGACAGTACCACCGATTTCTACGATGGCAACGTCATAGCCTTCACCTGCGCGAAGAACACGTTCTTTAATATTATCCGTAATATGTGGAATAACTTGTACTGTTCCGCCTAAGTAATCCCCACGGCGTTCGTTATTTAGAACGTCTTGGTATACTCGACCAGAAGTAAAATTATTTAACTTGGTCATTTTAGCACGGCGTAAGAAACGCTCGTAATAACCCAAGTCAAGGTCAGTTTCAGCACCATCTTCTGTTACAAAGACTTCACCGTGCTGGAATGGGCTCATCGTCCCAGGATCGACATTAATGTATGGATCCATTTTGACCATGGTGACTTTTAAACCACGGGCTTCTAAAAGTGCAGCAACTGAAGCAGCTGAAATACCTTTACCCAGTGAGGATACAACACCACCGGTAACGAAAATAAAATGGGTCATTAAGTTTCTCATACAATGGAGCCTAAATTGGCCTACAATGTTGTGCGATTTTACTTTACCTTGCACCAAGAAAGCAAAGTCAATTCACACCAATTCATAGAACAATACACAATCGGCTATTCTATCAGCATTTCCAATAAAAAATTAACACTTCAACAGATGATTTTTATCTTTGATTTTGCTGTTATACTTACTTCACCCAATATGATGTTTTGTTTCGAGCAATTATGAATAAGAAATTTTTAGTTTGCGGGGCAATTGCCACTGCAATTTTAATTACGGCTTGTGTAAAAAAAGAAGAGCCGAAGAACGAATCTACTGAGCAAACAACCGCTTCAACAGCAACAGCCGCAGAACAACCTGCTCAGTTTGAGAACCTCGAAAGTTCTGAAACTCAAAATCCTGAGCAAGTAAATACTCAAACAACAAATACAACAGATGTACCTGCTGCACCGCATGTTGAAATTGAGCGTACTGAAACTGCACATACAACAACAGAAATTCGTCGCACAACAGAATCAACGACCCCACCTCCTGCTACAAAACCTGCAAAAGCCGAATCTGTAAAAGCTGAATCTCAGCCAAACGAGCAAAAAGTTCAGAATGAACCAAAAGCACCTGTAAAAACAAATACTGCAACTGCACAGTCTGAAGATGATGCAGTTGCAGCAGCAATTGCAGCAGCAACACCTGCTTTGAAAAATTAATGCTGAAAAATGTGAACTCAGATATTTTACTGAGTTCACATTTTTATCTTTTACAACTAAGAACAATAATTTAAATGAAGTACTTTTATAAAATCTTATTTTATTTTACGCTTTTACTTACTTCATACCCTACATTTGCAAATTCTTTCGAAAAAAATGAGGATGTGTTTGAAGCAAAATCTAAAGCTCAAATGAGCATATCTAGCAAATATAAATCATCATTACTTAATTTTATTACTTCTGAAAATCTAGTGAGCCTCAACTATACAGCTTGTGACTATTTAAACGAATTACAACGCTTTCAGCACTATCAAACTCAAAATATTGACCATCAAATTTATGCGTATGGCAATACTGTAATTTTCGAAGATGATTTAAAAATTTTAAAACAATTGATTGAAAAATATAAAATAACTTGTGAAACCAAACGCTAATAATTTCACAAGCACTTACATCTATAATTAGCAATATTGTTTTAAAAAATCGGCAATTAAACGAGATGCCCACGATTTACTCTGTAAGCCTTCATAAAAACCACAATGACTGCCCTTTTTCGTGGTGACCACAACCACATTTGGCATTTGTTGTACCACGGATTTAAAAGGTTCAAAGTTCTTAATTGAACAGACTGGATCATCTTCAGCATTGAGAACCATCAATGGAATGGTCACATTTTCAAATACATAAATAGGATTGACGGCCTGATTATAGCTTTGATAATTGGCATAACCCGCCATTTCATAATATTTATACTGGAACTCTTGCAGTGTTTTGGTTTTTAAAACATTTTTTACAGATTTAACTTGTTGCCAAGTTTGCGTATAAGGCTGAATAAAAGCCTTGAATAATTTTTTAGTCATAACTTTGCTATAAAAAGGATGAACATTTTCAAAGCCAATATCTGTGTCATAACCTGGACACATCGCAAATGCAGCTTTAAAAGGAGTATCTGCTCCCTGCTCACCTAAATAACGCACCAATAAACCTGTCCCTGCAGAAGAACCGACAGCATAGAGATCAGACTGTGGGAATTTTTTTTGAATATATTCAAGTTGTTCTTTTAAATCTTCCGTTGAGCCAAAAATCGACATTTTTGGTACAGGCATGGGTAAATTTGCATGGCCACGGCGCAAGCACAGTGCAATACGCCATCCCGTATATTCATTTAAATCTTTAACCAATTCACGCATACTGGTCGGTGAGCCTGTGATGGTATGCATGATTACAATAGTTGGTGTATCTTTAGGTAAATCATAGCCATACCATGAAATAGCAGTTACACCACCATCGTGCATGGTCAATTGATCCATTCGATCATATTGAAGTTGAATCGTTTTTTTCTGAATTAAATCAAAATATAATAAATGTGCATGGGCATTACTCAACCACGGTGTCGGACGGTACTTTTGCTGTAATTGTGGCAACTTTTGTAAAACTTCTGTCAATTCACCTTCTGGATTAAAATACATTTTAGGCTGTTCTGCACCCGTCAGTTGATCAAGTACATTTTGTGTCAGCTGACGAACATTGTTTAAATTGGGTTTTTTCAAACGGATTTTCTTCAAAATAGACATCAAATTTCCTAAGCATTAACATATTTAAAATAAAATAGATTCAGTGATGCGAACATCACTGAATCCTGAAACTGCATAATTTTCAATTTTTAATTCGATTTATATACTAAGCTGGTTGAAACAACTTAATACGCTCACCCATTTGAGCTGCAAGGGCTTGTAAACCACTGAGTGAACGAATCATCACTTCAAATTCAACAATTTGACCTTGCTCATTAAAGCGAATCATATCAATACCTTTCAGTTGTTTTTCCGAAACCACAGCCGAGAATTCAAGTACTACACTTTGTTCATCTTCGGTGAAAAACTCTCGGTGATATGTAAAGTTTTCAAAGACCTGAATAACATTATTTAAAATAAAGAAAACGACTTGCTTACCTTCATAAGGCTTAAATGCAACAGGTGAACGGAACACCACATCATCTGCAAGTAATTCACTCAGAATACTCATATCTCGTGTTGCAATCATATCGTGCCATTTTTGAATGGCAGGTTTCGTATTTATATAGCTCATCTTAATGTCCTTTTAAAATTTTTAAAAATAATCTCCCCCCCTTTTTTTAAAGAGGGCAAAATCTACGTTGTTACAAATCATTAGATTCGTAATACTCCTCGCTTTAAAAGGGAGATTGGGGGGATTTCTTTGAATTAAGTTAGATGTATTTCAATAAATTAAAACTTTCATCTATATAAAAAGTAACGACTAAATCACCATTGCCAATTCAGCGCCCTGACGAATTGCACGCTTGGCATCCAACTCACCTGCTTCTTTCGCACCACCAATCAAATGTACAGACTTCCCATCAGCCTGTAACTGATTGAACATTGCAGTGAAAGGTTCTTGTCCTGCACAAATCACAACATTATCGACCTCTAAAAGCATGGTTTTATCGCCAACCGTAATATGTAAGCCTTGATCATCAATTTTGTTGTAACTTGCGCCTGGAATCATATTGACATGACGATGTTTCAAACCTGTACGGTGAATCCAGCCTGTGGTTTTACCCAAACCAGCACCAACTGAGTTGGCTTTACGTTGTAATAAATAAATTTCACGTGGCGATTGTTCAACTTCAGGTTGTTTCAAACCACCTACATTCGCATAAGATGTATCAATACCCCATTCATCATAAAACTTCTGTGGGTTTAGACTGCCACTTTCGCCTTCATGCGATAAGTATTCCGCTGTATCAAAACCAATACCGCCTGCACCAATAATTGCCACTTTTTTACCAACAGGCTTACGATCACGTAAAACCTCGATATAAGACAATACCTTAGGATGATCAATACCTTCTATATCTAAATGGCGTGGTGTTACACCTGTTGCCACTACGATGTCATCGAAGTTTTCAGAGCTGAGTTCTTCATAAGTTGCGGTATGATTCAGTACGAGCTTAATGTTCGGCTGCAATTCAATTTTACGTTTGAAATAACGTAAAGTTTCATAGAATTCTTCTTTGCCCGGAATGGTTTTAGCAATATTAAATTGACCGCCAATCTGATTGGATGCTTCAAACAGTGTAACTTTATGACCACGATCCGCAGCATAAGTCGCAAAACTTAATCCCGCAGGACCTGCTCCAATCACCGCAATATTTTTAACTTTTGCCGAATCTTTGAAAATCAGTTCAGTTTCATAACATGCTCGTGGATTGACTAAGCATGTTGCTATTTTCATTGAGAAAATATGATCTAAGCAGGCTTGGTTACAACCAATACAGGTATTAATTTCATCTGCACGACCTTGTTCAGCTTTCATGACAAAATGTGAGTCTGCCAGCATTGGACGAGCCATTGAAATCATATCTGCATCACCTTGTGCCAATACATGTTCAGCCATTTCAGGTGTATTGATACGGTTTGAAGTGATCAAAGGCACATTCACAATACCTTTTAATTTCTTAGTCACCCATGTAAATGCTGCACGTGGTACTTTTGTTGCAATGGTCGGAATACGTGCTTCATGCCAGCCAATACCCGTGTTAATAATGGTTGCGCCTGCTTTTTCAATTTCCTTCGCAAGTTGAATTACTTCTTCAAGTGTAGAACCACCTTCAACCAAATCCAACATTGATAAACGATAGATAATAATGAAGTTTTCGCCCACTTCTTGGCGGGTACGTTTTACGATTTCAATTGGAAAACGGATACGGTTTTCGTAGCTACCGCCCCATTCATCATCACGATGGTTGGTACGTGCAGCAATAAATTCGTTAATTAAGTAGCCTTCCGACCCCATAATTTCCACGCCATCATAACCAGCAATTTGCGACAATTTTGCACAGTGAGCAAAGTCTACAATCGTCTGTTCTACTTCTGCTGATGTTAAAGCATGCGGTTTTGTTGGATTGATCGGTGCTTGTATCGCCGATGGTGCAACATTTTCAGACTGATAAGAATAGCGCCCTGTATGCAAAATCTGTAAAGCAATTTTTCCGCCTGCTTCATGCACGGCTTGAGTAATCACTTTATGTTTCTCAGCTTCTTCTAAATGATCCAATTTAGAACCGCCAAAGAATGTTACACCATGATCATTCGGTGAAATGCCACCTGTCACGATTAAACCTACACCTCCCGCAGCACGCTCTGCATAAAAGGCAGCCATGCGTTCGTAACCACCATCTACTTCTTCAAGACCAACATGCATCGATCCCATCAATACACGATTTTTTAATGTGGTAAAACCCAAATCTAAGGGTGCGAGTAAATGTGGATAGTTAGACATGTATGCTCCTTGGCTTGCCGATTTTAATAAATTTGGCTGGCGAAATTATCCTGATGAATATTTAGTGCAACTTGTTGCATTAATTTATGATTTATTTATAAGCGAGAATTGATTTTTATGCAACATGTTGCATAATAACTTTGCAATTATTTTTTCGAGATTTGTAACAAAAATGTCTTTAGCTCATGTTTTACTCACAAGTCTAGTCGAAAAACCAAGCACAGGCATTGAGCTTGCTCGTCGTTTTGATCGCTCTATGGGCTTTTTTTGGAATGCAACACATCAGCAAATTTATCGTGAACTCAATGGCATGTTGCAGAAAGGTTGGATTTCCACGCTCGAAGATGAATCGGATACAGGTCGTAAAAAAACCTATCAAGTTGAACAACTCGGTCGTGTGGAACTTACCGATTGGATGCTTAAACAAGCTGAACCTGCTCAGTTACGTGAAGAAATTATGGTTCGCCTACGTATTGAAGCACAATTTGGGGGTAATGCCATCCTGCCCGAACTAGAACGCCATTTACAAATTCACAAAGAAAAGCTCGCACTGTATCAAGTGATTTTTGCCCGAGATTTTGCCAAAGATACTGATCAAGATCGAACGCTATTTATTCATAAAATGATTTTACAACTCGGTATAGATTCTGAAATAGGTTGGATCCAATGGTTTGAAAAACTTATTCCTCAACTTAAAAATTTTAACGAGTCTCAAAACTAAATACTATGCTCAAGAAAAACTAACATCGAAATGTCAAAGTTCCCTGTCATAATCTCAATCAAAATATAGATTCAGTCACTGACATTGACCTGTAAAAACGCTATAAAACTCATCTAGAACAAAAAAGAAAGGAAATATACATGCCAATGTACACAATGCCTGATGGTGAAAATCTCTTTGTCCGTGAAATTGGCCAAGGTGAACCTGTCCTTGTGCTATCAGGTTTAGGCATGCACAGTTGGCAATGGCTTCCTTTTTTATTGCCAAACATTAAAAAATACAAATTTTATATCCCAGACTGGCGTGGTTTTGGCGGTTCGAAAAATTGTGCTATTCCACAAAATTTAGATGCCATTCAAAACCATTGGCGAGATATTGAATCACTGATTACGCAATTAAACTTGAATGATTTCCTACTGATTGCCTACTCAATGGGTGCGACAACGACCATGCATGGTATGCAATATGGCAATTTAAAAGACCAGTTAAAAGGCTATTTACATATTGATCAAACCCCGCAAATTACCACTGATGAACATTGGTCTTATGGCTTGTTTGGGCAAAAACATGATCAATTTAAACGCTTACTTGCAGAACTATCACAGTTTTTACATCAATATGAACAATATCGTTATATCGATGATTTACCTAATAAACCAAGAGCTGAGCTTGTACAAATTTGGCTTAATTTCATTCAACTACAAAACAGTAATAAAATCAGTCCTTTTTTATTTAAATTGGCTCTACAACACCCACAATTACAAAAACATCTCTTACCGATCCGTCGTTTAGATTACATGACGTGGTATATCGACAACTATTTAAATCATACTGAAAATTATCGTGATGCAATTTCAGAGCTTCAATCTCCAACTACTTTCTTCATCGGTGAAAAATCTTCACTCTATCCGATTGAAGGGCAACTGCATGTCTCAAATACTCTTATGAACGCGAAAAATATCATTTTTAAACGCTCAGGGCATACGCCCCTCATCACCGAGCCTGTCAAATTTACACAGCAAATTCATCAGTTTCTAAAAGAGAATACTTGAACTTATTGAAACTAAAAATTTATCGAGTTATCTATTGTTTATATACCTAGCAATAGCTGATTTTTCACTCTCTACGCATTTAAAAAAATATCCTAGTTATGAGAAAATTTGTAATTTTTAAATAAATATTGACCTATATCTCTCTTAATTTCTCATACTTATTTTCAAAATACAATTTGATTATGAGCAGATTTTCATAATTTTAGACCGTTGTTTTGTAGTTTTTTTATACATTTTAAACTTCAAAAATATTCTACACATAGACTGAATCTATTGATTATAAAAACAGTAGATCAGGACTATCTATGAGCCAACAAATTGAAACCCCTCAATATCATCCACATGAAAAGCGCAACCGTATTATGTCTATTGTCGGTGCTGCTTCGGGAAATTTAGTCGAATGGTTTGATTTTTATATTTATGCCGCCTTTGCTATCTATTTTACCCATGCACTTACCGCCCCTGATATGTCAGACTCAACCAAAGCCATTTACGTATGGGGTGTATTTGCCGCAAGCTTTTTTATGCGTCCTATTGGAAGTTGGCTCTTTGGATGGATTGGTGATACTTATGGGCGCAAAAACTCCATGGTGATCTCAATTTCTCTTATGGCATTCAGCTCATTTTTATTTGCAGCCTTACCCACTTATGATCAAGTTGGCATGGCAGCTCCATTTTGCCTTTTGGCAGTTCGACTCTTACAAGGTCTTTCAGTCGGTGGCGAATACGGTACCGTTGCAACTTATATGAGTGAAATCGCACTAAAAGGTCAGCGTGGTTTTTATTCATCTTTTCAATATGTCACACTTGCAGGTGGTCAACTTTTAGCAAGTGCGCTTGGTGTTCTATTGCTTGCACTGATGAGTAAAGAACAACTCATGGATGGCGGTTGGCGCATTCCTTTTGTGATTGGTGGTATTGTCGCCATTTTATCTTTATTTGCACGTCGTCATCTTAAAGAAACCTTATCTAAAGATGAGGCTAGCAAAGAAGGTTCAGGCAGTTTAAGAGAGTTATTCAAAAATAATTGGCGTACTTTTCTATTGGTTGTTGGTTACACATCTGCAGGCTCACTGTGCTTTTACCTTATTACGGTGTACTCAAAAACATATATTACTAGCCTTGGTTTCACTGACAAAACCGTCGGTTATATGATGACCTTTGCTCTCTTTATCTTTATGTGTGTACAGCCCTTATTCGGCATGCTTGCAGATCGCATTGGGCGCCGTACATCAATGATGCTGTTTAGTATTTGTTGTGCTGTCTTTATTTATCCTGTAATGGTTTTGGCAATGCCTTACTTCCACAACTCAGCAATAATGGTAACACTGCTACTAATTTTTCTTATGCTATGCCTAAGTTTTTACACATCAATTAGTGGTTTGGTTAAAGCTGAAATGTTCCCCTCTCATATTCGTGCATTAGGTGTCGGTTTTGCCTATGCTGTTGGAAATGCAATTTTTGGTGGGTCTGCACCTGCTGTTGCACTTAAACTTAAAGATGTTGGACATGAAAATACATTTTTCGTTTATGTCGTAATCATGCTGATTATTTGTTTATTTTGTAGTATGCGCCTACCGAAAGAGCCTAAATACTTACATCATGACCATTAAGACCTTTGTTCTTGACAAACAAGAAAGCCAACATGCATGTTGGCTTTCTTTTAACTACAACTTTTATCTCAAAATTCGGTTCTTCCTTAATTCTATGAAGATTATCTCCCTAAAAGCTCTTTTGATTTAAAGCCCATCATTCGAACTAAAGTAAACAAAGTTCATACTTTGAGTAAAAAATTGGTATGTTTCAGAAGCATCCTAATAAAAGAACTGATTATTTTTTCTACAGAATAACTTACTTTTTTTGCGAGACACCAACACTTAAAGCCTCCAAGCAAATCAAAACAGATCATCACAAAGCAAAATTTAACAATATACGACTGATTTTAAAGTATTTTTTATATTTGTAAGCAAAATTACACTTGTTTGCACAAAATTCTAGTAAATTACACCTTATTGTAACAGAGCGTAAATTTAAATCCGTGGTTGAATCTGCTCATTCAAGGACCGGACATAACAACAATACTGGACGGATTTATCCTCTGTGATAAAAGGAAACTTTATGGATTATCTCAACCCCACAGTCGTAACATTTGTTTTTTATATTATCGTCATGGTATGCATTGGGCTGTATGCATATAAAAAGACGACAGATTTCTCCGATTATATTTTGGGAGGACGTAGCCTCGGAAGTTTTGTCACGGCATTATCGGCAGGTGCTTCCGACATGAGTGGTTGGTTACTCATGGGGCTACCTGGTGCAATTTATCTTTCAGGCTTGTCTGAATCATGGATTGCCATTGGTTTGATTATTGGCGCATGGATCAACTGGTTTTTGGTAGCAGGACGCTTACGTGTACATACCGAAATTCAGGGTAATGCATTGACTCTACCCGATTATTTCACAAGCCGTTTTGGTGACAAGAAAAAGATTTTACGCATCATTTCTGCAATGGTGATTTTAGTCTTTTTTGCCATTTACTGTGCTTCAGGCATGGTTGCAGGTGCACGTTTATTTGAAAGTATTTTTGGGCTCAGTTACACCACAGCACTTTGGCTCAGTGCACTTGCGACCATAAGTTATGTATGTATTGGTGGTTTCTTAGCAATTAGTTGGACGGATACTTTCCAAGCAGGCCTGATGATTTTTGCATTACTCCTTGCACCAATCATGACCTATTTAGCCTTAGGTGATACAACATCTGCGACACAATTAATTGAAACTGCTCGACCACATGCAAGTAATTTATTTACTGGCATTAGTGGCATCGCCATCATTTCCTCAATGGCATGGGGCTTAGGCTATTTTGGTCAACCACATATTCTCATTCGTTTCATGGCGGCTGACTCAGTACGCTCTATTCCAGCTGCCCGTAGAATTGGTATGGCTTGGATGATTTTATGTTTAGGGGGTGCAGTTGCTGTAGGTTATGTTGGTATTGCTTATTTCCACGTACACCCTGAACTTGCTGCTGTTGTCAAAGCCAACCCTGAAACTGTGTTTATGGAAGTAACCAAACTTCTATTTAATCCTTGGATTGCAGGCGTTATTTTGGCAGCTATTTTAGCCGCTGTAATGAGTACCCTCAGCGCACAATTATTGGTGTGTTCAACCACATTAACTGAAGATCTATATAAAGCATTTTTACGTAAAAATGCTTCACAAAATGAATTGGTCTGGGTTGGTCGTTTAATGGTTTTAGCCATTTCAGTTCTTGCCATTGTAATTGCCATGAATCCTGCAAGTAAAGTACTCGGTCTTGTCGCTTATGCATGGGCAGGTTTTGGTGCTGCATTTGGTCCGTTGGTCATTTTGTCTCTCATGTGGAAACGCATGACGCTCAATGGTGCTTTAGTTGGTATGATTGTGGGTGCAGTTACCGTAATTGCATGGAAAAATTATATGGGCGATTTGGGTCTATATGAGATTGTACCTGGCTTCATTTTATCTTTCATCAGCATCATTGTGGTGAGTTTAATGGATAAAGAACCGACTCAAGATGTGATTGAACGTTTTGAAAGTGCTGAAAATATCTACAATCGTGAAATGCAAGACATGAAAAACTAAAATCGTTTAAACATGTTTTAAAAAAAGGGCTTCATGCCCTTTTTTGTTGTTTTTAAATCTACTTTTTTGATGCAATTTTCAGCGTACTTTTTAAATGAATATGCTGACTATCTTTGATGACTTCCATCACTGGATAACTCCGTGTCTCCTTAACGCTTGGTAACTGCCACAGCACTTGTCCTGAAATGTGTCGAAACTCGCTCATATCTTTACAGCGAATTTTCACTAAAAAATCAAAACCACCACTAATCATATGACAAGCAATAATTTCAGGATGCAATACCACCGCTTCGGAAAATTCATCGAGTGCGTTGGGTGTAGTTTTATCCAGTAAAATTTCGACAAATACGACAAAACTCGCACCAAGTAAATCAGGATTAAGCTTGGCTTCATAACCCAAAATAAAGCCATCTGCCATTAACTTTTGTACCCGAGCAAGTACGGCGGTGGCGGATAAATTAACTGCTTCTGCCAATTTAATATTAGATATTTTTCCATCATCTTGCAGAATATCGAGGATTTTGAGATCTATGCGGTCTAGAGTATAAATTGAGGCTGTCATTTGAATTATTCTCTAAATATTAATCAAATTATAGTGAGTTATTCGGCTTTATTTCTGTGATGATAAATTAAATAAGGTAGCCAACTCAACAAAAATATATTGTTCAGTCACAGGATGTTGACCATGAATACGATTTCATCTGCAAGCACAGAAGCACTTAATACACCTGCTTTTGAAAGTATTACCCCATTTCATCCTCATACTGAGTTTCAACATGCTATCAATACGGCATGGCGCCGTGCTGAACCTGAATGCATCGAAAATCTACTTGAGCATACTCAAATTGATGATGACCTTAATCAACATATTCATGATCTTGCATTCAATTTGGCACATAGCTTACGCGAGCGTAAAAGCTCATCGGGCAAAGCAGGCATCGTACAAGGCTTATTACAAGAATTTTCCCTGTCATCACAAGAAGGCATTGCTTTGATGTGTTTGGCCGAAGCCTTACTGCGTATTCCAGACAATGCCACACGTGACCTACTGATCAAAGACAAGATTAATCAAGGCAATTGGAAAGATCATTTGGGGCAAAGTAACTTGATGTTTGTCAATGCTGCTGCATGGGGCTTAATGCTCACTGGTAAACTGATGGAAACACCAAAACATCAAAGTTTATCAGGCATGCTCACTTCCCTTTTAGCACGCAGTGGGCGTGGCATTATTCGTAAAGCGGTTGATGCAGCAATGCGGATGATGGGCGAGCAATTTGTCACTGGTGAAACCATTGAAGAAGCACTTGATCACGCGAAACCGCTTGAAGAAAAAGGCTTCCGCTATTCATACGATATGCTCGGTGAAGCCGCACTGACCGAATATGATGCAGATCGTTATTTGGCTGATTATACCCAAGCCATTCATGCTATTGGTAAAGCCTCTGCCGATAAAGATGTTTATAGTGGCCCAGGAATTTCTATCAAATTATCCGCATTGCATCCACGTTATCAGCGTAGCCAAATCGCCCGTGTGCATGATGAGCTTTATCCTAAAATTCTCAATTTAGCTTTATTAGCAAAAAGTTATGATATTGGGCTGAATATTGATGCAGAAGAATCGGAACGCCTTGAACTTTCTTTAGAGCTTCTTGAGCGTTTATGTTTTGAGCCCGCTTTGAAAAACTGGAAAGGCATTGGTTTTGTCATACAAGCATACCAAAAACGTTGTTTCTATGTGGTTGATTATATTATTGACCTTGCAAAACGTAGCCAAAAACGCTTGATGATTCGTCTTGTCAAAGGTGCCTATTGGGACAGCGAAATTAAGAAAGCTCAAATTGATGGCATGTCAGACTATCCTGTTTTTACCCGAAAAGTGCATACAGATTTGTCTTATATTGCTTGTGCCAAAAAACTGTTAGCTGCGCCTGACTTGATTTATCCACAATTTGCTACGCACAATGCCCAGACCTTAGCGACCATTTATCAACTTGCACAACCTGAAAAATATTATGCAGGACAATATGAGTTCCAATGCTTACATGGCATGGGAGAACCTTTATATGATCAAGTGGTTGGTTCAATTACTGATCAAAAATTAGGAGTTCCTTGTCGTATTTATGCACCTGTTGGTAATCATGAAACCTTACTCGCTTATTTGGTTCGTCGTTTACTCGAAAATGGTGCAAATACCTCTTTCGTCAACCGTATTGCCGATCAAACTGTGCAAATTGAAGCACTAATTGAAGACCCAATTCATGAAATTCAGCACACGGCGCAACAAATCGGTATTGTTGGAACGAAGCACCCTGCCATTCCTTTACCTCATGATGTATTACAACCCATTCGTCAAAATTCAATTGGTTTAGATTTAAACAACGATGCTGAATTACAGCAGTTAAATCAATATGCTGAGCAATTTTCGAATCAACAATGGTCAAGCTCCCCATTATTAGAAAATTTTGATCTTCAACAATCCAATTTACAGCCTCAGCCCGTTATCAATCCTGCACATCATCTAGATATTGTCGGTTTTGTCTATGAAGCTGAAAGCGATCAGGTCGATCTTGCACTGAATAATGCCACGCAAAGCAATGCACTTTGGCAAAATACCCCTTCACAACAACGGGCGGAATGTCTATTCAAAGCAGCCGATCTGATGGAAGGTCGGATGCAAGAACTGATGGTATTACTGTGCCGTGAAAGTGGGAAAACATGGTCAAATGGTATTGCTGAAGTACGTGAAGCGGTTGACTTCCTACGTTACTATGCAACGCAATCACAAAATATACAAGGCAAAATAGATGCCTTAGGAACGGTATTGTGTATTAGTCCATGGAATTTTCCACTTGCAATTTTTAGTGGGCAAATTGCTGCGGCACTTGCAGCCGGAAATTGTGTGATTGCTAAACCTGCCGAACAAACACCTCTTATTGCAGCCGAAGCCGTGAAAATTTTATGGCAAGCTGGCATTCCAAAATCTGTCGTACAACTTTTACCAGGACGTGGTGAAATTGTCGGCTCACAACTAAGCCAAGATGATCGTATTCATGCGGTAATGTTTACAGGCTCAACCGAAGTTGCCAAAATTTTACAACGAACTTTAGCTAAACGTTTAAGTCCACAAGGTTGCCCTATTCCGTTAGTTGCTGAAACAGGTGGACAAAACGCGATGATTGTTGACTCATCAGCATTGACTGAACAAGTGGTGCTTGATGCAGTCAATTCAGCATTCGACAGTGCAGGTCAACGCTGTTCTGCCCTACGTGTTTTATGTGTGCAACAAGACAACGCGCCTACCCTCATCAAAATGCTCAAAGGTGCAATGCAACAACTCAACTGTGGTAATCCTCAACAATTAGATATCGATGTCGGTCCTGTTATTGATCTTGATGCACAGCAAAATATTGAAAATCATATTGAACAAATGCGTCAAAAAGGTTATCCCGTTCATCAATTACAATTTAAAACATCACAAGATAAGTATGATCATTCATACAAGACACAAGGTACATTTGTATTGCCAACGCTCATTGAACTACCTAATTTAAATGAGCTTAAACGTGAAGTATTTGGTCCTGTGTTGCATGTCATCACCTATAAATATGGTGAGCTTGAAAAATTACTTCAACATATCAATGATAAAGGTTATGGTCTGACCATGGGCTTACATACCCGTATTGATGAAACCATTGATACGGTTATACAACATGCCGAAGTGGGTAATCTCTACATTAACCGTAATATTGTTGGTGCAGTGGTTGGCGTGCAACCCTTTGGTGGCGAAGGTTTATCAGGTACAGGGCCGAAAGCAGGTGGGCCAATTTATATGCATAAACTCATGCAACACCAATCTTATAAACAAAATCAACTCTTTGGTACAATAAAATCACTCACAACCAAAACAAAATTAGCACAATTTGTAGCGTTTAAAACATGGGCAATGCAACAATTTAAAATTGATCTGAACTTAAGTATCGAAGAAAATTTGATTGGTCTATATACCCTGCCTGGACCAACAGGTGAAAGTAATCATTATACGATTGTGCCACGTAAAACCGTTTTGTGTATGGCTGAGCAAGAACAATCGTTGATTCAGCAACTTACGAGTGTTTATGCAATTGGAAGTACACCAGCTGTCTTACGTGATGATGTTGTGATTTTAAAATATTTATCGAGTATGCCTGAAACATTACGTAAAAGTATTCAAATCATTCAAAATATTGAAACAGATCATTTTGATGCTGTACTGTATCAAGGTTCGGAACAAAAATTGATGCGATTACAACAAAGCATTGCACAACGTCAAGGAGCGATTATTGGTATTACCCATGTACAGATTGGGCAATCTATACCCCTAGACCGTTTAGTGATTGAAAGAGCCGTCAGCATCAATACCGCTGCTGCAGGTGGTAATGCAAGTTTGATGACGCTACAAAGTTAGCCGCAATAGCAGTTATTTTATCGATATTTAAGGCTTAAAAATTAAATTTTCCTCGCCTATTTCAATATTGAAATAGGCGTTTTTATGAGAATAACAATCACTAAGTATTCATCTTAAGTAATAGTAGGATAAGAGCGTTGAATTAATTCTTGTTTAAGCACCATCAAATCTTGCACATTTCCGGGATCAAAGCGTTCAATAAACCATGCACCATCTGCGGCATAACGCAATATACGTAAATTCAAATCAGCATCAGTGTGTTGATGTTGCTTTAAACGATCCGCTAACCACCTATTCCAAAGCAGACTAAAAGTCTGATCAGAAACTAAAGTCATTGATAAGGTTGCCCATAATGAACTTACCCCAAAAGATTGATGGGTTAAGGTCACTTCAATATACGCACGTGTAAAACAGCCATATTGCACCGTATCTTGTTCAATAAATCGGTCAATTTCCTGATCAAATTTGTGTAAAACCTCATGTAACATGGTTTCAATTAAAATTTGCTTATTGGCAAAATGATGAAACACGCCCCCTTTGGTCACGCCTGCAAATGCCGCAACGGCTTGAATTGAAACACTTGCTACACCTTTTTCTGCTGCAAGCTGCATTGCGCCATCCAAAATACGTTGCCGAACCAAATTTGGTTGTTTCTTGCGCTGATATGCATTTTGTATGACAGATTCCATTAAATACTCGGCTCCAATCTCTATGTTTCACTTTTGATAAATTATTAACTTAATGTCCAGCAGAATGTGAAAATAAATTAATCACCACCACACCCGATACAATTAGACCGATGCCAATCATAGCTGCTGCATCTAAACGCTGCTGAAAGACAAAAAATCCAATCATTGCAGTGAGGACAATCCCCACACCTGCCCAAATTGCATAAGCAATACCCAACGGAATTACTTTAATGACTTGTGATAGCAAGTAAAATGCGATGCTAAATAATACGACAACGGCAAGGGATGGCCATAATTTGGTAAATCCCTCCGATTTCACCAAAAACGTAGAGCCTGTCACTTCTGAAATAATCGCCAAGCCAAGCAATGAATAAGCAAAAAGAAAACTGTTCATTATAAACCTATAAAAGATACCGATCGATAGGTATGTTATCTAAATTGATCTCATTTTGCAATTTCAACCAATTATTTAATACATCTCAACGTCTATTTATCACTCAAAGGCAATAAAGATGCCTTTAAAAGCTGAAAATAGATTGAAAAATCAGTCCACCACACCCATACATAAGGCAACTCAAATATTCAAGACAGTCACCCAATCCTGGAGTATCATCAAATTTAACGATACTTCACACACCACATTGATGACGACAAATATAGATAAGGATGAAGGCATTATATGAATATTGCAGCAAACCCATTGGTTGAAGCAGATCAAACCATTTATTTAAAAGATTATCAAAAACCTGCTTTTATGGTTGATTCTATTGACCTAAATATCCAAGTCTATGCAGACCATACACAAGTCGACAGTAAATTGGTAATGCAGCGTCAGGCTGAAGGTGACTTGGTGCTATTGGGTCGTGATCTTGAACTCAAATCTATTGCTGTTAATGGTCAATTACTGTCTGAAAATGAATATCAACTCAATACTGAGCAATTGATCATTCAAAATGCCCCTGCTGATGCGCTTATTGAAATTACAGTTATTATTCATCCTGAATCAAATACTCAGCTTGAAGGTTTATATCAAGCCGCTGGCGATTTATTTGTCACGCAAAATGAACCTGAAGGTTTCCGTAAAATTACTTTTTACCCTGATCGTCCTGATGTTTTATCGGTTTTTACCACACGTGTTGAAGCAGACAAAAAATTCCCTGTTTTACTTGCCAATGGCAACTTGATTGAAGCAGGTGAAACTGGTGAAAACCGTCATTATACCATTTGGAAAGATCCAACTAAAAAACCAGCCTATTTATTTGCCTGTGTGATTGGCGATTTGGCAGTACTGAAAGATCGCTATACGACTTCAGAAGGTCGTGACGTTGCACTTGAAATTTATGCCGAAGAAAAAGACATTCCAAAATGTCACATTGCGATGGAAGCACTGAAACATTCTATGCGTTGGGATGAAGAGCATTATGGTCGCCCATACGATTTAGACAACTATATGATTGTAGCAACCAGCGCATTCAATATGGGTGCAATGGAAAATAAAGGTTTAAATATCTTTAATACCTCATGCGTACTTGCAGATGAAGAATTTACCACCGATGCATCAATTATGCGTGTGCAATCTGTCATCGCCCATGAATATTTCCATAACTGGACAGGAAACCGTATTACCTGCCGTGATTGGTTCCAACTCTGCTTAAAAGAAGGCTTAACGGTTTTCCGTGATCAATCCTTCTCGGAAGATTTACAATCGGCTGCGGTTCAACGTATCGATGATGTTGCTGTACTTAAAGCCCATCAATTCCCTGAAGATTCAGGTCCACTTTCACATCCGCCACGTCCTGATCATTTTGTTGAAATCAATAATTTCTATACTGCAACGGTTTATGAAAAAGGTGCTGAAATTAACCGTATGATGGCAACATTACTCGGTAAAGAAAAATTCCGTGCAGGAACAGATGAATACTTCAAACGCCATGATGGTCAAGCTGTAACAGTTGAAGATTGGATTGCAGCATTGACTGCAGGTTCAGGTGTTGATTTATCTGCATTTTTAACATGGTACAATCAACCTGGTACACCAAAGTTAGAAGTGCAAGATCAATATGATGCAACCGCACAAACCTATACATTAAGCTTTAAACAAAGCCTAAAAGCACATCCGAAATATCCAAATTTAAAAGCCGTACCAATTCCTGTGGCTTTAGCACTTTTTGATGCAGCAACAGGCGAACAACTTGTACTTAGCTCTGATGCCTTGTTTGAAAATAACATCAAAGATGGTATGTATCTATTTGATACGGATACAGCAAGTATTACGTTCACAAATGTAGCTACTCAACCTGTGGTGTCATTGTTACGTAACTTCTCAGCACCTGTAAATTTAGAATTTAATTATTCAGATGAACAGCTTGCATTCTTATTACGTTACGAAACTAATGGTTTTAACCAATGGCAAGCATCACAGACCTTATTGGAAAACATTCTACTTAAAGATCACAATGCACAAGTTTATCTTGATGCGATCAGTGCGCCCGACTTCCTTGGCAAATTAATCAGCACAGACCCATTATTGGTGTCACGCTTATTTGATGTGCCAACAGAAGGTTATTTGGCAAGCCGTATTGATCAAAATTACAATCCATTGGTAATTAAAGAAAAACGTGAAGCACTTTTAAATGCTGTTGCAACAATATTTAAAGGTTTTTGGAAAAATGTATACCAAGTTTTAGATGAACCTGAAGATTTCAGTCAAGCAATGGGTGTGCGTGCAGTTAAAAATATTGCATTAAGTATGATGGCACGTCAGGGGGATGATGAAGTCTTTACTTTAGCAGAAGCACAATATCGAACAACAAAGAATATGTCTTTACGTTTGGGTGCACTCAAAGTTTTAGTGTGGAATGATGCACCACAAGCAGAGTCAGCACTTATTGACTTTTATTTACGTTTTAAAGATGAAGCATTGTCAATGGATCAGTGGTTTATGATTCAAGCAGCACATCCTAAAGCAGATGCCGATACAATTGCATACCTAACCTCACATCCTGATTATGATTTAGCTGTACCCAACCGTATTCGTTCAGTTTCAGGCGGTTTAAATGCTAATCCTGTCAACACATGGAGTTTTGGTGTCCAGCACTTTATTGATTTAGCGAAGTATTTAGATGAGAAAAACCCAATTATTGGTTCTCGGCTATTACAGGTTTTATCACGTTGGTATACGCTAGCAGAACCACAGCGTAGTGAAGTACAAGCACAACTTGAGGCATTAAAACCATTGGTAAAATCTAAAAATGTTTCTGAAACACTCAATAGCATGTTGACTATATAATCAATATCGCCAACTCAGTCAGATTAAAGACCAACTAAAACTAAAAACCCAGAGACTATCTCTGGGTTTTTTAAACAACCTAGACCAAATCCCTACTCAGAATAAAAGTTTTCAGGTAAAATTAACGTTTACTTACAATCTATAAAATTAAGTTCATGGACATTCTTAAATTTATCAAAAGTTTCAATACAGTTAATAGCTACCTTATAGTTTCATTTTTAGCCTTAATCACACTCGTTGTGTATTTATTTGTTTTAAACCCCACTTGATGATCGGCTTTTAAAAACTCAGAAAGAAATACATTAGGAATATTATGGACAGCACAGTATTCCTTTTTAATCATTTCCCACTGCCGATTCTTAGGGTTAACAGTATACTTTATTAAACCTAACACAACCTTAAACGTTGTGTCTGTACATTACCTATCAAACATTATTCTTAAATCATATAAACATATTTAAAATATTGTAAAAAGACATTCAATTTTAATTGCATAATATTTTCTAAAAATAATTCAAATACAAACATAAAAGATTGAACATCCCTATTTATCCTTCAAAGTGTATAATGTTTTCACAATCATCTTGGACTTACACTCTGCATGGCGCTTCAAATTTTACAAAAAAAACTTGATGAAAGTACATTCTGTCCATTATGTCAGGCATCAATGTTTTTTATTGAAGCTGAAGAGTTTGATCAAGAGCTTTATTATCACCAATGTAGTCATTGTGAGCATCAAAACTATCAAAATAATGCTCGAAATTGTCATTGTCAACGCTGTATGACGCAACGTAAAAAATTAATGGCACAAACCAAATTACAAGAACAACGTAAACTTCAAAAAAAAACCGATGTAATTGAAAAAAGTTTAGATCAACTGAATTTTATGCATAAGCTATTTTTACTCAGTTTACTTGATGAACATGTTCGTGAAGGATCGAGCTATGCTGAGTTTATTGATCTCAATCAATTCAAATATCAAACAATTACGCCCAATGCTTATTTTCAAACTCAATTGCTCAATCAACTTATTAAAGACAATGTCCTTGTTGCAAAAGAATTGAGTGATGATTGTCAACAGTATTACATCAATATTCGTTTAGATGGTTATTCCGAACCGAGTCTATTTAGTATTACACAACAGTTAAGATATTGGTTCTACGAAAATTTATCATTAGGTGTTCCGTTTAAATCGGCGGAAGAAGTCAAAAATACTTTATATGCTGTTTTATATCAAGAAATTGTACAATTCATGCAATATTACTGCAAAACATGGGGCATTTTAATTGCAGGGAATACTCGGTTTCAAACTTTTTGCTACCGCTTAATGGATACGCTTGCACCTGGTCAAATTTTCTATATGATTCAAACGGCACTTGAGTATTTATATAAACAAAAAGCACTGCAAGCACGTAATGATAAATTTATTAATACCAATATTCTAAGAAAAACATTGGAACAATACCGTGACCGCTCTGTCAATGAAAAATGGGAAACACCAACTTTACCCCGCCCAATGACCATTCCACTCAGCAAAATGAGTCATATTCTATTGACTCGTTTTCTAAAGTTTGATGAACATATTTTTTATCAACCCGTTTGGAAAATGTGGAAACGGATTGAACCACGACTAAATTTTTATTCTGTTAAACGCTGTATGTATTGTGGTTCTAATGAATTAAATATTGAATATGACGCTGAAAGTTATATCACCATGACCTGTCGTCATTGCAAACATCAAGATCATTATTTTACGCAATAACCTTAAAAAATTGAATAATACCACGATAAAATACTTACTCTTTTTTTCAGTTTTATCTTTGACTTAGGATTCTGAACAACACATGACTGCCATCACTGAACAAACTTTACAACATCCAAGTACGACATTGATCATTCAAATGGTCATTGAAGCTTGGCAAAATTTACAAAAACAACAACCGCTTGTTCAGTGTATTACCAATAGTGTTGCGGCGAATTATGCAGCGAATGTTTTACTTGCAGCAGGTGCATCACCTGCAATGATTGATAATCCTTTTGAAGCTGAAAGCTTTGCTAATATTACTTCGGCTCTCAGTGTTAATTTAGGTACACCAACACCCGATCAAATGCAAGCCATGAAAATTTCAGCAGAAACCGTCTCTAAAAAATCTATTCCGTGGGTGCTTGATCCTGTCGGCTACGGTGCAATTTTAAAATGGCGTAGCGATATGGCAGACACTTTAGTCAGCTTAAAACCAACGGTTATACGTGGAAATGCTTCTGAAATTTCAGCTTTGGCGGGTAATCAGGTTCAATCTAAAGGCGTAGATAGTACTGTTGCAAGTCATGAAGTTTATAAGCAAGCTCTCCCCTTACTTCAAAATTGTGAATGTGTCGCAATTTCAGGTGAGTCAGATTTTATTTTATCAAAAGAACTCAATGCCGTGATTCAAGTCAATGGTGGCAGTTTTCTTCAACCTAAAATTACGGCAACAGGTTGTGCTCTAGGTGCTCTCATTGCAGCATATTGCGCTGTTACAACACCAACAATTGCCACGATTTCAGCACATATTCATTTTGCGATTGCAGGGAAATTGGCTTTTGAAAAGAACCAAACGGTTGGTCGTTTTAATGTGGCATTTCTGGACGAAATTTATAGTCTAAATGTAGATAAAATTTCAAATTATGCCAATATTGAAGTTTTAAAATTTTAATGTAACCAACTTCAAAAAGGTCGTTCATTGAACGACCTTACACAACAATTATTTTTGAATTAAAACTTTACGATAAATATCTCTTGGCATTTCAGCAAATTCAACGCATAACTGCATCTCCAAACCTAAAGCAGTATAATCTTGAAATGACTGTAAATATTTAGATAAGCTATCCGTCATTAAGTTTTTCTGCGTTTCTGTACGACCGCTTAAACCTTGTAATCGTATAAAAATAAAGGCTTGTTGATCATCATCATTTTCTTCACCAAAACCGACCATATAGTCAGTAACAGCATGAATGCGGGTTTTAATATCTTTGGATTCAGCAACCAAACCTGTATCAAATAAAGCATGATTTAAACCAAGCATCAGCTTTTTTTTGTCTAAATTCTTGATATTATCAGAATAATCAATGAACATTTGTGGCATAGCTTTACCTACATTTTACACTTCAGAAAAATCAAAAAAGTTGCGCGATACAACGTAAAAACTATTCAATAACGCTTATTCAATAAATAAAAGCGCTAAACGTACTTGATCATATCCCATCTTCGGGCTCGTCATTTCAACAATGGGACGCAATTTAATATTACCATCTTCACTGAAATTTTGAGCATCTTGACGTTTGAGTAATTTTTTATAAATCTTACGCACTTGCTCAACAACTTCTTCACCTGGATTGGCAACGGAAATATCTAAACCTTGTTCTCGTTGCAATTTTGCCAAATGATTAATAATCGTTGCAGGTGTTAAGCTACGCTCTACCGCAATATCCTGAATTTCATAACCATTAACAAAAAGTTCACGTGTTTCATCAAGTGTGGCATTGGCATAATTGGCTTTAGCACCCGATTTAGCTATTTTTTTCTCATTGCGCTCAATTTCAGTGGTATTGAGTGTCCCACCACAGTGACGAATAAAGGCATGATGTTGTTGTGTTAAATCAATATCGGCATAATGAACTTCGGCCTCTGTCGATAATTCTTGAAAACGGCGATCCGCTTTAATTGCCAAACTATCCAACTCTAATGCCTGATCATTAAAACCCAATAAACGTAAGCCATTAATCGATTTTAATCGGGAAAGTGCAACATAGCCTTGCCCTTTTTCAAAGGTATGGCTGAGATTAATTTCCGCAGCCTCTAGTGTCATACCTTGAGATTTATGAATGGTAATTGCCCAAGCCAAACGCAGTGGCACTTGCTCTAAACTTGCAATGGTTTTACCAGCCTCGTTGTCGACAGACCATGTTTCAGGCTCAACGACAAGTACTGTGCCATCAGTCAGTTTAACTTTAGGCAACATGCCACCAATATTGCCATCTTCTTCAAAACCAATCACTTCACCCATGCTGCCATTGATATAGCCCATGTCGAAGTTATTCTTAACAAACATCACTTTAGCATGCAGTTTCAAAGTCAATTCTTCAGGCGCACGTACAGAAGATTTTAAGGTTTCAATTAGTTTGTCATTGCCACCCGTCACTGCAACAAATTGGTGACCATCCCCTTTAATTTCATTTAAATGTTGATAATTAATATTATCGACATCCATATTATGAGTATATAAACGGGTAAAGGTCTCACCAATATCTTGCTGTTTGGTTTGTTGTAATGCACGAATATGTTCAGGACGAATTTCTTGGGCACGAATGGCATTTAAAATATCATTTAACGCTGAATCATCCTGACGATGTTGCTCAGTCAAATAGCACACACGAAATTTGGCTTCGACCCAAGCATTGGACATAAAACAGAATTTATCACGGTTTTTTTCATCATTACGTCCCACAGGCGGTAACTGAAAAAAATCACCTGCGGCAATGACTTGAATACCGCCAAATGCCTCATCACTTTCTTTAAAATATTTTAAAACTTGATTCACCAAATTCAATTGTTTGGCATGCAACATTGAAATTTCGTCAATAATTAACACTTGGGCATTTTCTAAATGCTCTTTTAAATATTTGCGCTCTTTCATGCGCTTTAAATCTTCTTCAGACAATACATCTTTAATGCCAATGCCTGCCCATGTATGAATGGTCATGCCATTCATATGCGTGGCAGCAATTCCTGTCGATGCCGTAATAGCAACAGGAACTTTGCGTGCTTTCAAATAGTTAATGTACTGATTTAGCGTATAGGTTTTTCCTGCACCTGCGGAACCTGTCAAAAAGACACTCTCGCCTGCTTTCATGAGTTTCAGTGCAGTTTCTTGTTTCATAACAACCTATGGTGCCTATACGGAATTGAACGCCTATAGCCTAACGACTTTTAAGTGAAATGTTAAGGTGAATATTCAATAGCTGATGATTTACCTATCTCTATATAGTTCTATATAGACAGGAATCGCTTATTTAAACCGATCAAGGCTCAATGCTTCAGGATTATAGCTTTCTAGGCGTAAATAGTCATTAAACTCATCGACAAAGGATTGTGCTGAAACAATAATAGTCGCATCAGGGATAAGATTGTTTTGCAAACGCACTTGATCATAGACCAATCGGCCATATTGATAATGACAACCGAGCGTCAAGTTCAAATGCGTTTCTTGTAAATGTTGCATATGAAAAGCCACATATTCATGATCGACAATACGTTCAGTATAACTAATCGCTAAACAATGCTTAAAATAGATCGACTCTTCAACTAAATCATCAATGCTATTTAACTCACTATAACGCCAACCATTAAAATACATAGTGGTCATTGGGCTAATCGGCTCCCATGATTCAACTTGTATACGCATACGTAGTTGATCATAGGTTTTCTGTCGTCTTAAATGCATATGCCATCGACATGCCTGAGTAAATAAGCCTTGCCATGTGACATTCTTACTCATTTCACGGCGTTGCTGAAAATGTTCTAGTAAATAGTCCGATACATCACTCGAAAATACACTGATGCTACCGACTAAAGGAACAGTTGGATGTCGAAATAATGCTCTAAAATCTTCTACTTTTAATTTGTGTTCTTTTAATAAATAAAAAAATTCAGGTCTTTGCTGACTTTCAGGATCAATATATGCAATTAAATCATGCGGAATTTGTGTGGTAATCTGCTGTAAAAAACGCATATAGGCTTGCATGACCCGACTCAAGCGCACATAAACCTGCTTCAGCACCTGCGGTTTATCTATTGATTTATAAGATAAGAGTTTCAAATACTCTTCAATGTAGAGCATTGAGTGAGTAATGGGCACTTTTACTGGCGGAGCAATATAGGTTGTTTCTCCATCTTCATGCTTAACCATAACACTCACTGAATTATTGGCAGGATTAAACCAATCATGACGGATCGCATAATCATGGCATTCACGTAAAAATAAACGTGCTGCAATCCCTTTAAAATAGCGTAAAGTTAACAACATGACTTGAGGATGAATAGATGAACAGTCCACCAAACTAAGCGCAGTCATACCAATACGTACGCTTGGATGATTAATCTGTTGACTTAGCCAATCATTCACCAATGCATCTTGTTTGAACAATAAATTGACTGTTCGTGAATAATTAAACACAGGGAAATGTCGCATCAATAAATCATCCCAATATTGAGATTGATCAAGTAAAAAAGATTTCCTTGCAAATAAATCTTGCTGTTGCCAATAGCCACGATGCATTAATCGGGCAAAACCAAGTAAATTTGGATGCTCAATCGCATGCGGAATTAAAATTTTCAATTCATTTTGCTGTTCAAGTAAGCTCGTCAAATGGAACTGTTCGCTAAATGTCGTTTCCATAATCCGATACAATGCATGAGGCATAAAACGGTTTGCGGCATAGCACATTCGATCATAGTGTTGTACTAAAGCATTGACCTGAATGAAAAATTCGCCCTGTATTGAATTAACTAAACAAAGGTGTTTTAGATTCAACTCAACTTCAAGCGGAATCTGAAGCCCTGAACGAGCAAAACGAGTCAAATGCGGCTCATGATAGTAGTTTTCACCCATCAGCAGTTCATCAATAGCAGTCGCATCTTGCTCAGAAATATTGTAAATAAACTGCTCAATTCGATCTTCACCATGTATCCACTCAAAAACTTGCTCGATTAAAGTTTGACGTAAAACTTGTACTCGAGAACGCACCGTTGTTGGATGTTGTGTCGCTTGATTACCTGTAAAAAAAGGCATTTCAATCAATAAAAATTGTGTCAATTTATCGTAATTATATTCAGGATAAGCATATTCAATGCGTAATAAGACATCTTCAGTCGAAAAATGCAATTTCAACAAGCCATTTGCAAACGATAAAGTATGTAAATTGGTGTCTTTTTCCAGCATATTTTGTGCAGTGACATGTTCGAGATAACGCCATTGATCAAGATAAATCTGATTCAGCACATCAGACACTTGCAACAATGCACGTGCTGTTTTCTGATGTGGATGATAGATGTTTTCATAAATGCTGGGTTGCATGCATGTTCCTGCTCAAAGTATCAATCGTTCTCAAATAATCTGCTGTAAGATAGTACGTATAAAAAATTCAATTAAATTATAAATTTAAAGTTTATAAATCCAACCAACATACTTACAGTCAGCACAGTATACGGTGCTGACTCGAAAACTGCTGATCATTTATATTTCAAATCGTGAAAAAGCTCAAAATCAATATAAAAATATTGGTAGGTATTAAGTAGGTGCATATTTACCGTCTAAATCCTGATACTCGGTTTAAGGGTGAAAATCACCCGTTGGACGAAATAACAATGGTAGAAGGAATCGCACCATGGCTTTTAAAAATATTGCAGATCAAACAAACGGCTTTTACATCCCATGTGTTTCACTTTTTGGTCCAGGTTGTGCCAAAGAAGTTGGTGCTAAAGCACAAAATTTAGGTGCGAAAAAAGCACTGATTGTTACCGATGCAGGTTTATATAAATTTGGCGTAGCCGATTTAATCGCGGGTTATCTCACAGAAGCAGGTGTGGCGAGTCATATTTTCGCAGGTGCAGAACCAAACCCAACAGACATTAACGTGCATAATGGCGTGACCGCATATAACGATAATGGTTGTGATTTCATCGTTTCACTTGGTGGTGGTTCATCACACGACTGTGCAAAAGGCATTGGACTTGTTACTGCGGGTGGCGGTCATATTCGTGACTATGAAGGGATTGATCAAAGTAAAGTTCCTATGACTCCACTTGTGGCAATCAATACCACCGCAGGTACAGCTTCGGAAATGACTCGTTTTTGTATCATTACCAATACAGATACGCATGTCAAAATGGCGATTGTCGACTGGCGCTGTACACCACTTGTTGCAATTGATGACCCTAAACTCATGATTGCAAAACCTGCTGCACTTACGGCTGCGACAGGTATGGATGCATTAACTCATGCAGTTGAAGCGTATGTATCGACTGCTGCAAATCCAATTACCGATGCGTGTGCTGAGAAAGCTATTACCATGATCAGCGAATGGCTCAGCCCTGCTGTTGCTAATGGTGAAAACTTAGAAGCACGTGATGCGATGGCTTATGCACAGTATTTGGCAGGTATGGCATTTAATAATGCATCATTGGGTTATGTTCATGCGATGGCACACCAGTTAGGCGGTTTTTATAACCTACCTCACGGTGTTTGTAATGCCATTTTGCTCCCGCATGTTTGCGAATTTAACCTTATTGCTTGCCCTGACCGCTATGCCAAAATTGCACAGCTCATGGGTGTAAATACGCATGGTTTAACTGTTACTGAAGCTGCTTTTGCTGCAATTGATGCTATTCGTGAATTATCAGCATCAATTGGTATTCCAGCAGGGTTAGCTGAACTTGGTGTAAAAGCAGAAGATCATGCAGTGATGACTTCTAATGCACAAAAAGATGCGTGTATGTTGACTAACCCACGTAAAGCCACTGATGCTCAAGTGATTGCCATTTTTGAAGCAGCAATGTAATTCAATGACACTCTGCTAAAAAAATTTAAATAATATTTAAATAATAAAAAAAAGGAATAGTTTCTAACTATTCCTTTTTTAATCACTCAAGCTTAAACCTCATCAAACAAGACGGTTTCAGATCGTACTTATTTTACTAATGCCACAAAGCTTTCATCACTATATCCAGTAGCATCCGTCATGTCATTTTCATTAAATGTCATAACGGTAGTCGTTACATTTTCATCTACATGTTGATGAGCAGTTTTTTGATGTTGAGTCGCAAGTAAATACTGTTGTTGAGCAGATGTCATATTGGCTTGTAAAGTTTCTTTACGACCTGCAATATCGGGGTGGCTCAATAAAAAATCAGAACGTTTTGACGTTTCGATATTACGCTTTTTCATACGTGCTTCTGTTTTATCCCAAAAGCTAATCGTTGCTTGAGGTTTATAACCTGCACGTGCCATCAAATCTAGACCGATTAAATTGGCTTCAGTTTCCATAATACGACTTGTCGGTACGCTAGATGCAAGTTGTCCACCATATTTACGATCAGGTAACTGATAGGTTTTAGTTGCAACAACCAAACGATCCAAAATTGAGTATCGTGAAACAGATACTTATTTATGTTCAAAATCCACACCAGTATTAAAAATTATTCAGCTTTGACAAAGATTAAAACTCAATCAACATTAAGATTTACATAACCAAAAAACAAAGGATATTAAATCAAGGTACAAAAAATAAGAAACGCACTTACTAGTTAACATTAATATTTTATAATACCAAACCAACATTATTTAAATTCTAAATGATTATTTTAAATAGGACTGGTTAATCCGACCGTACAATATTATAGAAAGTATCTCATATAAAATTAATAAAAAAAATCACATATAAAATCAATAAACATGACCAAATTAAATCAATCAAATAATATTTAAATTAAACTAATTTATTATTAAGTCTAATATATCAATGCTTAAATTTTTATGACGCTTATCACGTTCCTAGTCACTTATTTTTTAAATTATTTGTTTTCAACACCCTAAAAATTCAGTTCACGTGAAAACGATTGTTTTAAATTTTAAGTATAATTATGATCTATCCACTCACCCACAATTTTAAGAACAGCTTATGAAAACAATTCTGATTACAGGTGCAAATACAGGCATTGGACTCGCAACAGCCGAGACTTTTGTAAAAGATGGGCATCACGTTATCTTGGCTTGTCGAAATCTAGACAAAGCGAGTCAAGCAAAAAAACAATTGGATGCAATTGGTACGGGAAAAGTTGACACTGTTACACTCGACTTAAATGACTTAGCTCAAATTGCACAAACAGCAGATACATTAATCAGTCAATTCGAAAAAATTGATGTCCTTGTCAACAATGCAGGTATGATGACCCCACAGCTTGAAAGCACAGCAGATGGTTTTGAAAAACAGATTGGTGTGAACTATATCGGTCCCTTTCTATTAACCATGAAGCTTCTGCCTTTAATTAAAAAAGCAGAACAAGGGCGAATTATTCATCTTGCGTCTATGATGCATTTACTTGGGCAGATTGATGTCGATCATTTCAAGGCTGATCAGGTCAAAAAATACAATGGCGTACGAAGCTATGCCAATAGTAAACTTGCCAACTTACTATTTAGCAATACCCTCGCACAACAATTACAAGGTAGTTCAGTGACCAGCAATGCACTACACCCAGGCGGTGTGGATTCAGAAATTTATCGAGAATTACCAAAATACCAATACAATGCTTTGAAATTATTTTTAATTCCGACATCGAAACCTGCCGAGCTGATTAAAAAAATGGCATTTTCTACAGAATGGTCTCAGCGCAATGGCGATTATGCAAGTCTACAAACACCTGCTTTGAAATCTCGTAAAGCCAAAGATCGTGAACTTGGTCAATACCTATTTGATCAAACACTACAATTGGTGCATCAATATTTATAAAAAGCACTCTAAAACATTAAAAGCCTGCATTTACTCTTCGATGCAGGCTTTTTTTATTTATGATCTATCAACAATCGATATCGAATAAATGCTATCACTCCAGAAAATAGTCCTTGAACTTTATAATAATCAGGTTAAAGTCAAAGAGATAGATTACAAAGACAGCATCTCTCTCACACGATAAGCTGTTATAAGCGCATGGATGCCTTATTCTCAAATGAATCATCCACACAACCATTGTAATAATGATGAGTATAAAAGATGCACAACAAAACCTATCAAAGCGATATTCTTGGCGCAGGCTATGAGCAACTTACCCTACATTACCCTGACGATTTTGAAGGTAAAGTTGTTGCAACCTTAGTCCGTAAAAAAGCAGAAAAAAGTACGCAGAAAGCTGTACTTTATATTCATGGTTTTCTCGATTATTTTTTTCAAACCGAAATGGCTGAAAAATTCAATCAACAGGGTTACGACTTTTACGCACTCGATTTACGTAAATATGGACGCTCACACTTACCTCATCAAAAATTTTATAATCTTCGCAATATTCAAGAATATTATGCCGAAATGACCGAGGCATTAGAGATTATTGGTAATGAAGGTCACGATCATGTCTTACTTGCAGGACATTCTACAGGTGGCTTAACCTCAACACTTTATGTAGCACATCATCCAAATCATCCTTTAATTAAAGCTTTATGGTGTAACAGCCCTTTTTATGACTTCAATATGCCATTATGGAAGAAAAAATTGGCATTACCTCGTTTAAGTGCTTTAGGTAAAAGATTTCCAAACTTACGCTTTCCTAGTGAACTCAGTAAATATTATGGCATCAGCATACATAAAGATTTCGAAGGTGAATGGGATTTCAATTTAGAATGGAAAAAGCCCAACTATCCATTGGTCTATATCAGTTTTGTACATGCCATTTTTGAAGCGCAAAAAGAAATTCATCAAGGCGTAAAAGTATCTGTACCAACATTAGTGATGCGCTCACACCAAACCAAGAACCCGAAAAAGTTCAATATTGATGCACAAACTTCAGATGTAATTTTAGACGTCAAAGATATTTTGAAATATGCAAATAAGATACAAGGTCCCGTTACCGTTATTACAATACAAAATGGTTTACATGACTTAGTACTTTCTTCCCCACCTGTACGTGCAGAAGTGTACGAGAAATTATTTCATTGGTTAGAAACCAATACGTGATTTTACTTATACGCTTTTGATGAAATCTACGCATTCTTCTAAATAGTCATTCATGCTCAATCTTAATAAGTACCCTTTTTTCTAAACTGACTTGCACTCAAAGTAGTTTAGAAAAAGTAAGGATGACATCTTAACGCTCATCTTTATATTTTAATAAAAGCTTATGTGCAGGATGTCCGACAGGTGTAAGCTCAATTAAACGCTCAACAGCATCAATCGCTTCCGGCGAATGCGCTAAATGTTTCAGTAAGTGATCAGGCTCACTGGCTTTAAAAATTGCGTCACTGAGTCTAGATTCTAAGCAATCTCGCCAAGCCGTTAAAAATGGGCTTTCTGTTTTCGACAAAAATACGCCCTGACATAACTTCATTGCAGATTCGGTATAGCCTGAATCGAGTGCATTTTCCATTTGTAAAAAGTCTGCTTCTACATGAGCCAATAAGCGATAAGGTCGTGAACCCAATAAGCCACCTAAAATTTCACGCAATTGTGACATTTCAGCTTTGAGTGTCCCCATACTGACTTTACGCTCACCATATAAAGCCTGATGCAAACTTTCTAAATTCATTCCTTGCGGGCAAAGTGCCAAAATGGTCAAAATTTCAATTTGTCGTGGTGTCATAACAATAATTTTGCCATTAAACATCACTTGCGGCACTGAAAAAGCACGTATAAACAATTGTTGTTGCTGATCACCCTGCAATGCCGATTGAATAATCGCAGCACAACGCTCTGCGGCAAGCACACCTAAACTATTGTGATGATCCCACGTGGTGGATAAATCAATCACGCCCAAAACTTGCTTGGAGAATGGGTCGATAATGGGTGCAGCATAACAGACCCAATCATGGATTGAACTCATATAATGTTCATTTGAAAATACACAACTTGATTGTTGCGTTTTTAGCGATAATGCAAGTGCATTAGTTCCCACCAACTCTTCACGCCATTGTCCACCTTCAACAAAATGAACTTTTTCTGCAGCACGACGCATTTGTCCACTCGCTGCTGTCCATACAATCGTACTGCCCACATCACCCACCGCAGCGACCATTGATGATTGCTCTGCAATGTGTTGAAGTTCATCACCACACAATTCAAGTGCTCTTTCCAGTAAGCTTTTCCTGTCTTGTTTCAAATGAATCAGTGGTGCAGCATCACGATCTTTAGGGATCGCTGCTGAATGCGAACGTTGCCAAGAACTGGCAATACTTTGCCCAAGTTGATCGGCATGCTTTAATGATAAACTACTACGTTGACGTAGTAATTCAATCTGATCCCGTTTCTGTAATAACGATTGTTGACTCAACATTTGCTACATTCCTATGTATTCTGCTGATGTTTATCCACCGTCTTTTTTCTTTTTGTCACATGTGGCACTGTTCTATATGGCATGATTCATCGCTTTCAGTTTAACACTAACACATTCTCCTTATACTCAGTCAACAGACCTAAGACCAAAGCGTTAGTATTTGTATCTGCTTCAAATCTATTTGTATATAGTGATTATTTACAGCCTATTCAATATAGAAAAATGCCTATTATATACCTCAATAAAAAAACACTAGCAAAAATTAGAATATAGACCATTTCAGTCTGCTTTTTCAGCCAACCTTTCTCCTACCTTCGGCTTTATATGCTCAATGCACAACGACAATAGTTCACCACTGTGTCGCACCACCAAACAGTTAAAATAAGTAAAGGGAAATTCTTATGCGCTACATCGATCCTAACCAGCCCGAATCAAAAGTTCAGTTTAAAGCTCAATATGAAAACTTTATTGATGGAAAATGGGTTGCACCAATTAAAGGTGAATATTTTGATAATATTTCTCCTGTAGATGGTAAAGCTTTTACGAAAGTTCCACGCTCTTCTGCTGAAGATATTGAACTTGCTCTTGATGCAGCACACAAAGCCAAAGCGGCTTGGGGTAAATCATCTCCAACGACTCGATCAAATATATTGCTTAAAATTGCAGATCGTTTAGAAGCAAATTTAGAGCTTCTTGCCGTTGCTGAAACTTGGGAAAATGGCAAACCTATTCGTGAAACCTTAGCAGCAGATATTCCGCTATGTATTGATCACTTCCGTTATTTTGCTGGCTGTTTACGTGCACAAGAAGGAAGTATTTCTGAAATTGATGAAGATACTATTGCCTATCATTTCCATGAGCCTTTAGGTGTTGTGGGACAAATCATTCCATGGAACTTCCCTATTTTAATGGCGGCATGGAAACTTGCTCCTGCACTTGCTGCAGGTAACTGTATTGTTTTAAAACCTGCTGAACAAACGCCTTCAAGCATTTTAGTCTTAGCTGAACTCATTCAAGATATTTTACCGCCCGGCGTACTCAATATTGTCAATGGCTACGGTGTTGAAGTCGGTCGTCCTCTTGCGACCAATCCACGTATTGCCAAAATTGCATTTACGGGTTCTACCGCTGTTGGTCAAAAGATCATGCAATATGCAACTGAAAACATCATTCCTGTGACACTTGAGTTAGGTGGCAAATCTCCTAATATTTTCTTTGAAGATGTTATGGATCAAGATGATGACTATTTAGATAAAGCCCTTGAAGGTTTTGCTATGTTTGCACTCAATCAAGGTGAAGTCTGCACGTGCCCATCTCGTGCTTTAGTACAAGAAAGTATTGCTGATAAATTCCTTGAAATGGCTGTAGCTCGTGTAAAACGCATCAAGACTGGTCATCCACTAGATACCGATACCATGATTGGTGCTCAAGCTTCATTAGAACAGCAAAATAAAATTTTAGGTTGTATTGCTACAGGTCGTGAAGAAGGTGCTCAAATCTTAACAGGTGGTCATGATCGTCAAGAAGTTGGCAATGGTTTTTATATTGAACCAACCATTTTCCAAGGAAATAACAGCATGAAAATTTTCCAAGAGGAGATTTTCGGCCCTGTATTGGCAGTCACTACATTTAAAGATTATGACGATGCAATCAAAATTGCCAATGACACCATGTATGGCTTAGGTGCAGGTGTATGGTCACGTTCAGCACATACTTCATACCGTGCAGGTCGTGCGATTGAAGCTGGTCGTGTATGGACAAACTGTTATCATATATATCCTGCACATGCAGCATTTGGTGGTTATAAAAAATCAGGAATTGGTCGTGAAAATCACAAAATGATGCTTGATCACTATCAACAAACTAAAAATTTATTGGTCAGCTATTCAACAAAGGCTATGGGCTTCTTCTAATCTAACTTTCCCAAGTGTAAAAAGCCAAAAGCGGACTCCTGTCCGCTTTTGGCTAATCAATAAATGGTGGTTTAAATTGTGTACTCGTTGAATCTGCCAATAAAAAGTCGTAGTTAAATTCAGTATATTTTCAATACTTTTGATATTTAAAATTTGAGTGAAATATAATGAGTATGGTTTTAAAATAGCACGCAATATTCCTTTCTATTGAATCACTCTCATGTCACAAAAAATTAAAATTTACCACAACCCTGCTTGTGAAACCTCTAGAAATACCTTGGCTTTAATTCGTAATACAGGGCAAGAACCTGAAGTCATCGAATACCTTACAGATCCACCAAGCAAGGCTGAATTAATTGATTTAATTGAAAAATCAAATTTATCAGTCAGGGATGCTATACGTAAAAATGTAGAGCCGTATGAAAATTTAAAATTGGGGCAATCCGATTGGAGTGATGATCAGTTAGTAAATTTCATGCTTGAATATCCAATCTTAATTAATCGTCCATTTGTTGTAACCGAACTGGGAGTAAAACTTTGTCGTCCATCGGAAATAGTTTTAGACCTACTTTCTACACTAGGGTTAAAACCTTTTGTAAAAGAAAATGGTGAAGTTATTATTGATGAGAATTTAAAACGAATAAAATAATGGCTTAAAACGAATGAAGTAAGTACTACTGGTAAATAGAATATAGACTCCATGCCAATATTTGTGCAAAGCCAATCACGATCCTGATCTTATAATTCATAGCCACTGACGGTAAACATCTATTTTCATAGGGAACCAATATATACATCTGCTCACAGATATAAGTTTTAAATTAAAGAAACCATGATAGTACGCTGAACCCTATCATGGTTTTATATAAGATATTGATGCTTAAGGGTAAACCTCAAGCATTTCGCATAAGACGTATTATGTTAATTTTAGAAAAGTTAATTATTTTTCAATGTTTCAAAAACATTATATGCTGCTTTAATACGATCTACATTTGGTATCTTTTTATTCATTAACATAACCAATCCAAAGCCTTCTTCTGGAATAAATAAAACATACGCACCAAAGCCATTAGTAGATCCTGTTTTATGAAAAACTTTAGATTTTGGTTGCGATAACACTTTTACAACAGGATTTGAGCCCATTAAGATTTGTTTGGAATTACTAGCCTGCAGAATTTCGGAAGTAGTAGGATAAGAAAACATTTCCCATCCTAGTGCTTGTGTCATTCCGCTATCAGCAACTTTAAAATATCCTTTATGTGTATCTAGTATAGATTTTTTCATAGCAGGACTATTTTTATCTATATTAAGATTTGAATTTACAAACTTAAGCATATCTGGCAGTGTTGATTTAACGCCATATGCCTCGTCCGACAATGGGCCAGGATTAACTCGAACTGGCTTATTATTTTCATCATAGCCCAAAGCATAGTTCGTTTTTTGCGCTTCTGGAACATTAACGTATGTATGTTTCAAATTAAGTTGAGGAAAAATAATTTCCTCTAATAATGAAGAGAAAGGTACATCCATCGATTTTGCAGTTAAGTACCCAAATAGACCTATACTTGGGTTTGAGTATTCACGATAAGTGCCAGGAGGATTCTTAACTTTCCATTTTTTGAAATACTCTAATATTTGCTTATCAGTTTTGATATTATCGGGAAATTGTAATGGTAAATTACCACTTGTAAAGGTTAATAATTCTAATAAATTCACCTTATTAATTTCTGAATTTTTTAGAGCAGGTACGTATTTACCAGGCTGGTCATCGAACGATATTTTACCTTGGTTCTTAGCATATGTACCTGAAATAGCTGTAAAAGTCTTGCTTAAAGAACCTAACTCAAAAATTGTCTGACTATTTACGCTTTCATTTGTATCTTTAGATCGGACACCATAATATTTTTCATAATTTTTACCATTATAAATTACACCTACAGCCATACCAGCTACACCGTACTCATCCATAAGTGGCTTAAATGATTGGGTAACAATTTTTTCAATTTTCTCCTCATTTTGACTGACGTCACTTGCATATAAATTCATACCAAAACCCATAACCATGGTAATGAAGCTTACTTGAAAAAAATATTTTTGATTAAAAACCATTAAGTTAAATTTCTTAAAAAAGGATGGTAAATATAATCTCATATCCTAAATATGATATATGTATGAATTTTTTAAATAACTTCATTGTATAAAAACCATATAATCCAACAGCCATCTACATAATAATCGTTAACTTGTTTATAATCATGATTTAATGTCACATTAAAGCTATATGATGCATCTTTTAAAAAAAGTTTTCTTAATTGTTAGTACTCTACCTGTCGTAAGTTATGCAGCGATCACTAAGTGTACTACTGCTGATCAAAATCCATTTAATGCTCAACTAATCTCATGGGATGATCAAAAGAATAAAGCTGAAGTAATTACAGGTTTTGGTGAAAAATTTGAGGGTCCTGTTCTCAATTCAAGAAAATATGGAAATGCCCAAAAAGTAAATATTTATATAAAATATAAAAAACAATATCTTAACTCTGATGCTGTTGAATATACTATTTTTCCAATATCAGATACAGAATTAGGGGTGAGTAGTGTTCAATATATATTTAAAAAAAGGAAGCAACTCTTAGAAGCAGTGAATGAGAACCACGTTTTAAAATGTAAAGTTGAGAATTGATATTATTTAAGGGCTTTATTACAATACTCACGGCAATACTCCCTCAAATTGACTAAATTTAAAAGTAGTAAATTCAAGCGCCTATTTTACATAATGGCGGTTATGCGAAAAAGCCCTCTAGAGGGCTTTCTCAAATAGCTTTCGCTCTACAACACGACGATTCACAAGCTCCTGCATCACCCTATCATCGTTCCACAGCAAACTGAGGCGTATTCAAAGTGGCTTGATAAGCTGACATGCATTACAAAGGAACCATGATGGTTCATTGAACCTCATCATGGTTTTATATACGTTATTTATAAATAACATTTTAAGTATTATGTATACGTTGTATTATATTAATTTTAGAATTTCTAATAAAAATGAAATAAAACTCTAAAAATTTACCAAATGAAAATTCCCTATAATCTCAACACACATTAGTTCCGATAATGTCAGGAGTTTTAATCATTGGGGATTTCTATTTTTCATAAAAGTCTATCTTTATTTTAACTTTGCCCGTGACGTTTTAGACTACCCATCAACTTTTCCCATATTTGCAAAGCGACTTTCTGATCGGTTGATGATGTACCCACATAATATTTCATCTCAAACACTATACTTTAGTTATCTAAATTCTCTTTAATACCATCCCATTCACACTAAACATAGCTAGATTCGTTTGCAGGGTCAGAACTCGAGACATAGTAACAACGTTCTCTCCTTTAATTCCCGAACAGTGCATAAGCCACTCTCGAGCGAACGAGCCTTGCCACCACTATGGTTTTTCAATATTTTTAATCAGATATTTAAGGGTATATTTAATCCCATCATATTTGTCATTCGATACAGAATCGACTTTAAGATGAACATCCATTTTGGATTGTTTGGATTGTTTGGATTGTTTGGATTGTTTGGATTGTTTGGATTGTTTGGATTGTTTGGATTGTTTGGATTGTTTGGATTGTTTGGATTGTTTGGATTGTAAACGATATTCAATGGTTGGGTGAGTAGTAGGAATATTCATCACGGGTCTTAAATCAGCTTCACTAAATGTAAATTTACGAGATATAATGTCAGTACTATTAATGGATGGAACAGTCCCTACAGTGGGTGGAACAGGGATACAGTGCCCTGACTGGATTGATTTGCACTGCAACCTATAATGTCACAACACCCATTAAAGTTATTAGAAGTAATATAGATTTCATGATTTATTCTTCCTTGTTTAATTGTATATTTATTATAGGTATTTATATTTATTTTTGAAGATAATTCAGATAACCATATATTATAAGTAATTACTTAAATATCAATAGTGCTATGCTAACTAATAATAACTCGTATTATATTAAAAAAGGAAAAGCTAAACACCTAAGAGGAGAGCGTATTTTATGTGCAGTAATTTATTTAGCATAAAAAATACCACCCGAAGGTGGATTTCTGTTTTTAAATAGCTATAGTAAAATACTATTATCTAATATTCTATAACCTCCAAAGCATCAACCCAGTCTGATATCCTGCTCCCAAAGTCCACAATACAATAATATCACCTGATTTTATCAACCCTTTTTTAAGCCTACTTGCATACGCAATGAATAAGCTATTTGCTCCTGTATATCCATATACATCCCCAATATATTCAATTTTTTCCCAAGGAATATTCTTTTTTTCTTGAAGAATATCAATATTCATTTTCGTAAATTGTGAAAGTAAAAAACATGAGATATCTTCTAATTTTAAGTTATTTTTTTCTAACAATTCATCAAGTGCAACTGCTGCAAAATCAACGCTTTCAATACCACTAAATGCAGCCCAATGAATTTTTTCATTTACACTCTCAGAATAAGAAAAACCTTTTGGAGGTAAAACAATTGTATGTGCAAAGCTACTATCTGTCTGGTAAGCACGATCAATCATTCCAGACTCTGAATCATCCCAAACCTTTTCAATTATAATTGCAGCCGCCGCATCTCCAACAATAATTGATGGTATTGGCTCATCTTCACTACCTATCTTACTTAGGTGATCAGCACCTATAACTAAAGCTCGCTTGTACGACTCTTTAGATTTCAACAAAACTGATGCTTGTTCTAATGCTAAAAACATACCTAGACAATTTGCATTTATATCAAAACAAACACATTCTTTTTTTAATTTTAGAGCTGAATGTAGCCACAGTGCATTAGTGGGAGATAGGTATTCTAATGTCGTTGATGCAAAAATAATAATATCAATATCGCCATCAATAATATTATGATTTTCTAATACTTTTTTTGAAGCGTTAATTGCCATAGTTAAAGCATTTTCTTCATTTTCAACAATAACATATCTCTTGTCACGCCCTACTTTTTCCAAGATTCCCTTAACTTTATCATTGCTTTGAAATCGTCTTAGAAAATAGTCATTATCACGAACTGTTTTAGGATGATATATATCAACAGCAGCAATTTTTAAGGCGTCTTTTCTTTGCTCGTTAGTTTTATATGTATTATTCATTATGGATTTTACTACTTCTATAAATAAGTTTAGATTTAAAATAAAAAAGGTAATTTCAATAATTAGTTGAAATTACTTTTATTGCCTTTTTAATGTCTTCTTCGGATGTAGAATAATAGTTGAGATATTGCTTACGCATGTCATAAATACATTTGGTTGAGTCATTTAACAGCCCAATTTTCAGGAATAATTTAACATTTGGTCAAAAATGAAATACGACAAACATATAAAAATGTAGCTTATTTCCTGATAAAACTAAACACATAGAATTTTATAAATTTGTAAGTGTCTTCTAACTGCTACTGAAGCACTTTAATCATCATTTATTCATGTTGTTTGCCTTTACAACCTTCTTAAGTATGTAACAAGTACGTTAAATAAAGCCCCGTCATAAAAAACGTCTAAGTGCCTTTCAATATACAACTCTAACTTTTAGCTTTTTACCTTACAATATTCCCAGCATTGCTTGTAGCATCATGAAACGTCACTGTACTTAAAAACCCAAATCTGTAAACTTAGCTATCTAAGACTACAGACTGTCTACAGTAAACTGGGCTTTTAACATTCTCTGGATCTACTTTGAATTGGAAACCATCCTTCTCAACAATCTGACATTCAGATCATCAACAATACGTCAATCTCAACTTTTAATTAGGGTTTCAAGCTGTAAAGGAGGGTTCCCTAATTTCATATTCAGAATAACTGAAATAGTATGTGACAGAATCTTACGAACAATTCGATGTGTTAAATGCCACAGATCTCTTGCTCTTACTTTTTGAATATTGAAGCGATCGGTCAACTGGCCGATAACAGTTTCAATTTTCCTGCGAGCATTCATCAATATTTTCATTGATACTTTCGGTCTGAGATCAACCATATTTCGTCTATAAGGTGTTTGTAAGTCTAAATACTGACACCTAAAATATTGTTTTAATTCAGGTCTTATATACCCTTTATCCGCTCCCAATAAACCATCAATGTTTTGTGTAATTTCAGGTGCAACATCTCTTTCATCACAATTTGCTAGAGCAAAAGTATAGCCCGTAATCATTCCTGATAAATTAATCACGACATGCCCTCTAAACCCATAATATTTTTCTTGTTTTGCCGCACAATAACTAAAGCCTGCTGATACTTTAAAGTTTCTATGCTTTTTTGCTCTAGCATAGCGACAGACAGGAATAGGAAAACCGTCAATAAAATGAATATTATCAGCACCAAAACGAGCACTTAGTTTTGCTGTAATTTATTGATTAATATTCCATAAATTTGCACAGTGCTTGCAGAAATTAGGGTAAAAACCTAACTGAGGAAACCACTCAATCCAATGATGTTTGAAATACATCCAAATATTTTTATCTGAATCTAGGCTAAGAAACTCCCCCACAATTTGCATGGTGATAATTTCAATATCACTTAAAGCGGGTGGAAAACCTCTAGTTCTTAAGGGTTTTGTGACAATGAGGAGATATATTTCCTCTATGATTAAGTAAATAGAAATGATAAATTCGTGAATGGACATAACTTAGTTTGTTTTCTTGGGCGAAAATTAAATTGGGTTATGTCCTTTATATTTCAATGATTTAAAAAGTTGAGATTCGCGTCAACAATACAAATATATATATACCTATTTATCTATCAGCAGAATATTGCTAACTTTAATTTTTACTTCTTTGTGGGTTTCTTTACGATATTTTTCTACAGCTTCTGAAGCACATTTAATGGATGTCTCTAAAACAATAACCATCAAATTTTCATATTGCTTCCATATTTGAAGATAAGCATTTACTGACATTTGATATAATTTTATACCTGTATAATAGAAACGCCTTTGTGGAGTAAAATTACCTTCGAGATCTGGATTAACTGCAAAATCAATTACCATTCCTGCCACCAATCAGAACAAGTGATAAATAGAGATATACTTAGGCTCACGCCTCTTATCTTGATATGCCTCATTCATCATAATTATAGCCAAATGATTTCGTAAAAATTCATAGTCACTCTTGGCATGTTCACCATAGATAATTAAAGATGTAATCGACTTTGCTAACTGAGCTTCCATGCTTGCAATAGCACCCAAGCGATCTTGATAGTCCAAAGGTTTCTCTCCTGTACCATGTGCCTCATCACTTAATTATGGTGACTTAGCTATGCAACACTACTATGACTTATGAACTGTTTGAGGGAGTAGCATGATGGATATGCTTACATAAAAAGATCGCGACTTACTTCAGGCTATATTTAATGAAATGTAAATTTTAAAAAAACTTTCATACAGCAAAATAAAAAGACGTATAGGTCGTGCTGAGTTTGCAAAATTATTAAATATTGAACTAGAAACCTTGGATGCTAGAATTAGAGATTGTCATTATACAAAACAACATCAGGATGGTAAAAAGAGTTATTGGCTCAATTCTTATGTTCAATCTGTAGTTATAGATATTTAATTTAGCGACAAAACCACCATCTAGGTGGTTTTTTTATGATAAACGCTTTTTTGAGTAACATTATTTTTTCAACTAAATTTAACGAGTAAAAATACAGGTTATTCATCCAAAATATCAACGAACTCAGCAGATAATACTTCAGATAAATCTTGTGGTTTTAACCCAACATCTAAACCCCGTTTCCCTCCACTCACATACATTTTATTTAATGCTTTTGCAGAGGCATCAATCACTGTTGTTAAACGTTTTTTCTGACCAATTGGACTAATTCCACCGACCAAATACCCTGTTAAACGCTCAGCAACTTTTGGATCTGCCATATGCAGTTTTTTACAGCCAAAAGCCCCTGCGACTTTCTTTAAACTCAACTGATGATTCACCGGTAAAATAGCCACAAAATAATTTTTATCGTCCGTGACCATTAAAGTTTTAAAGACTTCTTCAACCTCTAAGCCTAATTTTTCAGCTGCTTCTAAGCCAAAACTCTTTGCATTTACATCATGCTCATATTCATGAATAGAAAAATCAATCTTTTTTGATTTCAATGTTTTGCATGCAGGTGTCATCAATATTACCGCAGTAAAAATAGATGACTATTATAAGTCGCAAAACTCGCTCTGTTAAGCCTAAATTACTTTTTCAAATGATTGTGACTCAAAAACATCTTAACTCAATTTATTTAGTTTTTAATTTTAAATCCATGATTTAAACTACAATTCACTTTACCTACCATGCGATTTTTTGCTTTAATAAGTAAATTTCAAATAATTTTTATATATAAATTTCGGTTCTGATCATGACTAAAAACACGTTAAATCAGCAACAAATTAAAGATTCAGACCTACCACAATCCAACATTGCGAGCCATTCTGTTGCACGTTTTATTGCTTTCTTAACTCGACGTGGTGCACGTTTACTTACAGGTGCTCGCAGTTTATGGGTCGGTTGTGAACCCGAATTAAAACAACGTATTTATTTTGCCAATCACAATAGTCATATCGATTTTATTCTACTTTGGTCATCACTCCCCAAAGATATGCGCAGACGTACACGTCCTGTTGCAGCTTCTGATTATTGGACAAAAGATGGATTCCGTCGATTTTTAATTCAAGATACATTCAATGGAGTTACAATAAAACGTAATCGTGAAAATGATGAAGATCCCTTACAACCCATTAAAGATGTATTAAAACAAGGTTATTCGATTATCTTTTTCCCTGAAGGTACACGAAATTTAGAAGATGATGTCGAACTTCTCCCTTTTAAAAGTGGTTTATACAATTTACATCGTGAGTTCCCTGACATTGATATTATTCCTGTTTGGATTTCAAATTTAAAACGTGTCATGCCTAAAGGTGCACTTGTTCCCCTGCCTTTACTTTCAACCATCATTTTTGGGTCGCCATTAGAACAGCACATGGAAATGGATAAAAAAGATTTTTTAGACTATGCACAACAAGAATTATTAAAATTAAAAGAGGTTGAATATCAATGATCTTAAATAATCTAGATAAAACCTATTTACTATTCGCAATATTTACAACTATTCTTATTTTTGCCTCATCTGTTGGACTTATTCTAAAAAAAAGATCGGGTGAACAACCTTCTGCTGTTATTGAAAACTTAAATGCACGTATTAATGCGTGGTGGGTCATGCTCATCGTCATTGGGTCTGCCATTGCACTCGGCAATACTGCTTTTATTATTCTATTTGGATTCATTTCTCTTTTTGCATTACGTGAATTTATCAGCCTTTTACCGACAAGACGAGGTGATTATTTTCCATTACTCATTGCATTTTACTTCGTAATTCCCTACCAATATTATCTCGTTTATATCGATTGGTATGGGCTGTACTCTATTTTTATTCCATTATACGTCTTTTTACTGATTCCAATTGCAAGCTTAAAACAAGAAGATACTACTCATTTCCTAGAGCGCAGTTCTAAAATTCAATGGGGATTGATGGTGAGTGTTTTTTGCATATCTCACGTTCCTGCACTCATGAATTTAAAATTACCAGGATTTGAAGGCGAAAAAATTTGGCTCGCTATTTGGCTCATTATGGTGGTTCAAGCCTCGGATGTTTTACAGTATGTTTGTGGAAAATTATTTGGAAAACATAAAGTTGCACCTATATTATCACCATCAAAAACACTTGAAGGTCTGATTGGTGGTGTTATTCTTGCAACAGCTTTAGGAGTTTCAATGGCATGGTTAACACCCTTTAGTTATCTACAAGCGACTGTGATTGGTTTTATTGTTTGTATTTTTGGCTTCTTTGGTGGCTTAGTGATGTCAGCCATTAAACGTGACCGTGGTGTAAAAGATTGGGGGCAACTCATTCAAGGACATGGTGGAATGCTTGATCGTATTGATTCTATTTGCTTTTCGGCGCCTATTTTTTTTCATATTTTAAGATATTGGTGGAGCTAAATTTTTCAATACATCATGAATAAACTCACCTTTGGCCCTTTAGTCAGCCATTCAATTTATCCTTTATACAACGGTTAGCAATTTATTTTTGATCAAGTTAAAGCAAAGCTAAGTTTTTGCTTTAACTCACAATAAATTAACAGGATAGATACTTTTATAAAAATAATAAATGCTAGACTCTATTTTGATCTCAACTTTTACATTCAACCTTGTGAAGTGAAAAATAAATTTTTATGAATACCCCGTTTTTATTTAATCATTTTTTCAAAATATCCCTCATCAGTTCAGTCTTATTCATTACTGCATGTTCATCATTAGGTGGTGGCTCTGTACAAAAACGAGCAACTAAATTATCTGCGGGTATTCAACAAGCGTATCGCGTTACTCCAAGTACAGCAGACCGAATCGCTCCCATTATTGTGCAAAATGCAGATCGTTATAATGTCGATCCCTTACTCATTGCAGCAACAATTAGACAAGAATCCTCATATCGTAGCAATGTAACTTCATCAGCAGGTGCAGTAGGACTGACACAAGTTATTCCTCGCTATTGGCAACAATCCTGTCCTGGAAATCTATATGATGAATCCATTAATATTCAATGTGGTACACATATACTAGCCAAATATGAACAATCAGCAGGTAGTTGGAAAAAAGCATTAGCTTACTATAATGTCGGACCGACAAATTATGAAAATAATCGAAAAATGAAACGGCAAGGTAAACGATATGCTAAACAAGTTAAGCAACATGAAAAGATGCTAAAGCGCGCATTATAAATAAATGCAGATTTAAAAGGATCTTTATGTTATGGACTATCAATTCAATCTTCTTATAATTATGAAAAATACCCCCATCTATGCTCTTTGGGTAAGCATTCCATACAAAGATCTTTTCCATTATGTGTTCCACCTTCCCAAATTACACAATTATAATCACAATCTAAATCTATCCATAAATCTTCTTTATTAAACCGAGCAGGATTTTTATCTCTATTAAGCATAAGATTTTTACATTGATTACATTGACCTACTGACATTTTTTGCAAATTGATATATCTCATATCTTGAGAAATATAATTTAATCCATATTTTTCCAATAGAACTTTTAACTCTTCATCTAATTGTTCTAATCTCTCATCAAACTTATTTTCATCTATGTCTTCGGTTGTCGTTTCAAAATAACTATATAAGCGCCTTAGTGCATATTTTTTCATATCAGTATTTGATCTTTATTTTTTCATAAAAATTTTAATTGATAATTGCTTTTTTAACAATACGTAATTTTTCAATCCATATATAAC
>NZ_VXCQ01000008.1:0-177510 GCF_052850415.1 Acinetobacter sp. 1207_04 | reverse complement strand
TGGCATATTGGATGGAAAAATTACTACCAATAGTAATGCGATTAATACATTAGGTGGTCGTGTTACCACGAATGAAGGCGATATTGCCAATTTAAAATCGGGTCAAGGCACACTTAACCAATTGGCAGTGCAATATGATACGGCAACACAAGATGTCATTACGCTGAAAGGTACAAGTGGTACGAAAATTACCAATTTACAAAATGGTGATATTTCAACAGTAAGCTCAAAAGATGCGGTAACAGGTGGTCAGTTATATACAACGAATCAGGATGTTGCAATGTTATCTACACAAGCTACGGCAGGAGCACAGCAAATAACATCTATTTTAGGTGGTGGGGCAACTTATAGCCGTGGCGTATTTACTTTACCTACGTTCTCAATTCAAGGGAAAAGCTATTCAAATATTGGAGATACATTTGGTGCTGTGAATACTGAAATCAGTACCTTAAAAACCTCAGTAACAAATTTAAAAGCGTATGTAGATCAGCAAAATAGTGGAAGTGAGAGCAATCTTAAAAGCTATATTGATCAACAAGATGCTAAAAATATAACAGATGCTAAAAGCTATACAGATCAACTAGCTTCTAATACTTTGAGTAGTGCAAATACGTATACAGACCAACAGGATTCAGCAACACTCAATAGTGCAAATACGTATACCGATCAGCAAACATCAGCAGTATTAAAAGATGCAAATGCTTATACTGATCGTAAAGTTCTAGGTATAAATACAGGTACTGGAAACACGAGCGGTACGGGGATTAATTCTACAGCAATTGGTCCAAATACTGTTGTGTCAGGGAATAACTCTACTGCAGTTGGTGTAGGGAACAATGTTTCTGGAAATAATTCAGGTGCATTTGGTGATCCTAATATTGTGACTGCAAATGGTAGTTATGTCGTAGGTAATGATAATACTGTGAGTGGTGACAATACATTTGTACTTGGAAATAATGTCAATACCTCGGCAAAAAATTCAGTGGTATTGGGTAATGATTCGACATCTACACGAGATAATACGGTTTCGGTAGGCTCAAGTGGAAATGAACGTCAAATCACCAATGTTGCAGATGCAACTGAAAAGACTGATGCGGTGAATTTACGTCAAATGCAAGCAGCCAATACTGAAACATTAAAATCTTCGAAGGAGTATACGGATACTCGTGTGAGTACTTTAGAAAGTAGCTTCTCCGATTTTAGTTATCAGACGGATCGCCGTTTTAAAGAGGTGGATAAGCGATTTGATCGTCAAGGTGCGATGTCAGCAGCAATGATGAACATGGCAACGAGTACTGCTGGCTTGAAAGGATTGAATCGAGTCGGTGTAGCTGCAGGTTTCCAAGGCGATGAAAAAGCTGTTGCTATAGGTTATCAACGTATTGTCAGTGAAAATGTAAGCTTAAGTGTTGGTGGTGCGTTTACTGATGAAGATGGTTCAGGTGGTGCAGGTGTAGGCTTTAGTTGGTAAGCTTTAATTTGATTTGATATAAAAAGGCGATTGATATTTGATCGCCTTTTTGTTTTTTACTTCAAAGTATTAAATTTTTTGGTTTTATTCTGCTTTAGGATGAAGCCGATCAATTAATGTGTGGCTTGCTGTATTGAGCCCTAATATCTCAACATGAGTACCACATGACTCAAATTTATTTTTAACCGAATTTAACATTGAGACAGACGTAAGATCCCAAATATGTGCATGGTTCAGATCAATCACTACATTCTGGATATTCTCGTTAAAATCAAAGAATTGATAGAATTTATCAGCACTGCTAAAGAAAATTTGCCCTGAAATTGTATATTTTCGTGTTGTATTATTGAGTAATTCAGATTGAACCCTCACTTCATTTTCAAGTTTATTAATGAAGAATAAAGCTGACAATAAAACCCCTGAAAGTACACCGAGTGCAAGATTGTGTGTTGCTAAAACAATGACCACAACCAAAATCATGACTGTATTACTTTGCATTGGATGTTTAGAAAAGTTTTTGACAGAATCCCAATTAATTGTTGTAAATGCGACCATTATCATAATGGCAACGAGAGCAGCCATAGGAATGTAAGATAACCAATCTTTAAAAAAAACCACTAAGCAAAGCAAAAATACACCAGCAACGAGCGTTGATAGGCGAGTGCGAGCGCCTGAAGAAACGTTGATAATTGATTGTCCAATCATGGCACAGCCTGCCATTCCTCCCATAAAGCCACTTACTATATTGGCAATGCCTTGTCCACGACATTCTTTATGTCGCTCTCCTTCAGTTTGAGTCACTTCATTGACAATTGTTGTCGTCATCATGGTTTCAAGTAAACCCACTGTTGCTAATGTTATGGCATAAGGAAAAATGATTTTCAATGTTTCTAAATTGAATGGGATTTCAGGAACTAAAAAAACGGGTAAAGTATTGGGAAATGTTCCTAAATCGCTGACAGTGCGCATGTCTGCATTGAATAACATGGCAACGAGGCTGAGTAAAACAATACAAATTAAAGGTGAGGGAATACGTTTTCCAATTTTAGGAAGATGTGGAAATAAGTAAACAATGCACAAACCTAATGCGACAAAAATATAACCTGTGATATCCATCCGCGATAATTCAGGGAGTTGTGCGATAAAAATCAAGATTGCCAAAGCATTGACGAAGCCATACACCACAGATTGTGAAACAAAGCGCATTAACTTAGCGACTTTAAAATAACCAGCAACGATTTGAATTATTCCAGTGAGAATGGTTGTTGCAAATAAATACTGTAACCCATGGTCTTTGACTAAAGTAACCATGAGCAATGCCATGGCACCCGTTGCTGCAGAAATCATGGCAGTACGACCGCCAAAGAATGCAATGGTTACAGCAATACAAAAAGATGCATATAAACCCACCTGAGGATCTACACCTGCAATTGCTGAAAATGCAATAGACTCGGGAATGAGAGCTAAACCAACCACTAAACCTGCTAATACATCGGTTCGGATGTTTGAAAACCATTCCTGTTTCTTCAGACTGATCACAATAAACCATTCAATTTTTAAAAAGATGCGTATGTTAATGCATCTTTTAACCAAAAAGCAGAACAGATTGACTTGAAAAAGAATTCATTTTAATGAATATTCAAAGAGTCGCTTATTTATTGTTTTACGCTTTCTTGTAGTTTGACATTTTGAAACTTGAAATTGGTCAATAAGCCATTTAACAGAATTAACTTATAACAAGCAATAAGGAATAGAGATGAAATTATATTATTCACCGGGCGCATGCTCTTTGGCGGCACATATTTTACTGAATGAAATTAATGTCGATTTTGATCTTGAGCGTGTAGATCTCAAAACACATAAGACAGAAAAAGGCGCAGATTATTATGAGATCAATCCAAAAGGATATGTGCCTGCTTTAGAAATTAATCCGGGTTTGATTTTGACTGAAAATGTCGCAGTACTTCCTTTTATTGCTCAACATGATGCAGGGCAGGACTTAATCCCACCATCGGGATTAGGGCGTGCAAAGGTTTTGGAATGGTTAGGTTATTTGAACTCAGAATTACATGATGAATATGCTGTATTTTTTGACCCTAAAATTACAGAAGATGAAAAAGTACGTGGCTATGCAACCATTGATAAAATGCTGAAATATATTGATGATTATTTAGCAAAATCAGACTATGACTATTTGGTGAATGATCGTTTTGGTCCTGCCGATGCATATTTATTTGTGCTAACCAATTGGTCGAAGGTCATTCATCATGATTTAACACCATTTACCAATATTGTGGCTTTGCGTAATAAAGTTGCAGAACGCCAGTCTGTACAAATTGCAATGCGTGATGAAGGTTTGATTGCTTAATTCATTTTTATGTTAAAAGCACCTTTGGGTGCTTTTTTTTTGACTTAAATGATTGATGTGATTGGCTTCGAAAGAAATATGAAATAAATGATTTACTTTTCGATTGTGCTGACTATTTTAATTGTTGAATTTTAATCAATAATATTTTGCAAATTTTAGCATTTTTCTCAACAATGTTTTGCATTATATTGCCTGAAAATTGAATAGATTGAAGGTAAAGTCATGAGCAATATTTTAATCATCAATGGAGCAAAACAGTTTGCACATTCCAATGGCGAATTAAATGATACGTTGACTGAATTAGCACATGATGTGCTTGTTGAGAACGGACATCACATTAAAATTACACGTACAGATAAAGACTATGATATTGCAGAAGAAATTCAAAAGTATGTCTGGGCAGATGTCATTATTTATCAAATGCCAGGATGGTGGATGGGCTCACCATGGACAGTAAAAAAATATATTGATGATATTTTTACTGAAGGGCATGGTGTTCTATATGCCAGTGATGGTCGTAGCCGTTCAGATACATCTAAAAAATATGGTTCAGGTGGATTAATACATGACAAAAAATATATGCTGTCATTGACGTGGAATGCACCGAAGGATGCTTTTACTGATCCATATCAATTTTTTAATGGCGTAGGTGTTGATGGTGTTTATTTACCCTTTCATAAAGCTAATCAGTTTTTAGGTATGCAGGGTTTACCGACATTTATTGTAAATGATGTGATTAAAGCACCCAATGTTGAGCTATATAAAACAGAATATCGTCAACATTTATTGGCATTATTTGGTTAGGATGATTGAATAATGCTTACAGTTATTGCTGAAATTTTGACAAATTCAGAGCATAGTTTACAGAGGGTTATGGGTTCATTTAAAGCCATTCAAAATACTGTTCTACAAGAAGTAGGCTGTCATGGTTATGATTTGTATATTGATAGCGTTGTTGCTGCTGTTAGAGAAAGTACCATACAACAAAAAGTACCTTATTCATTGGTGATGTATGAACAGTGGGAAACGATGCAACATCTTGAAGTACATATGCAAACTGCGCACATGAAAGCTCATTTTGATGCAGTGAAGGATTTGGTTTTAGATGTTAAAATAAGAATATTGGAAAAGCAGTGAAATGATTGAACGCCAGTAAATACAACTTGATGAAGTATGTAACGGTAACTTTACTTCTTTTATGAATATTTGATTAAGCACCTTTGGGTGCTTTTTTATTTAATAATCTATTGAGTTGGATTGTCTTTTAAGATTCCATTGATGAAGAAATCTTCAGGCTTAAATTGAATAGACTGTAAAGTATAATACTTCAAATTTTCGAGGTGTTGCCAAGTGACTTTAGTTTGGTCTTTAGAAGATTGAAGTTGCATAGAAGTTTGAGTAATTTTTCTCTTATTAGTTATATAGTTGATACTAGTATAATGAACTTCTCCTGTGTTTTTCTGAGTGAAGTCGTAGTCAAAGCCAATGAGTTTGAAGTCATTTTTAATACATTTAAAATGGTAAGTATTTGTAGAGCCATACCAGTTTGAACAAGTAGACATTGAACTGAAAATGATACTTAATGCTTGTTTTCTAATTTTGATTGCTTGTTCTTGAAAGGCATCTGGTAGACAGTTTTCATGATCAGGGTATGTCCATTCGGGGAGTTTTTTGGTCAAAATCAAGTTATCGTTTTTATTTTGTTTGAATAGAATAAGAAGTTTACGATCAGATATTTTATAGTTTTTAGGTTGAATAATTATCGCAAGATCTGCTTTACCATCATTATTGAGATCACCAGTAGATAGTGAAAGGATTTCATAGTTTTACGGAATGAATTTATGTAATGATGCAGGAGTATGTTCAGCTAAACATACTGACGAAAAGCTAATAAGAAACAGTAGATAGGTTATTTTAATCATTGTAGATTTCAATTCTTTTTATTTAACTTTGATGAATTTAAAAGGATTCCGTAGAACCCTTTTATATGATGCTTATAGATGATCAATTGAATTGGATCAGTACTATTTAAAGAAATATCCTGTTTCAGGTGAGCTTGCATTCGCCATACGTTTACGTGGCATACGACCTGCCAAATAGGCTTCACGACCTGCTTCAACTGCTTTCTTCATTGCCGATGCCATCAAAATAGGATGTTGTGCGGCTGCAATTGCTGTGTTCATAAGGACACCATCACAACCCAGTTCCATTGCAATTGCAGCATCACTTGCTGTACCGACACCAGCATCAACTAAAACAGGGACTTTGGCATTTTCTTTTATGATGGAAATAGTATGTGGATTTAAAATCCCTAAACCTGAACCAATCAGACTACCTAAAGGCATAATCGCAACACAGCCCATACTTTCAAGCTCTTGAGCTACAATCGGATCATCTGATGTATAGACCATGATTTCAAAGCCATCATCAATGAGTGTACGTGCTGCTTTAAGCGTTTCGGTAATGTTTGGATACAGCGTTTTTTCATCACCTAAAACTTCAAGTTTCACCAAGTTATGGCCATCTAAAAGTTCACGTGCGAGCATGCAAGTACGCACAGCGCTATTGGCATCGAAACACCCGGCGGTGTTAGGTAAAATGGTGTATTTTTCAGGTGGGATCACTGACAATAAGTTCGGTTGATCAGGATGCTGTCCAATATTGACGCGGCGAATCGCAACCGTAACAATTTCAGCTCCACTGGCTTGAATCGCAAGGTCTGTTTCTTGTAAATCTTGATACTTACCTGTACCCACAAGCAGGCGAGACTGAAAAGTACGAGAACCAATGATCAGAGGTGAATCTTGATAATTAAATGAATTTGGGAGGTCTTGCATGGTTTTCTCCATTTTAGCCGCCACCGACAGCTTGAATAATTTCAATTCGATCTTGTGCAGAAATCACTGTATATTCAAGTTTACTTTTGGAAATGATCAATTCATTCATTTCGACGGCATAACGTTTACCTTCGAGAGAAAGTTCTTGAATGAGTTGCAGTAGATTTTGGCAAGACGTTTCTTGTGGCTTACCATTTAAGAAAATTTGCATAACTGTTCCATTTAATAGCGTCCATACGTGTGCAAATTGAAGATGAGTGTTCAATACATCCAATTATTTTAAGTGTTTAAAGGCATTCCATGCGAGAACGAGCCAACCCAAAATCATCAATGCACCGCCAATTGGAGTAATTGCACCCAATATACGAGGTAAACCAAGTGCCATGATATACAGTGAGCCACAGAACAAGAAAATACCGATTTGAATCAATAAAAAGCTTGTTTTTATTGGAAGTTGCGGAATGACTTTACTGATGATGCCTAAGACAAGTAAGCCAAGTGCATGATAGAAAAAATAGTCGGTTGCGGTATGCCACCAAGTGAGTTGCTCAGGAGAGGCAATTTTTTTTAATCCATGTGCGCCAAAAGCACCCAAGACTACCGCTAAAGCGAGGTTTAGTGCAGAGATTCCGATCCACATAAACGTGATTCATCTGAATAAAATTTCGCATAACATTAACATAAAATTGAGCTGTCATCATGGTAAAATTGCTTAAATAATTAATAAAGTAAAAGAGCCATATCGGCTCTTTTACAGATTTCTAACCAAGTGATTTACTCATTAGAAATGGAATGGATGACTTAGTTGGACGACATCGCTACTTTAATTTTATCCATCGCATTTTTTTCTAACTGACGAATACGTTCCGCGGATACATTATATTCAGCAGCCAATTCATGTAAGGTCGATTTATCATCATCTAACCAACGACGCTGTAAAATATTGCGTGAACGATCATCAAGTTGTTCCATTGCGCTGTGCAAGGCGTTATTACTTTGTTCTTCATAATCTTCTTCTTCAACCAAACGAGCAGGGTCGTAACGATTATCTTCGAGATATAAAGAAGGAGCAACATAGGTGGAATTATCATCGTCATCTTCGCCTTGTGCTTCAAAAGCAGCATCATAAGCAGTTAAACGACCTTCCATTTCGAGCACTTGTTCAGGCGTTACATTTAAATCATTAGCAATTGATTTAGCTTCTTCAAGGGTGAGTTTTTTGCTTGATTTTTTAAGACTACGGAGGTTAAAAAATAGTTTACGTTGTGCTTTAGTAGTCGCAATTTTGACAATCCGCCAGTTACGAATCACGTATTCATGAATTTCAGCTTTAATCCAATGTACTGCAAAAGACACCAAACGGACACCCATCGTTGGGTCAAAACGTTTTACCGCTTTCATTAAGCCTAAGTTGCCTTCTTGGATTAAATCACCTTGTGGAAGTCCATAGCCCGCATAACTACGAGCAATATGCACAACAAAACGTAGGTGAGACATTACCAACATTTTTGCGGCATCCAAATCTTGATCGTAAAAATAACGATCTGCAAGCTCTTTTTCTTGTTCAGCGGTCAGAATTGGAATTTGATTGACCGTGCTGATATAAGCCCCGAGGTTTACACCTGGTGCAGATAAGGACAGGGGCATCAATTGATTGCTGCTGTCGCTCATGAGTACTCCTTAATCGGATCAAATTTTTTAACAATGGTCTTCATCTTAATGCCAAAAACATGCAGAATTAAGAGGAAATAGTGTAAAAATGTAAATTTTTATGCAAAGGCAACTGCTTGTGTTGCATTTATATACAAATTGAAAATAATTACGATTCAATTAAGTAATGAAATTCAGAGTCGGAAAGCTTAAACATTTGCATATTCAATGCATGCAATTGACAATAGCGACTGATATCAATTTCACTGTGTGGATCGGAAGATTTGACGAGAATGATTTGCTTTGATGACACTTTTTTCAATTGTTTTTTTAACAATAAAAGTGGCATAGGACAAGGCTTTCCTATTGCATCGACTTCATAATCAGGGCGTTTTGTATCAATGGTTAGATCAGTCATTTGGGCTTAAATTTAAAACTATTTTATGGTGTGGAATTATAGCAAAGCAGATGTCATTGCTAAACTTAAAAATATGTAAAAGTTGTAAATTTACTTTTTAAATCATGCATAAAAATAGAGCGAAAAAAATTAACATTCGATATTTGGAAATAATTATCTAAAAAAAATCTATTAATTGTAATAAACCCATGATAAGCTCGTTTTGTGTTTAGGTAATAGAGCAATTAATTTGTTGTTTTAAAACCTAAATTCTGAATGGATGTAACCGGGATTTGGTAAATAGTTTTACAGAATGATTACAAGCTTTGAAATACAAAAATATTTTGAAACTTTGTTTGCTCTGCTGTTTGCAACACCGGGTGGTCCTTTTTCATCACTACAGAGGATTAACTTATGACAGCTCGCGAACAAGGCGTTGTTAAATGGTTCAACGACACTAAAGGTTTCGGCTTTATTCAACGTCAAGGTGGCGACGATGTATTCGTTCACTTCCGTGCTATCCAAGGTGACGGTCACCGTTCACTTCGTGACGGCCAACGCGTTGAATTCAGCGTAGTACAAGGTCAAAAAGGTTTTCAGGCTGAAGAAGTACAGCCTTTAGACTAATATTTGGTTCTCGAACTGAATATAAAAAAAGCCTCAATATCATGTTGAGGCTTTTTTGTTTATAATACCCTTCGAATTTACTCCACTACAGTTAGAGCAGCTCTATGGCATCTAGTTTTAAAACCCTAAATTTACATCCGCAACTCAGTCAAGCGATTGATGCTCTAGGGTTTAAAGAAATGACTCCCATTCAGCAAAAAGTATTGAAATATACATTGGGTGGTCATGATGCAATTGGTCGTGCACAAACAGGTACAGGAAAGACAGCAGCATTTTTAATTAGTATTATTAATGATTTGCTCAATAATCCAATTAAAGAGCAACGTTTTCGTGGTGAGCCACGTGCTTTAATTTTGGCACCGACGCGTGAACTTGCAATGCAAATTGAAAGTGATGCTCGTGATTTGGTGAAATTTAGTTCTTTAAATGTGCAAGCATTAGTCGGTGGTGTTGATTTTGATAAGCAAAAAAAGCCACTGAGTCAGAATTTTGTCGATATTATGGTGGCAACACCAGGTCGCCTAATCGATTTTATTGAACAAAAAGAAGTGTGGTTAGATCAAATTGAATTTTTAGTCATTGATGAAGCAGATCGCTTACTTGATATGGGATTTATTCCATCGGTTAAGCGTATTGTTCGTTATTCACCACGCAAAGAGCAACGACAGACTTTATTGTTTTCGGCAACGTTTAGTTATGATGTTTTAAACTTAGCAAAACAGTGGTTGTGTGAGCCTGTGACAGTTGAAATTGAACCAGAAAAGAAAACCAATGCTGATGTTGAACAGCGTGTGTATGTGGTTGAGCGCAAAGATAAGTATAAGTTATTACAAGATATTTTGCGTGATGAGCCAATTGAAAAAGTAATGATTTTTGCTAATCGTCGTGATCAAGTGCGTAAGTTGTATGATCATTTGAAAAAAGATGGTTATAAAGTAGTGATGTTGTCAGGTGAAATTGCACAAGATAAACGCTTGAAAATGCTCGATCAGTTTAAGAATGGTCAACATAATATTATGATTGCAACGGATGTTGCAGGTCGTGGTATTCATGTCGACGGTGTGTCGCATGTCGTGAACTTTACTTTGCCTGAGCAATCAGATGATTATGTACATCGTATTGGTCGTACAGGGCGCGCGGGTACGCAGGGTGTGAGTATTAGTTTCTTGTCTGAAGATGATGCATTTTATTTGCCTGAAATTGAAAAAGCGATTGGTCAAAAGTTACCATTGACACGTTTGGAAGGCTATTGCTAATTTATTTTAATTATATTTTTAATAAGATGCTGTATGAAAAAACCTCTCACTTTGAGAGGTTTTTTACATTTATAAACAAAGATTTGATTTTTAACTAATAAATTAATTCGCTTTGCAGCTAAAAGTTAGCGTAGTTTGATAATCTGTATCTTTCTCAATGTTAGTGTTTGTACCCAATACTGAGCCAAGTACGCCCGCAGCAGCAGTAATCATTTTCCCTGTTTCTTCATCAAAGACACCTTTTAATGCACCGTTGTATTCAGTTTTTTCATTGGAAACAACAGGAGTTGCTTTCTTACCGCATGTTGCATTTGCTGCAGAGATGGCATTATTTTTTGCAATAATCTGACTTTTACCAAGTCCCGTGACTTCATATTGATTGTCTGCTTTTTGAATCGCTAATGATTGGGTCGGTGAGGATGCGCAAGCTGATAGTGCGGCAACAACAGCAACGCCTAACGATATAGTTATATATTTTTTCATCATCTTATTGCTACTCATGTATTGAAATTGAATCTATCTAAGCACAGCATCATGCATAAAGAACAGTATGGATGTATTAAATTTGAAGTTTTCTATGGTTTTACTGTGAAAACAAGGTAATGCCATCATTTTTCCACAGGTAGAACGTAGCTTAGTTTTTTATGAATATGCTACTCTTGTGCATCAGTTTAAATTGACAGTGTATAGGGTAATGGTGGATTCAAAATTACAAATTGTTCATGACAATATGCATCAACGTCAGTCTATTGGGCATCTTATTGAGCCTGCGCCAAATAAAGCACAACTTACACAAGCATTTCAGGCTGCACTGACTGCACCTGATCATCATCGTTTAAAGCCTACACATTTTATTCAGATTGAGACAGAACAGCGAGAAGCTTTTGGTCTGTTGTTGGCAGATGCTGTTGCTGATTTAGGTGAAACTGATCCTGTTCAAGTTGAACGTGTTAAGAGTCATCCATTTCGTGCGCCATTATTGGTACTTGCAGTCACTCGCTTTCAGGATCATCCCAAAGTTCCTTTTTTTGAGCAGACTTTGAGTACGGGTGCCGCTGTGCAGAATTTTTTATTGTCATTACAAGCACAAGGTTTTTCAAGTATTTGGCGTAGTGGGGCCGTGGTAGAGTCGGCTTTATTGAAACGTCAATTGGGTTTGAATGATCGAGATTTAATATCGGGAATTATTTATATTGGAACTGCTGTTAAAGCGATTCCATCTCGTGTTGATGTGGATAGTGCTGAATTTGTGACGACATGGCAGCTATAAGCTAAATTTTAGATGTATTGAAATAATATAAAACAAAATGTAGATGTCATTTGGTTTTATTTGAGGTTGGAGGTTGTAAGTCCTCCAACACAGATTGATTGGGATAATAACAATGTCGGAATTACAATTTAAAGATTTGGTCAGCCCTGTTGCGGTCAATCAGAAAACAGCATTAAGAGTAACTGTGCTTGGTGGTGGTAGCTTTGGTACAGCTATGGCAAATACTGCAGTGCGTAATGGTTGCGATACCATGATTTGGATTCGTGACGAAACTATTGCGACTGAAATTAATGCAACGCATATCAATCAGCGTTATTTGCCTGGTTTTCAGTTGGAAGAAGGCTTGCGTGCAGAGTCCAATCTTGAAAAAGCAGTGTCAAATCGTGACATTATTTTAGTCGCGATACCAAGTCATTCATTTCGAGATGTTTTACGTCAAATTAAACCCTTTATTACGTCACAAGCGGTGGTGTCATTGACTAAAGGTGTAGAGGCGAAAACCTTTAGCTTTATGAGTGATATTATTCAGCAAGAACTTCCTGAAGTGCCTTTTGGTGTGTTATCAGGTCCAAATTTGGCAAAAGAAATTGTTGCGGGTCAGCCAGCAGGAACAGTAATTGCAAGTGATTCTGAGTTGGTGCGCTATGCGGTACAACAGGCATTACACAGTGCATTATTTCGTGTGTTTGGTAGTGATGATGTGCACGGTGTTGAATTGGGTGGTGCGCTGAAAAATATTTATGCAGTTGCTATGGGAATGGCGGTCGCGCATAAAGTCGGTGAAAATACTAAAAGTATGATTTTGACCCGTGCCTTGGCTGAAATGAGTCGTTTTGCAGTGAAATTAGGTGCAAATCCTCTGACTTTCTTGGGGCTATCTGGTGTTGGTGATTTATTTGCAACGTGTAATAGTCCACTTAGTCGTAATTATCAAGTGGGTTTTGCCCTCGGTTCGGGTAAAACGCTTGAGCAAGCGACACGAGAATTGGGGCAGACGGCAGAGGGGATTAATACTATTGTGCAGGTTCATGCCCGTGCAAAAGAATTAGATGTCTATATGCCGATTACTATGGCGCTGTATGAAGTGATTTTTGAGGGTGCACCACCATTGAATATTGCGGTTTCATTGATGAAAAATGGACATCGTAGTGATGTTGAATTTGTATTGCCACATCATCAAGTTTAAATAGAATTGAGTGTAAAATAGATTGGTTTAAAATGAAGTCTATTTGACCTATAGATAGGCTTAAATTTTAACGAAACTTGAAAATAAAATTGAGAGTTGGTTTTCTAAATCAAAAAATAGCGTTAGAAGTTAAGGAAAATAATTATGCAACTGACTTTGGTTCGTCATGGAGAGGCATCACCTGCGCTCGATGGTAATGATGATAAACGCCCATTGACTGTACGCGGTCAACTTCAAGCGGTTGAAACAGCTCGTTTTGTACAACAGCAGGTACAACCTGATGTATTTGTAGTGAGTCCATTGTTACGTGCACAGCAAACGCTTGCAGGAATCCAACAAAATTTTAAAGATTTAGATATTCCTGTGCTGATTTGCGATAAAATCAAACCTGAAGATGATGCAAAGTTTGCCATTGATTGGTTATCTCAGTTGCCTTATGAGCGTATTGTAGTGGTGTGCCACATGAATGTTATTGCTCATATTGCAGAACAACTCACAGGTGAGTATTTTAATCCTTTTGCACTCGCTGAAGCTCGTATTTACGAGCAAGCTGTGATTGCAAATGGTTTGTCGACGCAAAAAAAAGCATTTGTACCTGCGGTATAAACAGATTTAAATATAATGAATGACAGGGCAGAATAAATAGATGTTGCATATATGGATGCCTGAATCTAACGGGGAATGGCAATGGTCGAATGGTGGTCATTGGCAAAAGGCAGAAAGCCTTGAGCAATTAATTCAAGACATTAAACTTGAGAAAACTGATGATGCTGTGGTGTATTTCCCGAGTCGTGAAGTACAAATTGTTCAGCAACAATTAAGCAAAGCACAATATAAACAATTGGCTTCCGAAGGAATTAAATATTTGCTCGAAGAATATGTAATTATTCCTGTGGAGCAGATGAAAGTTTTTTCGCATTTTGAGCAACCTGATCAAGTGTCAATTTTAGGTATTGCTAATAATGCAGTGATCACAATGCAACACGCATTGACATTGTTACCAGTTAAAGTTGTAGCTTTGTTGCCTGATTTTCTCATGTTACCCATTTCTGAAAAAAACCAAATTGTACTTGCCAATATCAATGGGCATTTATTGGTGCGTGAAAATGAATTTTTAGGAAATTCGATTGATGATTTAGCTTTGTATTTAGATTATGCACCGAAAGATCGGCAGTATATGTACAGTGGTTTGAGTGATGCACAAGTGGAAAGCTTATTTGCCATTGCGCCATCAGATCAAAGAGAAAGCTTTGTTTATGAATTAACTGAGATTAAAAAGCCAAAGCAGCATCCTTACAATGTTTTACCGAAAGCAAAAACAGAAAGTAGTGGTGTTACGGGCTATTGGAAGGCTTGTGCAGTACTTGTGGTTGCTTTGATTGTGGTGCAATTGAGCTACGATACATTGCGTTGGATAAAACTGAAAAAAATAGCAGACCAAACCGCTATGCTTGCGGTTGAGCAGTATCAATCTTGGTTTGGGCGTACAGAGCGCACAACTGAGCAGAATGTTCGAAGTAATTTTCAAAGTCGTCTAAATAAGAGTCAAACAGGAGATACTCAAGCTTTACAATTGTTGAGTCGTGTAGGTCCAATTTTGATGCAACATCAGATTATTGCCAATCAAGTTAATTATGAAGCATCGGTGTTAAATATGGATTTAGTCGCAAAGTCTTCAGATAGTTTGCAGACTTTAGTTCAGCAGTTAAATCAACAAGGTTTTAAAGCGGAATTAGGTAACGTACAAACTCAGGGTACAACAGTGATCGGATTGGTGAAAATACAATAATGAAAGCATTAGAGCTTGTGCAAAATAAATTAGATGTTCTGTTTGAGCGATTGACTGAGAACCTTGAGCGGATGTCACCTCGTGAGCGCGTAATGGTAGTTTTTACCACGCTATTTGTTTTGGTTGCTGGTGTCGGTTCTGCGCTATTTTATACGCATAAAGCGGCAGAAAATCAGCAAAAACGTTTGAATGAAATCAAAGAAAGTATTGTGTGGATGCAAAGTAATGTTGTTACGATTCAACCCTCTGATGATTTGGTGATGACGTCTGCGGAAAAAATCCAACAAATTGCTCAACAGCAAGGGATTGCAATCACCTCTCAGCAAATGGGTGAGCAAATACAACTCAGTGCTCAGCATGAAAATTATGCCATTTTGGCTAATCTGCTGACTCAACTTGCACAAGCGGGTTTGAGTATTGAAAAAATGCAGCTTTCTAAGGCAGATGGGCAGATTAAATTAACAGCGACTATACAGTAAGCATTGAAAATAAACGCCTATCGGGCATAGCCTTTTTAACATTGTGTGCCTATAATACGGCAACTTAAAAAGCAGTAGACTTTTCTAGCTATGATGTATTCACTTGCTCGCCCTTTGTTGTTTTCTTTAGCACCAGAGCGTGCACATGAACTCACACTGTCATTGCTTAAATCTGCCCATAAAATGGGTGCAATCCGCAATCAGGTGGCTGCCAAGCCTGTGACCTGTATGGGTATCCAATTTCCAAATCCTGTCGGTCTTGCTGCGGGCTTGGATAAAAATGGTGCTTATATTGATGCGCTTGCTGCGTTAGGCTTTGGTTTTATTGAAATTGGAACCATTACACCGAAACCGCAGGAAGGTAATCCAAAACCTCGTTTATTCCGAGTAGCTCAAGCTAAAGCCATTATTAACCGTATGGGTTTTAATAATGATGGTGTTGATCAACTTGTTGAAAATGTTAAAGCAGCTAAATTTAAAGGCGTGCTTGGTATCAATATTGGTAAAAATGCTGCAACGCCTGTAGAAGATGCTGTTTCAGATTATTTAATTTGTCTTGAAAAAGTCTATAACTACGCCTCTTATATCACTGTTAATATTTCTTCTCCAAATACGAAAAATTTGCGTTCTTTACAAAGTGGTCATGCATTAACTGAATTGCTTGAAACTTTAAAAAAACGTCAATTAGAGCTAGCTGAAGAACAACAGCATTATGTGCCGTTGGTTTTAAAAGTTGCCCCTGACTTAGAGCCAAACGATATTGAGTTTATTGCTGCACAATTATTGCAATTTAAACTTGATGGTCTGATTGTAACCAATACAACCTTGTCACGTGAAGGTGTGGAAGGTCTGCCTTTTGGTGATGAAGCGGGTGGTTTATCGGGTGCTCCTGTATTTGAAAAAAGTACACTATGCTTAGAAGCGTTTGCTAAAATTCTAAAAAATGAAATTCCACTGATTGGTGTAGGTGGTATTTTGGCGGGTGAACATGCGGTTGCAAAACAAAATGCAGGTGCATCGTTGGTTCAAATTTATAGTGGTATGATTTACACAGGTCCAGACTTAATTGCTGACTGTGTGAACGCAATGACCTAATTATGAACACCCCTGATATTATCATTCTGATTATATTATTGATTGGAGGGTTCAACGGTTTGCGACTAGGATTTGTAAAAGCCTTTGCGAACTTGATTGGTTGGGTTGTTGCATTGATTATGGGCGCAAAATATGCCACGTTAATTGCACCAGCCATGTCCTCCCTGAGTCAGGATCCAGTGGTACAGAAGATTGCAGCTTTTGCATTTATTGTCATGTTAATCATTGTATTGACGTGGATTATCACCGCTTTGCTCAATCGAATTTTAAAGACACTCAAACTTGGGCCTCTTAACCGTTTAGCAGGGGCTGGGCTTGGAACCTTGAAAGGTTTGTTTGTCGTCCTCATAACTATGCAAGGATTGGGACCATGGGTGAGTAGTTCACCTACATGGAAACAGTCGAAACTTATTCAGACGCTATTGCCATTTGCACCATTTGCATCTGAGTTATCCAAAGATGTAGCAAATGAAGCATTGCAACATATAAGTCCAGAAGATTCTCAAAAAGAACATTCTGTTAGTGATTCTGATATGCCAGCCTCTACGAAGGAAGGAAAGGCAGAACACTCAACCAAAAATCCGTTTTATTAGTCCTAGCTGGTCTGTGAGGTAGTTATGTGTGGAGTCGTTGGTATAGCTGGTAAATCACCTGTTAACCAAATGTTATTTGATGCGTTGACGATGTTACAACATCGTGGACAAGATGCAGCTGGGATCGTGACTTGCCATAATGGTCGTCTTTTCTTAAGAAAAGACAACGGTATGGTGCGTGATGTATTTCATACACGTCACATGCGTGCATTATTGGGTAACTATGGTATTGGACATGTGCGTTATCCGACCGCAGGTTCATCGAGCAGTGCAGAAGCGCAGCCTTTTTATGTGAATTCACCGTATGGTATTACGCTTGCACATAATGGCAACTTGACCAATGCATCTGATATTCATGATGATTTATTCAAAACTGACTTACGTCATATGAATACCGATTCAGATTCAGAAGTCTTACTGAATGTTTTTGCACACGAACTGCAAAAACGTGCAACACTTGCACCAACACCTGATGATATTTTTTATACGGTGAAACGTGTGCATGAGCGTTGTAAAGGTGCTTATGGCGTGGTAACGATGATTACCGGTCACGGTATTGTTGGTTTCCGTGATCCAAATGGTATCCGTCCACTCATCTACGGTTCGCGTTTAACTGAACAAGGTGAAATGGAATATATCATTGCATCTGAATCGGTTGCGATTACCTCGCTAGGTTTTAAAGTTGAGCGTGATATTGAGCCGGGTGAAGCTATTTTCATTAATGCTAAAGGTGAATTGTTTGCACAACAATGTGCTGAAGCACCACGCTATCGTCCATGTATTTTTGAATATGTTTACTTTGCACGTCCAGACGCAACCATTGATGGTATCTCGGTTTACAAAGCACGTTTAAAAATGGGTGAGAAGCTTGCGAAGAAAATTCTTCAAGAGTGGGGTACAGAGCATGATATTGATGTAGTGATTCCAATTCCAGATACCAGTCGTACCTCTGCGCTTGAACTTGCTAATATGCTCGGTGTGAAATTTCGTGAAGGCTTCATGAAAAACCGTTATATCGGTCGTACTTTCATTATGCCTGGTCAACAACAACGTGAAAAATCAGTACGCCAAAAGTTAAACCCTGTTGAGCTTGAGTTTAAAGGCAAAAATGTACTGTTGGTTGATGACTCAATTGTACGTGGTACAACGTGTAATGAAATCATTCAAATGGCGCGTGATTCGGGTGCAAAAAATGTATTCTTTGCTTCAGCTGCACCGATGGTGAAATATCCAAATGTGTATGGTATTGATATGCCTGCAAAAGCTGAATTGATCGCATCACATCGTAGTGTTGAGCAAATTCGTGACATTATTGGTGCAGATCGTTTAATTTTCCAAGATTTGGATGATTTAAAAGATGCTGTGCGTACAAGCAAAGTTCCTGCAGTGACTGAGTTTGATTGTTCAGTTTTTGATGGTGTGTATGTTACAGGTGATATTGATGAGCAATATCTGGATACACTTGAGCAAAGCCGTAGCGATTTAGCAAAAAAAGATAAAGATGGTTATATCGATGTGAATATTGATGCAGCATCGGTTGACTTGAGTGGTATTAAAGAAATGCTTTAATTTCTAAAATAAAAACTCTTTGAAAAAGCGGGAATTTCCCGCTTTTTTCATTTATATTGTTTGAGATTTAAACTTTTTAATTTTGTCCCGCTGTACAGGTTAAAATGAAGAAGTCTGCTCAGTGTAAAAAGTCCGTTAGGTGCAATGTAATGAGGGTTTTACATTGAAAGATGTGAGTCATTATCTGACTAAAAACAAAAATATCCTTTGGTCAGCAAGTATTTGCTTGATTGCTGCATTGTTGACGATTTTTATTTTAAATACAGTATTAGGTTTACTTGTATATTATACCGATTCATCACAGTCGATTTTTTGGCATGTGCTTAGTCCGCACTTAGTCGTGCTATTGATTATGGTGATTGGTGGCTCGATTGCATACGAGTTTTATGTATTTCGTGCAGGTGGACATTCTCTTGCGAAGCAGTTGAAGGCACGTCGTTTAAGCATGCTCGAAAGTACACCAGAAGAAGGTGTGGCTTTAAAACTTGCGACTCGATTAGCGCAGACTTTTGAAATTGATGAGCCTACACTGTATGTGCTGCCTGATGAAGTTGGGGTAAATGCATTAACTGCAGGTTTTCATCCGAAGGATACGGTCATTATTTTGACTTGGGGTGCATTACAAAATCTAGATGAACAAGAGTTGTACGGTTTATTGGGTCATGAATTTCATCAGATTTTATCAGGTGAGGCGCAAGAAAATACACGTTTAAAAATCATGTACAGTGGTTTGATTTCTTTTAGTCAATTTGGCAGTAAAATTTCTAAACAAGGGTTTAATCATTATACCAATACACAGCGACATAAATTTGAAACTTCATTTGTAGCGGTTGGTGGTGTGATTTGGTTGATAGGCAGTATGGGGGTTTTAATTAGCCGTTTGATTAAATATTTTACGCTCGGTGGGCGTACATTTTATAATGATTATAAAACACGCCGTTTGATTTTAAATGATGCCAATATTCAAACTTTACTCAGGATTTATGTGCATCATGCGGGCTCACAAATTCACAGTGAGTACTCGGAGGCGATAGCGCATATGTGCTTTGCTAACTCATTGAGTCCACAAAGTTGGTTGAATATTCATCCCTCTATTGCAGATCGAATTTATGAGTTAAATCCGTCATTACTACAAAATTTGCAACTTGAAAATCTCAATAAATTAAAAAATCAGCCTTTATTTAGTTTGTTACGCCCCTTAGAGGAAGAGATATCGGAAGTCTATAACCCATGGATTTCTCCGCAACCCTTGCCATTATTGAGGCTTTCACCAATTAGCTTTGCGCTAAATGATGCGATTAAGCCCCTCAATAGTGACGTGCGACGTAATATGGCACGCCCTGATTTGTTAAAACGTGCAATGCAAACGGCAACAGGTTCACGCGAGGTAATGGTTGCGATTTTGATGATTCGCCAATATCGTGAATTTATACCCTCTGAGGCAGAAGTTAGTCGAGCTATTGTTGATGCTTTATTGCATCTTGATGGTCGTGTGCATATTCAAATTTTTCATGATGCATGTGCTAATTTGGGCAATATGCCTGCAACGAGCGCACGTCAATTTATAACCAAACTCGCTAAAATTATTCAAGAAGATGGTGAAATTGGTTTATTGGATGCTTTATTGATTGAAAAAGTGAAAGCTGAGCTCAACCTATTACCTATTCATACACCATCATCACTTGAAAATGTAAAACCTCAAATTGTGCGCTTGATTGATGCTTTATTGCATGTACAGCAAATTAACAGTGCAAATCAGTTAGATGTACGTTATCAAATTTTGGAGCGAGTTTTAACCGAAGATGAACTTGAATTGTTTGAAGAAATTTCTGATGAACCAATTGATTTAGGTGAAATTGTCAATGATATTGCAGGTTTGTTGCTACGTGAGCGTTTAATTATTTTGGGTGTAGCGGAAGTTTGTTTGTGGAATGACCGTATTATTACCCAAGATGAATTAGATGTTTTGGAGCTGCTCTATTGGCGTTTAGGTTTTGAAACAAGTGAAATGATTGATCAGATGCAGAAAAAAAATAGTGTGATGATTTTTTAAAGATTTCATTAATGGTAGGATTTTTGACTAATGTTTATAAAAAATAAGTAACATTAAGTACTGAGACCAATTGCCTAGATTTGCAACGGTAGTAGAAAACAACAATGTAAAGCATAGGTAATTTACTGTAAAACCGTTAAACTACATAGAATAATTTTTTAGTGATCGTTTTGTGAATAGAGCCGAGCATCAGCGCAGTATTTTAGCAACTTTGGGGATTGATGTTTGGATTCCTCAGGTTGACGTGCGTGTTGAAAGCTATATTCCACAAAATTATCGTGATATGGCAACTTCTGATCAAACCGTTGTCACAAATCCTGAATTTCCAATTCCACAAAAAATTTCCCCCACTCAACCACCGATTCAGTCCGAACCTGTCACTATTCAACGAAATACTGAAAAGACAGATATTCACTCGAGTCAACTTCAAGTCAAAACTGTTGCTATTTCTCAGTCGATTGAGCCTTTAGCGCCCACTTTGCAGATTGATGCTTTTGATGTGCAACTCTATGCACTTGAACACTGTGTTTTATTGCTCGATGCGACGGATTTAAACGATGAGCAACGTCAGTTGTGGCGCAATATTCAAGCATCAATGCAAGGGCGAGAAGCAACGTTACATTGGCCATTTCCTCTAATTAATATTCAAGATGGACGTGGTGTAGTGCAGTATTTACAAGGCTTTATAGATGTATATGGTGTGGAAAAACAGTTGATTTGTATGGGGGAGATTCCACATTTAAATATGGGTCAATGTACGGTACTTGCAAGTTTACAGCAAATGATTGAACAACCGATGTTGAAGCGAAATTTGTGGCAGGCAATGCGAACAAAGGTAACAGTATAAAAGACAGTAAAATCAGTTGAAATAAAGATGGTTGAAAATCATAAAAATAATTTTAATCGGCATACTCTTTTTAGGTTAAAAATCATAAATTAATTTGATAAAAGAATAATCATGTTCAATTAAAATTTAAGCAGATGCTTTTGTTTAAATAAGAGATTTGAGTTAACTTAAACTCTAAATAAAATGACTGAATTATTTTATTGGTTGTGATTAAAAATACAAAGGAGTATGTATGCAAAAAGTCGTGGTATTTAGTCAATTAGATCAAGATATTTTGCAACGCTTACATGAAAAGTATCAAGTTGTGGTGATTAATCCTAAACTTGGCGATGTAAATGACCAAATTTTAAAAGAAGTTCAAGATGCTGATGCCATGATTGGTGCAGGGCGTGTATTGAATGAGAAGAATTTAGCTTCAGCGCAAAAACTGAAAATTATTTCATCGGTAAGTGTGGGTTATGATAATTATGACCTCAATTATTTAAATCAACATAATATTTGGCTCACAAATACACCGCATGTGCTGACTGAAACGACTGCTGATTTGGCATTTACACTCCTGATGAGTGCTGCACGACAAGTAGGTTCACTTGATCGTTGGACGAAACAAGGACATTGGCAACGTACAGTCGGTACGGAGCAGTTTGGGCAAGAAATTTACGGTAAAACGCTCGGAATTATTGGTTTAGGTAATATTGGTGCAGCGGTAGCAAGACGAGCACGTTATGGCTTCAATATGAACATTCTCTATCATAACCGCCGAGAACGTCCTGAAATTGCAGAGCCACTTATGGCGCAATATTGTGATTTAAATACATTGTTACAGACATCAGATTTTGTGGTAGTCGCTGTTGATTTAAATGCAGATTCGAAAGCTTTAATGAGTACTGAGCAGTTTGCTCAAATGCAACCTCATGCTGTTTTTGTCAATATTGCTCGTGGTTCTGTGGTGGATGAAATTGCTTTGATTGAAGCGATTAAAAGTCATCAAATTTTTGCAGCAGGTCTTGATGTTTATCAAAAAGAACCATTACAGGAATCTGCAGTTTTCTCATTGGAGCGTGTAGTAACTTTACCGCATGTGGGTTCTGCTACAGCAGCAACACGTAAGCGTATGGTGGAGTTGGCATATCAAAATTTAGTTGATGCATTGGAAGATAGAACGCCACGTTATATTGTCAATACTGGATTTTAGTGTGTGTTAAATATGATGATAATCTGGAATTTAGCATAATGTTGTTAATAACTTCATAACACTTCATTGCAAATTACTTCAAATTTCAATGTTATATTGCTTTAAATCTCTCCATGGATCTGCATTTTGAAAAAGACTTTGCTTAGCTTATGTTTAGTCATGGCGACCACACCCACTGTGGCGGATGATTTTCATGCTGCGATTGGTCCACAGTTTGAAGTCCCCGATTTGGGTAGTGGCGTTGGTTTTATTGATCAGCAAAAAGAACGTGCGATTGGTGAAAAAGTGTATCGACAGGTACAGCAACAACTGCCAATTATTCAAGATCCATGGCTTGAAGATCAGTTTATGAATGTGTTTAGTCGTATTCTAAATCAAACACAGTTGGGTCAACCAATTGGCTTAGTTGTGGTTCGGGATCCTCAAATTAATGCTTTTGCTGTACCTGGTGGTTTGTTTGCCTTAAATGCAGGTATGGTGACTTCATCTGCAAATATGGATGAGATTGCTGGGGTGATGGGGCATGAAATTGCCCATGTTACGCAGCGTCATTATAGTCGCTCACAAGAAGCCTTTAAGGGGCAGGGGTTACTTGCGCTTGCGGGGATTTTAGTGGGGGCTGTGGTTGCATCGCAGGCAGATGGTGATATTGGTGGTGCATTGATGATGGGAACTCAGGCCGCTTTGCTAGATCGACAATTGAGTTATAGCCGAAATCAGGAACGTGAAGCTGATCGTATAGGTATGCAGTTTATGTATGGTGCAGGCTATAACCCAAATAGTATGGCAGATTTTTTTGAAACTATGCATCGATCAACGAGTCGTTTAAGTTTTTTACCTGATTTTTGGCTTACACATCCATTAACCACGGAGCGTATGAGTGAATCACGCTTACGAGCGCAACAATTTCCTCGTGTACCGTATCGTCGGAATGATCAAGATTTTGATATTGTGAAATGGTACACAGCAGTGGTTGCAGGGCAGAGCAATGAGCGTGAATTGCAGGCATTGGCAAGAAATAACAGTTATGCAGGCATAATTGCATTGAGCGCATTTTACTTGAATCAAGGTGATTTTTCAGCAGCACAGCAACAGCTTGATCTAGCCCGTAAAATAAATCCTGATCACAGTTTAATTACACTCATTCAAACAGATATTTATTTAGGGCAAAATAATACCGATGTAGCATATCAGGTGATTTTGCCTAAACAGCGCATTATGCCAGAAAATAGAGCATTAAGTTTTAAACTGGCTGAAGTGTTGATTCGAGAGAAAAAATCCGCTGAAGCCGAAACTTTAGTTAATCGTTTTATTAATAAAAATCCACGAGATATAATGGGTTGGCAATTATTACAACAAGCTGCTAATTTGGATCAAGCGAATCCATTACGAACAGTAAATGTATTGCGTAATCGGGCAGAAGTACAATATTGGTCGGGTGACGAAGAAAATGCGATTAAATCATTGTTGCATGCACAGCGTTTGGCGAAAGATAATATGTCTGCCAAAGCTAAAATTGATATACGCCTAAAAGCCATGCAAGATGAGCGCAAGTTGAAAATTTAAATTTGATGATATGTATTGGTCTGAATAAAAAGCAGTTTTAAGAAAAATGACTTTCTATTCATATATTAAAACGCTAAGCTTAGTGGCTTAAATTTATAAAAATGTATTTGATTCTTATGGAAAAAATGATTGCTCGTGTTGGGATAATTTGTTTAATTTCAAGTTTAATGATGATAAGTACGGTCTCATTTGCTGAAAATATTCCCGATCAGTATGTTCGTGATATTGAGAGAATTTCTACACGCTACAATGCGGATATGAAGTTTTTTCTGCGTACTCTTGACCCTAAAATTAGTCACTTTAATCAAGCACAGCAGGCGCAGTTTTGTACTATTTTGAAGCAGTATGTAGATGATATGTATAAAACGACTGATCAGCATCGGAAATATTTGCCATTATCATCACAGTCAGTCACAAAGCAAACAATCATTGATAAAGTTATGGTTTCACCTGAAATGCAAATTTTGAAAAAATATAATATTCAATGCAATTTGAATTAATTAAATAGAAATTGCTTTGTTTTAAAATTGTTTTCAAGAAGATGTATTAAGGGCTGATCAATGTAGCTGGACATTTTTGTCATGGTAGGAGGAGGTTTGAATGGGAAATTATTGGATAAAAATAAATGTAATCGTTAGGTTTTAAATTTTATTATTACTTAATTTTTGATTGGATGAAATTGAATGTAGAGATTGATTGGCTATTTAATATCTATATTGCGCTTTAAAAACACAAAAAACAAAAATTAAATAGTCCAAATCAAACACAAATCAGATTTTACGACGTGGGGAATTAGCCAAGTTTTGCTTTAATTTTTGCTGAAACTTGTGCAGGATCGGCACGTCCGGCTATGATCGGACGTAGAGAATTCATCACCTTACCCATATCTTTCATGCTAGTTGCACCTTGCGCATCAATTGTTTGCGCAATGAGAGAATCAAGCTCTTCCTCTGACATAGCTTCAGGTAGAAATTGAGATAAAATCTCAAGTTCGGCTTGTTCTTTACTAGCTAAATCTTCACGGTTAGCGCCTAAAAAGGCTTTCACCGATTCTTTACGTTGTTTGATTTGCTTTTCAATGACCGCAAGAACTTGATTATCGTCAAGTTCAATGCGCTCATCGACTTCGATTTGCTTGATTGCTGCCTGTAGACCACGTATAACCGTTAATTTATCCATTTCTTTAGCACGCATTGTTGCTTTCAAAACTTCAGTAATTTGGTTTTTTAAAGTCGTCATTTATCTAGTCCAGGTAGTCAATCAATCACAAATTAATCTTAGTAAAGGCGAGTCGTACGTACTGATTCACGCGCCAATTTCTTTTGGTAGCGTTTAACAGCAGCAGCTTTTTTACGTTTACGTTCTTGAGTTGGTTTTTCGTAGAATTCACGTTTACGAACATCAGCAAGAACACCTGCTTTTTCGCATGAACGTTTGAAACGACGAATTGCTACGTCAACTGGCTCGCCTTCTTTCAATTTAACTTGTGGCATGAAGAATCCTCATTAAGTTATGGATAAGATCTAGGGTCGAATTACCCGAGATCACAAGTGAAGGTCAGTATTTTACTCATTTACATCTCATATCACAAGTCTATAATGGCTTTAGCAATATTTTGAAACGGGTAAAAGGCAGTTTAATGATCGTTCTTGGCTTAGAAACCTCATGTGATGAAACAGGGCTTGCACTTTATGATAGCGAAGTCGGTCTACGAGGACAGGTGCTATATAGTCAAATTAAACTGCATGCAGAATATGGTGGTGTAGTGCCTGAGCTTGCATCACGTGACCATGTGCGTAAGCTTATTCCTCTAATGAATCAATTGCTTGAGGAAAGTGATGTAAAAAAATCTGAGATTGATGCGATTGCTTATACGCGTGGCCCAGGCTTAATGGGAGCCCTAATGACAGGTGCACTGTTTGGGCGTAGCTTGGCATTTTCGCTTAATAAACCTGCAATTGGTGTGCATCATATGGAAGGGCACATGCTTGCGCCACTTTTATCTGAAACACCACCTGAATTTCCGTTTATCGCTTTACTTGTGTCAGGTGGGCATACGCAATTGATGGCTGCACACGGTATTGGCGAATATGAAATTCTCGGTGAGTCGATTGATGACGCTGCAGGTGAGGCTTTTGATAAAGTCGCAAAAATGTTGAAACTTCCTTATCCCGGTGGACCTAATATTTCAAAATTGGCAGAGCAAGGTGATAAAGAAGCCTTTGTATTTCCACGTCCGATGTTGCATCAAGGTTTAGATTTCTCATTCAGCGGTTTAAAAACAGCAGTTTCTGTTCAGCTTAAAAAGTTGGGTGAAGAACAAAGAGATGCAGATATTGCAGCATCTTTCCAAGAAGCATTGGTTGATACTTTGGTAAAAAAATCTGTAAAAGCATTGAAACAAACAGGCTTAAAACGATTGGTCATTGCTGGTGGAGTCAGTGCAAATAAGCGTTTGCGTGAGCGTTTAGAAGCAGATTTAGTCAAAATTAAAGCCACTGTTTATTATGCAGAACCTGCTTTATGTACAGATAATGGTGCAATGATCGCATTCGCAGGTTATCAACGTTTAAAATCGGGTCAAAGTGAAGGATTATCAGTCACTACAACACCACGTTGGCCAATGACGGAATTGACCAAACCCGAATAAATTTATTTAGACTTTAAAAATGAGGAAAGAGGCGAAAGCCTCTTTTCTATTGAAAAATGAAGAATTAATCTAGTTCAGCATGGGCAAAAATTTTCAAAATCACTTCTGTATTATCACAAGATTTTTTAAATTCAGTAATGAATTTTTTTAAAGCATATTCATCAGTTGAATAAGCAACAAACATACTTCCTTCGGGATCAAATTTAACAATATTTTTAAGTTCAGGTAACTGAATTTCTAAAAAAGCCAATGCTAAAGAACCCCAATCGTAACCATTACCTTCAAAGCCTTCATCTGCCCGTGTGGCAAAAATATGCGATTGATAATCCAGATTAGATAAACAAGCTGAAAAACTTTTTTCATGAGCGACCCACAAAAAAGGTGCTATAGCTTGTTCGAATACGGTATCCATTATTTTTCTCAATTCAATCATTATTAAAAATTAGTAATGTCATTTTAAAAAAATCTTAACTTTATTTGGTAAATTTAAGAGTTGAAATTGTATGAAGAATGTATTTTTTATGATTGAAACAGTCTATTCGTTTTCAAATTTATAAGATGTAGTAAATCTTAATATTTACAATCAATAAGTATGGTAAAAGATAAGTTATATCAAAAATGAAGAATGCTTCAGTAAAGTCATGATGCATCGATCTTAGGAGTGAAAATGTTAAATAATAATTCGATTCACTTATACCAAAAATTTAAACAAGGCGTACGTCTACCTTATGATATTTTGAATATTCATAATATTCCGGATGGTGCTAAGCAAGGGAATTTTATTGAAATTCATTGTGGTGGTTTTGGTTCGGAAATATCACCTCATCCAATTGAAAAAGAACAATTTTATGCACTCACAGATCGTGGGCCAAATACGACTTATGATGTAAATGGTGATAAAGGTAAAATATTTTTAGTACCCAATTACACACCAAAGATCGGGCTGTTTAAATTACAGGAAGATGGTTCTATTCAAAAACTAAAAGAAATTTTACTGAAAAATCCATACGGAAAACCAATTACAGGTCTGCCAAATCAGCACTTTGGTGCAACCAAAGAAATTGCCTATGATCAACATGGAAAAGTTTTAGAACAAGGCACAGATGAATATGGGCTAGATGCAGAAGGTTTGGTGGCTTTAAACGATGGTACATTTTGGGTCAGTGATGAGTATGGCCCGCACATTGTACATTTCAATGCAGATGGGGTTGAAATTGATCGGATCAATGCCTACCCAAAAGATAGTCGCCGTATTTCAGGTAATTTATTGCCTATAGAATTTGCAAATCGTAGACAAAATAGAGGGATGGAAGGTTTAACCATTACACCTGATCAAAAGACGTTGGTCGGTATTATGCAATCGACCATGAGTAATCCTGATGTATCAGTTACGAAATCTGATTTGGTTCGTATTGTGATGATTAATCTTGAAAATAAAGAAATTTCTCAATATTTATATAAGCAAGAAATTAAAGGTAACTCGAATACGGCAATCGTGGCATTAAATGATCATCAATTTTTAGTGGCTGAACGTGATGATGATTTTTATAAAGATAATCCAAATGCGTTTAAACGTGTGTATAAAATTGATGTGAAAGAAGCGACTAATTTAGAATGCATTCAGCACAGTTTACAAATGCAACAAGATGAACAATTAGGGTTGCTGATTGAAGAAAAAACCTTGGAACAATATGTATTAAATGCGGGTTGGCAGGGTTTGGCACAATTTAATATTTTACCTGTTACAAAGACTTTAGTGGTCGATTTGATTGAAAAAATAGGATATGTACATGATAAAGTTGAAGGTTTATGGATGATTGATGAACAGCATTTGGCTGTGATCAATGACGATGATTATGGTTTTTCAGAAACCAATGGTGTACTTGAGCAAAAGTATTTAGATTTAGATAAAAACGTAATTGATGCGAATACGCTTTATATTATTGATGGCTTAGATTTAAAACCATAATTAATCTTGAGTTTTGATACGAAGAGGTGCTGTAGATTTCGCTTATTATTTGTTATGAATACGTTGTTATTTAAAGTAAAAGCGCAATATTTTAAGAAAATATTGCGCTTGATTTGAAACTCAAAGCATTAATTTGCACGAATCATTTCATTAAATTTTTCTTTTAATTCAATATATTTTTCATTGGATTTTGCTTGGTCACTCTTTTCTTTAAATATTTTTGCTACAGCAACTTTAGCTAATTCTTCAGGGCTACGTTGTGGCTTTTCAGTTTGATTTTCTTGGGCAACCACGACTTTAATTTTGGGTGTTGCACCTTTGTGTTTGCGACCCGTTTTAATTGAACCTTTTTTGTGGTTTGCATAACGACGTGCGCGAGTATAGCCCATAAGTAAAAATTTACGAGCCATGTCTGCACCGACAAAATCGTTATTTTCCAAATACTCTAAGAATAAAGCAAAAATTTTGTCACTGCTTTCGGCAGCTTGAGCTTCATTTTCAAATGCCCAAAAGGGTAGAATTTCAGATTTGTACGGTTCAACCAATAATACGCCTTCTTCACCACGACCAATACGATATAAATTGGGACGCTTTCTAAAGTTTATTTTTTCAAAGTCGAGAGAAAAGTCAAAACTGCGTGAAAAAGGCTTGGTATCCGTTTGAATGGGAAGTACATTGAGTGCGAGATCGGTCATTGGGGAGTCCTTAAACAGGTAAATAATCAAAAATATACGTAACTATATAGACATGATTATAAAATAGACGTGATTATAAAAGAGTACGATATGCAAAATTTCAGGTATTTTATCGTATTTTGCTGTGGCAAAAGCTAAATACTAATCATAAGCGTTGTTTATCTGTGCTATATCTGAGGATTATACTTTTTAAGCAATGTTAGTTAACATAAGTTTGATAGGTCACTCATCAATTTAAGGCATATCGCATTTATAAATGAATGACCAAAATCGGTGCAGTTTTATACTTTCCTTAAGCGGAAGCGAGTTGGGTTGAACCAATCCAGTGTTTAGAAAATTGATAAGCGGCACGACCTGAGCGCTGACCACGTGCTTGACTCCATCTTAAAGCTTCGGCTCGAACGTTATCATCATAATTCATATTGGCTTTTGTTAAATAATGTTCAACAATTTCCAAATATAAGTTTTGATCCATTGGATAAAAAGACAACCACAAACCAAAACGATCCGACAAAGAAATTTTTTCTTCAATGGCTTCTTGTGGGTGTAACTCTTTGTATTGAGGTACGTCTACTTTGGTCACAGGAGTATTTTCATGCATAAATTCAGGTAATAAATGACGGCGGTTACTTGTGGCATAAATAATAAAATTATTCGAACCTGACTGTAGCGAGCCATCTAAAACACTTTTTAAGCTGCGATAGTTTTCATCTTCAGCATTAAAAGCAAGGTCGTCGCAATACACAATAAATTTTTCAGGACGGTTCTGTATTAGTTTCTGAATTTCAGGTAAATCTTTTAAATCATCACGTTCAATTTCAATTAAACGTAAGCCTTGATCTTGATAAGATGGAAGTAATGAGCGAACAATAGAAGATTTGCCTGTACCACGCGAGCCTGTAAGTAAAATATCATTGGCAGGAAAGCCTTTGAGAAATTGTTCAGTATTTTGCAAAACTTTTGCTTTTTGGCGTTCAATGCCTTTTAAGTCATCAAGTCGCATAGCTTTAGGATTTTGAATGGCTTTAAGTTGCTTATCTTGCCAATGAAATGCGAAAGCAGAAAAATCGGTTTCTTGTTTTGGTGCGGGTAATACTTGATGCAACTGCTCTAAAACAGTGGCTAATGTTTTGATGATATTTTCAGGTAAATCAAGGGTTGGCATTTTTCTGACTACATTTGATTGGTAGTTGAAATATAGCACTCCAAGGTGAAATTTTCTGCAAAGTTCGGTTAAAATTCTAAAATGCTTGATTCGTGTATGATATTGATCGAATATTGCAATTCTATACTTGCTTATCGAAAGTAGATTCAACATATTACAACTAAGAAAAGAGCAATCCTTTAGAACAAACAGAAAGGGTAAAGGCGAATATGATTTTACAATCCATCCAAGATCTCAATCCTCATCAGGCATATCGCATTAAAAAACTACAAAGACAGTTAGATCGTGCAGAAAACTATGAAGAATGGAAAAGTATCGCCCTTCGCTTAGATGAAGAGTCTGGTGCTCAGGAATGGAAATTTGACAATAGTTCGCCTTATTTTGATGCAGAGATTATCTCGCATCGTTTGAATTTATTACGTCGTTATCGTTTTCAAAAACGTACAGCCGATTTGATGTACATTTTACGTGAAGGCTTTAGCCATGATGTTGCCAATATTGGGCATCCATTGTTATTTACCCAAACATATATTGGTACGAAAAAAATCATTGAGCATTATATTGAGGAAGTCAGTCAAGCACTTGCTTATATCGCTTCAGTAAAGTGTGAAACACTAACCTTAAAAGAAAAACAGGACTTTTTTGAAAACTGTGAGAAAGCCTATGGACAGCCTGCGCTGATGTTTTCAGGTGGTGCGACATTGGGACTTTTTCATAGCGGTGTAGTGAAAGCACTGCGAGAACAAGACTTAATGCCAAAAGTATTGTCGGGATCAAGTGCTGGCGCAATTATGACGGCAATGCTTGGTGTGGCAGATCCTAATGACATTCCACATTTGTTGACGGGTGAACATTTTTACAGTGATGCATTTCATTTTCGGAGTCTGCAAGAGTTAATTAAAGGCAATGGAGGTTTTGCCGATGTGCGTTATTTGAAAAAATTCTTGGTAGAAAATTTGGGTGATGTGACATTTGCTGAAGCTTTTGAAAAATCAGGGTTAGACATTAACGTGACCGTTGCACCGTATAATGTGGCACAAGAAGATGCACGTATTATGAATAAATATACATCACCTGATTTGTTGGTGTGGAGTGCGGTTTTAGCTTCATGTGCTGTACCCGTCTTATTTCCGCCTGTGCGTTTGACCAGTAAGCGTTATGATGGGGTACATACGCCATATTTGGCGAGTACTCGTTGGGTAGATGGCAGTGTACGGAGTGACTTTCCACAAGAGCGTATGTCACGCTTATATAACCTGAATTACACTATTGCAAGTCAGGTTAATCCACATATTGTGCCGTTTATGCAAAATGATGAACAGCGTTTTCGCCAAGATCTACTTAGTTGGCCTGAGCGTATTTTACGTCAGCAAGGCAAAATTGTTGCAATGGGTGCGATGGACTTTACTCGTTCACGTATGGGGCGCATTCCATCCATTCGCCGTTTACTTGATCATGGCTATGGGATTGTCGATCAGCGTTATTATGGCGATGTTAATATTGTCGGTAATTATGGTTTGCGTCATTATGGTTATATGTTGCAAAATCCAAAGCCAAAGTTATTCAATATGTTGCAACGAGAAGGTGAACGCGCAACGTGGCCAAAAATATCGAGTATTGAAACACATGCACGTATTGGTAAAACTATTCAACATTGCTTAGAAGTTTTAAAATCACCTCAGGCACAGAGTAGTATGTCTACAAATTTACATGTCCCAGCCTAAAATAAATACACATAGTATTATTGGTAAATTAGCATCTGTTGATTTGCCAAGCACTCAAATTGATCTCACATCACTCACAGCTTGTAATAGCATGCAAAGTCAGGCTTTAGGTCGCCGTGTATTTAAAATTGATCAACATGGGAAGAGCTGGTGGTTGAAAGGGCAGATCAAAGGGATTAATACATTAAGTGAGCAATCTTTTCTTAATGAACTTGATACTTATCAAAAGCTGACCATATTACAAGTCAGCTTTTTATTACCTTTTCAGATTTTTAAACCGATCAAAATTCAAAATTCAACAGAACCCACTTTGAATGTGCAAGTGCCGTGTCAAGGCACTCAAAATATTTGGCTTGAGCAAGGACTCAAAGTTCAACATGCGGCGGCACTTTTCGACCAAGAGCCTGAACAATTGAGTACTGATCAAGTTATTCAAATACTTTTACAAAGTTTAGACATTTTGAATGCACTACATGGCGTTGGTTGGATTCATGGCGATCTCAAGATTGAACATTTTCGAGTGGATCAGTCACAGTGCTATCTCATAGACTTTGAACAAGCACACACCTTAGAGACAAAATTCCCGCAAATATCAGCAACTCCACGCTATATGGCACCTGAATTGTTTCATGGAGAAGCAAAAACAGTGCAAACAGACATTTATGCACTCGGAATAATTTGGTTGCAGTGGTTGACGCAACAAAAATTGAGTGAAAAAAGCTATTTAGATTGGGCGTATTTGCATTGTCAGTACTTAAAAGTACATCTGCCCCCCCGATTTTTACATTTAACAATAATTTTAAATGTCATGCTGGCAAAACATAAACAGCAAAGATGTACAAATATTTATCAAATAAAACAGATATTAAGCGATATTGTATAAAGAAAAAGCAAGATACCTTAAGTTTGTTTTATATTTAGCCAAACGATGGTTTTTTTAATAAAAAGGGCTTGTCATGTAGGGGTGATCTCTATAATATACACAGCCATTGGGGACGTGGCGAAATTGGTAGACGCACTGGATTTAGGTTCCAGCGCCGCAAGGTGTGAGAGTTCGAGTCTCTCCGTCCCCACCAACGAAATCTTACTGCTTTTAGTAAGTAATGTAAGAAGTCGGAAACAGAGGATTGGTGTAATGGTAGCATGACGGTCTCCAAAACCGTTCGTCAAGGTTCGAGTCCTTGATCCTCTGCCAAATTTAAAAAATCTGAGTAAATACTCGGGGACGTGGCGAAATTGGTAGACGCACTGGATTTAGGTTCCAGCGCCGCAAGGTGTGAGAGTTCGAGTCTCTCCGTCCCCACCATATACTAAAGCAGGATTATCCTGCTTTTTTAAACCCTATTTGGGTGGTATTGTGGGAAATTAAATTGAAATAGATTTGAAATGAGTTAAACAAAGATTGTGCGGGGACGTGGCGAAATTGGTAGACGCACTGGATTTAGGTTCCAGCGCCGCAAGGTGTGAGAGTTCGAGTCTCTCCGTCCCCACCATTTATTTAAGTATTTAATATTTGAGATTAATCAAAGATTCATCTAAGTATTAAACACAAGGAAAGGCAGAATGATTATTCTGCCTTTTTTTATGCCTGTATATTTTAGATTTTGATAAATTGTTCTAAAGGTAAATATATACACAATAAAAAAGACCTGAATGATTCAGGTCTTAATTAAAGCAAAATAAACATTCCATTTTTAAAAGTGTAATCTTTTAACTTTTCATGAATGCACAATGCAAAATTTGAAAGAGAGTGTTAGGGTCAAGTATTTAGTTTACAATCTTAATTTAAATTGATCACAGAATGCCAAATCAGTAGTCATTAAAATAGGGTGTTAAGTTACGCCTTTAAATGGTCTTCAAACTCTTCACCTAGCTGAAATGCAAGATTATTTCCCGCAAGATCACAGGTGACTAAGCCGTATTCTTTTTTAAAACTGAATGTAAATCCTTTATTATCAGTTAAATTTTTGACTGAATACCCAAGCTTTTCAAGCCAGATACGAAATGCAATTAAATTTTTAGCTTTAACAACTTTTTTCATGGAGTTTCTCCTTCATTCCTTGGCTATTTAAAATAGATAGGGGTGCTCTGAATTTTTTAAAGGGGCATTCAAATTAATATTATTTTTTTATCATATTTTTTGAGCATAATGTATGTGTGTTGTGGTAAGAAAATGTTTTATTTTGATGATTTATATTTAATTTAAATACTTTTATATTTTTATAAAACATTGATTTATATAGATGTGTGTGTTGTTTTTGAAGTAGCTAAGGAAGATTTTGAAACAATTTAAATGTATAAATCATTGTGTAAAAAATTATGTTTATTTGCACATAATTTACTCTTGGAATACTCAATTGTTGATCAATAAGCGGGCTGGTATTTATTTTTTTTGATTATATTTAAAGAGGTTGCTTAATATTTAGGCTAAACTTAAAATTTGTTGTAAGAATTCATCTGAGAAATATAAAAATAAGCTGATTTGGCATTCAAAGCATAGTAATTTTGAATTTGGAATGCCAAATGAATTTCAGCAGAAAATGTTGTCTTTGAATCTATCTTTAGAAATTATCTTTCAATGCTCGAATGCGTGCAAATTCAGCAGGACTATCAACTCTTAAAAATGGATTGGTTTCAAGTTCAAGTTCAATTGTGCTAGGCAATGTAATTTCACCTCGTTCACGTTGTGCTCTAATTTCGGCAGCACGGTTTTGAATGGCATGATTATCGGGTTCAATATGTAGCGCAAACTGTGCATTCGACAGCGTATATTCATGTGTACAATAAACTTTTGTGCGTGGTGGCAGTGCTGCAAGGCGATTGAGTGAGTGATAGAACTGCTCTGGTGTTCCTTCAAACATACGTCCACAGCCCATTGCAAAGAGGGTGTCACCGCAAAATACGCTATCCAGTTCATCAATGAAATATACGATATGCCCTAAGGTATGACCAGGTACAGCAATAATTTCGATGTTTAAACCTTCAAATTCAAAATGATCATCATGGTTTAGAGGGTGACTGATAAAAGGGATATGACTCAATTCTTCTCGTGGACCATATACTGCAATTTGATGTGCTACCTGTAATTCAGGCACACCACCAATATGGTCTTTATGCCAATGGGTCAGCCAAACTTGTGTCAGATTCAATTGATGATTTTGGCAATATTTAGTCACTAAATGTGCTTCGGTGGGATCAATTGCAACTACATTTTTCGTAAATGTATTTTCAATTAACCAAATGTAGTTTTGCAGTTGATTTTGAACATCAATCACATGAATTTTAAATGACATTTTGAATTCCCCTGCATATTTTCATCTTTATATCTAAAGTGAGTATATCAAGCTCTGTAAAAAAGATGTATGTAATCTATACATTAGATTTTTTTGGTGAAATGGGAAATGATTTAAATATGCAGGAGGTGTTTATTTTTTGATTGATTCATTCAAAAATTGATGAATATTCACAAAAAATTGTTGCAAAATTTATACAAATACTAATAATAACAATTCTCATTAATATTAAGAATCTGTGTTATGCCCTATCGGTTATCTATACTTGCATCTGCAATTTGCTGTGTGCTTTCAGTATCGCAGTCATATGCAGTTGGAAATCAGGCGAATATGAATGAAGAAGGTAACAATGAGGTCAATCGCTCGGACAAGTCTCAATTTACAGTGTCGAAAATGACGCCAATAGTTGTTTATGCATCGAGAGTATCTGAAGTGGGTCAGAGTATTTATAACCAAGAACAATTACAGCGTCTGCCCAATACACAAAAGACGATGACTGATTTTTTAAAGGTGAATCCGAACGTACAGTTTGGTAATGGATCACTTGCAAGTGGTCGACAGGGAGAGCTTGATGCATCGAATATCAGTATTAATGGAGCGTTGTTTTACGACAATAAATTTTTACTCAACAATGTCAATATTGGTAATAGTTTAAATCCTGCCTCTGGTTTGATAGATAATACAGTGGACGGGCTTGCAGGTTCATCGTTAAATGCCAATATTAATATGGATCTAATCTGTGAACTTGAAGTGCTTGATAGTAATGTCAGTGCTGAATATGGCGAGTTTACAGGTGGGGTAGTGAAGGCGAAAACGTGCGCACCAAAAACTGAAATTGGTCAAATACATGGCAAAATAAACTATGATTTTACCAGTAGTGATTGGACAAAATTTAATTATATTAGCCCTGAAGAACAAGAAAAATTTGAGCAAGGTACAGATATTGATTATCAAAAAGATTTTGTAAAGCAAGGTTTGAGTACTCAGCTTTATGGGCGTGCTTCAGAAAAATTGGGTTTAAGTTTAGCTGCGTCTCGTCGTTGGTCTGATATTGAAAAGAAATCAGATTTTGATGCTAGTGAGAATTATGATCAAAAACGTATTGCTGATGATTTTTCAGCAAATGCTTATTATGACTTAAATGAAGATCAACAGCTTAAATTAGGTTTGTATTATCAAAATAGTCAGGGTGAAAAGTACGTTTCAAGTTTAAAAGACGGTGGTTATCAGACCAATATTGAAAACTTAGCACTTGATATGGAATTGAAAAGTACCTTTGATCATGCTGTAGTCACACAAAATATTGTCTTACAAAAACAAAGTAATCGGAAAGATTCAGATTCAAATGAAAGTGTGGCTTGGAATACATCACCCGATAAAAATTGGAATGCGAAAATCAGTAGTGAAGGTGGCTATGGTGCTTTAGAGATGGCTCAGGATAATTGGGAATATAACCTTAAATCCGTTTTTGATGAAATTACCTTTGCCAATGTGCATCATCAATGGACTATAGGGGCAGGTTATAGCCATATCAACGCAATATGGGATCGTCCTGAAAATATGTATCAATATTTTGTACCCTCTAAAAATAATGGTTTAGGGACAGATACATGTACTTTAATTGACGGAAGTGTTGATACACATTGTGATCTGAGTTATGTGGGTAATGATGGTACAAAGGGGCAATACAATACGATTCGTAATGTCTATCAAGCAGGTACTGTCGATGTTCAGCAGGACAAGGGATATGCTTTTGTTGAAGATCAAATGAATTTGAATGATCAGCTTAAGTTGCGTTTGGGATTACGTCTAGATTACGACAGCATCAGTAAAAATAATAATATTGCACCACGTAGCCAATTGCAGTATTTCCCTTTTGCAAATGAGCGACTTGGTTTTACAACAGGTTGGAATCGTTATTATGCAAATAATGCACTTTTCACAGAACTGCAAGATGGTGTGAATCTTTTACGTATTCAGGAAAAACGTAAAAATTTAAATGCGGAATGGTTACAAAATACAAGTGCAAGTGCAGGTACGGCAGTCAATCGTAGTGAGCTTGATACGCCATTTGCAGATGAGGCGGTTTTTGCAATACATTCCTTGTGGAATGGCTGGGCAATACAACTGAAATATGTCAATCGTGATAACCAAGATCAAATTCGTCGGCAACGGATCAGCTTGAGTCCAATTGTTGATATCTATGACAACAGTGGTGCAAGTAAAGCTGAAACATATACACTAAGTCTTGCAAATCAAACTCCAATTCAATTTTTAGGTGCGAAACATAGCTTTAATTTTGCAGCTGATTACAGTGATATTCAGCGTAATTTTAATAGTTATGATGACAATATTTTTATTGATCAGACTTATCAGCAGTATATTTTATATGATGGTGAAGTGATTGATGAAGCGACACGTCCTGCGACTAATTTCGCAAGACCTTGGACAGTACGCGTGGGTTGGAATACTGAATTTACAAGTGTACCGCTGAAAATTAGTCAGTTCTTCCGTTATCGTTCAGATTATGATGCGATGGTCAGTTCAACAATTCCTGTGACAGAGCGTCCAATTGCATCAAATGGTGAAGTGGTTAAAACACGTTATGACAAAGAATCGTTGGGTAGTGCATTTAATTGGGATGTACGTGCAAGTTATGATTTTAAAGTTGGACGAGATGATCAGTTGACGTTGGGTTTAACCATCAATAATTTGACCAATAAACATAATAAATATACCGAAGATAAGGTGGTATCAAATAATGGTTCGAATGGTGTCTATTCAGAGTCGGGTCGTCAGTTTGTTGCCGATATTAGTTATAAGTTTTAATGTATGGAAAGAAAAATGAATTTTTTGAAAATATCTCAGCATATTTTAAATTGTGCGATAGGTTTGAGTATCGTAGTTGTGGCTCATGTGAGCCATGCTAATAGCACTGCACAGATTGCACCTAGGGTTGTTGATAAGACCTGTCAGGTGAATGAAAAAATTGAACGTAACGCGATTCCGAAGACGCCTCATAATATGAGTTTACCTGCTTTTGGGCAAGGTGTAATTGGTTGGGCAACAGGGCCTGAGGGTGCAAAAGCACGTTTTGAAAATATCCAAAAGCAGGATTTGAAAGCAATTCAGGAAAAAGGCACCACTTTGGCAATGGTTAAGGAATGGCAAGCTTTTTATGAAAATGAAGTGCAACGTAATCCATGTAATCCGACGGCGCCATATCGTGCTGAATTGATGAAAAAGATTGCATGGCTATGGGGGTAATTCATAAAAATAAGCGCTGATTTACAGGGGATTTAAATCATTTCTGAGAGTTATTATTACTCACCACCTAATCATTAAGATAGGTGGTTTTTATTTTACTTATTTGCATTCAGTATTTTATGATTACTTTCATAAAATAGGACTTGATTCTGATTTTTTGTATTTAAATTTACTAATTTCATCAAAAACTAAAGATGCTTCTTGTTGGTTGAGACTAATACCAAATGAAATTTTTTTAAATTTACTCTTTATGTGTAAGTTGCCTTTTGCTGCACTTGGTAGTTGATTTTTTGGAGCACTATATTCTGAATAATACATTTTTTCTAGATTTTCAAATAAAATTGTAGTGCTATCTTCATATTTTTTTGTGAGAAAATAGAGTGGAATATGTTTGATAATAATGATTTTATCATCATTAAGGTCAAGCGTTTCACTTCCTTTTCTTAGCCATAAAGTATGACTAATGGCGTGATAAGTGAATGCACTTACGCCGATAAGCCAAATCATTAAAAAACCTGCTGCATTTGAATCTGAACCAAAAAGAACAGCGTAAATAGCAAAAGATGCAGCTAACCAAAAAATGCCAACCACAAAAAAATTGACAAGGATATCCCCAATAAAAAGTGAGTGATCAAATTTGATATGAATGCTACAGCCGTTATTTTTTTGAAAGATTTTAACTTTGTTATTGAGTTGGGTTTTCATGTAATAGATAATTTAAGTGAATGAGTTAAGTCGTTATTTTGTGAGTATAAAATGAAAGCCTAGATAAAGTAAAACCCTCGAAAGAGGGTCTAATATAAATATTCAAAGGCTTATCTGAGTTTAGATAACCAATTTCCCGTGCTTTGAACAACTTGAACAACAACCAATAAAACAATAACAGTGAGTATAACAGCACTTGAATCAAAGCGTTGATAGCCATAAGAAATGGCGAGGTCACCAATACCACCACCACCGACAGCACCAGCCATTGCGGTTGCACCAATTAAGCTAATGGTTGCCGTTGTAAGGTTTAAAATCAGTGAACTACGTGATTCAGGAATGATGAATTTAAAAACAATTTGTGAAACTGTTGCACCCATCGCTTGAGCTGACTCTACGATGCCATCATTGACTTCTAATAAAGAGGTTTCGATTAGACGACCAATATAAGGACCAACATAAATGGTTAATGGAACAATAGTCGCCCATGTGCCAATTGATGTACCAACAATAAACTTGGTCAGAGGAATAATCGAAATGGCGAGGATAATAAAAGGTAAAGACCGCAGGGCATTGACAATTGGATTGAGTATTTTGTAAATAAAGGCATTCGGTAAAATCCCTTCAGGTCGAGTCAGGTACAAACAAATTGCCTGTAAAAACCCCCAAATCATGCCAAATAGCATTGCAAAAAATACCATGACACAGGTTTCTTGCATTGCTGTGACAAACTGATCCATGCTCAGTGAGCTTTTCCAGAAGGGAGCAGTGACTTGTGTCAGCCATTGAACAATCAGATCTCTCATACTTTAACTCCTGATTGCTCGACTTTTACGCCATTTTTCTCAAAGAAGGTGATTGTTTGTTGAATAATTTCAGCATCACCTAAAAGCTGAATAAACATTTGCCCAATCACTGAGCCATTAATTTCGGTCATATTGGCAAATAAAATATTCAGACTAATATCAAACTGTTTTATAGCAGCTTGTACCACTGTTTCCTGCGCAGATGTACCAAGAAACTGTAAGTTATAAATACTATTATGATTTTTATTTTCAAGATTATTCAAAATATTGACAGGCAATTGTTGCTGTAAAACCGTTTGAATAAAGGTTTTGGTGGTTGGGTGTTTTGGTTGGCTGAAAATTTCTAAGGTAGAGCCATTTTCAATCACTTTACCTTGTTCCATAACGGCAACATAGTCGCAAACAGATTCAATGACATCCATCTCATGCGTTACCATAACAATGGTAATACCTTGTTCTTTGTTGATTTTTTTGAGCAATTCAAGTACAGACTGCGTTGTCTGAGGATCAAGAGCAGACGTTGCTTCATCACAAAGTAAAACTTTAGGATGGTTGGCAAGTGCACGAGCAATACCGACACGTTGCTTTTGACCACCTGAAAGTTCATCGGGGTAAGCATCTTTTTTGTGTTTTAAATCAATAAATTCAAGTAACTCATTGAGACGCTTTTGGCGTTCAGCTTTTGCCACACCCAAAAGTTTTAAGGGCATTTCAATATTATCTGCAACCGTTTTGGTTTGCATTAAATTAAAATGCTGAAAGATCATACCGATATTTGCACGTTGATGACGTAATGCATTTGCATCTAGGGCAGTGAAATCAGTTTGATTGATAATAATCTGACCATGCGTAGGGCGTTCAAGCAAATTGATTAAACGAATGAGCGTACTTTTACCTGCACCACTATAACCAATAATGCCGAAAATACTTCCCGCAGGAATGGTTAGGTTAATTTCATCAAGCGCACGTATGTTCTGACCTTTCAGTTCATAGTGTTTTGAAATATTTTTAAATTCAATCATATCGTCAGGAACTATGCAAAAATGAAAAAACAGGCAAATCTTCTTTGCCTGTTTGGTTGATCTTATTATAAAACTATTTTGATTCTGTAAGATAGCTTACAGGTTTATTTACATCGACTTTAGTTCCGCCAAAGTGTTCTTGAACATATTTGCCTACAGCCGCAACATGATAAAGTTCACCGACTTTTTTCAGTACAGCATCATCTTTACGAGATTCAGCCACAGCGAGTACGTTCACATTCATTTTTGTACTTTGATCGGTTGGCTCATAGTAAATTGAATCTTTTAATACATTTAAGCCGCCTTCCATTGCCAAAGTATTACCTAAAATAATCGCATCAACCTCATCTTTGGCACGTACCGCAGTTGCCATTTGAATCGGTTTAATCACAATTTTCTTCACATTTTCAGTAATATCAGCAGGTGTACCTTTTACGGTATCAAAACCATCTTTAAGCTTCACTAAGCCTGCAGATTGTAAAAGTAATAATGCGCGAGATTCATTTGCACCATCATTTGGAATGGCAATTGTTGCGCCTTGAGCGAAATCTTCAACTTTTTTAACTTTAGTTGAGTAAATACCCATTGGCTCTAAATATGTAGTTGCAATTGGAGCAATTTTGTCTTTATTCGACTCATTGAATGCAACAAGGTATGCATACGATTGGAATGCATTGATGTCCACTTCTTTATTTGCAACGGCAGTGTTCATTGCAACATAGTCAGTGAAGTTTTTCACTTCAAGCTTAATACCTGCAGCTTTGGTTTCAGGTAAAGTTGCAATATAACGCCAAATATCAGCATCTGAACCTGTTGATGCCATAACAACAGTTTGTTCTGCGCCTGCTTTCGCTTCAGTTGTTTCTGTTTTTGGTGCTTCTTGTTTACCACATGCGCTAAGGGTGAGCACAGATGCGCTGAACAGTACGCTAAATAGCTTTTTCATGTTTGTGTCCTGAAAGAGGAAATGCCTGCTTTTTATAGAAGTATGACATTCTCGACACGGATGTCGAAATTCAATTATTGCCGGAAATCACTTCCAGTTAAAATGGGTTTTGTTGATTGAGAACCATGCTATTTTATTGTTGAATGCTATTCAAAAGAATAAAATTATTATGGAAAACAATCTCTAAAGATTTGTTAATCATATCAATAAATTTATCTTATACATAGTAGCTTGTGCATGCTACGACAAATGGGGTTGAGTTTATCATATGTCTATATTTTGAATAATTTGATAAGTAAAACAAATACTTTTATTGACTGTACTAAGAAAAGTGGTTGTATTTTATACTTATTCATAATATATAAGTTTTTTTAGGTTGTTATCTTATTTTTAGATATAAATAGTTTGAGTACTTTAGTCGTGAAAAATGTCTAATTCTATTAAAGTTTTTTCTAGTCTATCTATTTTTAATCAAAATTGCCCCAATAACAGGTAGCCAAGGGAAGGTGAGTATTACGATATTCCATGTATAAATGCGAAGTGGAATGGACTTTTCGGAACTAAAAACTCCCCACCAAACCAGTTCTAATAAGATAATGATCAGCAATACACTAAGGATAATGCTCGGCATAAAACTGGTAGTTTTCTTATGGATTTTCTGAGCCATGTGATGTATGCACATGAATGTGGCAATGAAACAAACGTGTCCTAGGAGAAAAATAGAAATTACTAAAAATGGTGAAATAAGTATAATTATAGCTTCTCCTAGTGCAGCGGAACCATTAGCATTATTTTTTCCTAAATCTATAATAAATATGTACCAGATAAATGGTAGAAGTGAAATTGCGCTCCAAAAACAATGCTTTGTAAATAGGTGAATGTAAGTGTTTTTATACTGTTGATCAAATTTTGAAATGATGAATCCTATTGGAATCATTAAAAAAAATGTGAAAAAAAGAGAAATATACATAAAGCACATTCAAAGGATATTGCAGTGATAATCCTGTATTAGTGTCAATTTGAGGTGAAGTGTATATGAAATGTTTGTGATCTTTTGGGTTGAATGAGCAATAAAAAACCCGCCTAAGCGGGTTCTTAAATACCTAAAACTTTATGTCATAAAACAAAGTTAAGCATTTTCACGTGCAATCGCACGGTAACCAATATCTTTACGATATTGAACACCATCAAAAGTTACTTTTTGACAAAGCTCTAATGCTTTGGCTTGTGCTTCACCAATGGTATTACCCAAAGCTGTTACGCATAGTACACGACCACCCGCAGTTACAATGTCTCCATTTTCAAGTGCTTTCGTTCCTGCATGGAAGATTTTTGCATCTGCCATTTCAGTATCTAAACCAGAAATCACATCATCATTGCTTGATGTTTCAGGATAGCCTTTAGATGCAAGAACGATACCCACAGTTTTACGCTCATCCCATTCAGCTTTGGCAGGTAAGTTACCTGCAAGACCTGCTTCAACCAGATCGACCAAAGATGATTTTAAGCGCATCATGATGGGTTGAGTTTCAGGATCGCCAAAACGACAGTTAAATTCGATGACTTTAGGTTGACCTTGAGCATCAATCATCAAGCCTGCGTATAAGAAGCCAGTATATACATGACCGTCTTTTTTCATACCTTCAACGGTAGGATGCATCACTTCGTTCATGGCTTTTTCGAAAACGTCAGCAGTTACAACAGGTGCAGGAGAGTAAGCACCCATACCGCCTGTATTTGGACCTTGATCGCCTTCAAAGATACGTTTGTGATCTTGAGAAGTCGCCATTGGTAAAATGTTGTCACCATCAATCATACAAATGAAAGATGCTTCCTCACCATCTAAAAATTCTTCGATGACGACACGAGAACCTGCATCTCCAAACTTATTGCCTGCAAGCATGTCATCAATGGCATCGAATGCTTCTTGATTGGTTATGGCAACGATTACGCCTTTACCTGCTGCAAGACCATCAGCTTTGATCACAATTGGCGCACCATTTTTTTCAACAAAGGCTTTGGCTGCATCAACTTCAGTGAATACGTCATAGAAAGCAGTTGGAATATTGTGGCGTTTAAGGAAGTGTTTTGCGAATGCCTTAGAGCCTTCAAGTTGCGCCGCAAATTGAGTTGGTCCCCAAATTTTAAGACCTGCTTCTCGACCTGCATCAACCACACCATTTACAAGAGGTGCTTCAGGCCCAACAATAACTAAATCAACAGCATTATTTTTAGCAAAGTCGATAATTGCTGCATTGTCTAAAATGTTTAAGGCAACATTTTCACATTTATTTTCAGTTGCAGAACCTGCGTTGCCAGGGGCTACAAAAACTTTGGCAACTTTTTCATCTTGAGCGATTTTCCATGCAAGTGCATGTTCACGACCGCCATTACCCAAAACTAAAATGTTCATCTAAAAATCCCTTAAGAAAAGAATCCCACCTTGCGAAGCCATGCTTCTCACCCTGTAAAAAAAGGGGCTTCACCAATAAAAACATACCTTTATTTGTGAAAATTCCCCCTTTGTTACAAAGGGGGATTTAGGGGGATTAATAAATATGACTTCTAATCAATTAATGACGGAAATGACGCATACCTGTGAAGACCATTGCAATGCCAGCTTCATCCGCAGCTGCAATCGTCTCTTCATCACGCATAGAACCACCCGGCTGAATGATACATTTGATTCCTGCTTTAGCAGCATTATCAATACCATCACGGAATGGGAAGAATGCATCAGATGCCATAACTGCACCTTCAACCACTAAACCTGCATGTTCAGCTTTGATGGCAGCAATACGAGCAGAGTTTACACGGCTCATTTGACCTGCACCGACACCAATAGTTTGACGCCCTTTAGCATATACAATCGCATTCGATTTTACATATTTCGCAACTTTCCAAGCGAAAATCATGTCGTCAATTTCAGCATCCGTTGGTGCAACCTTAGTCACAACTTTGAGATCATCTTTAGTGATCATGCCTAAGTCTTGATCTTGAACCAATAAACCGCCATTCACACGTTTGTAATCAAGTTGAGATTGACGTGAATCAATTGCAGGAAGTTCACCACATACAAGTACACGGACGTTTTTCTTCGCGCCTGTTACTTCAAGTACGCCATCCGCAATACTTGGAGCAATGATTACTTCAACGAATTGACGGTCTACAATTGCTTGAGCAGTTGCAACGTCTAATTCACGGTTGAATGCAATGATGCCACCGAATGCAGATTCAGGATCGGTTGCATATGCAAGATCATAAGCGGCTGTAATACCATCTAAAGAAACTGCAACGCCACATGGGTTTGCATGTTTTACGATGACACAAGCAGGCTTAGCGAATGACTTAACACATTCAAGCGCAGCATCAGTGTCTGCAATGTTGTTATAAGACAATTCTTTACCTTGAAGCTGTTTCGCAGTTGAAACAGAAGCTTCAGTTGCTGTTGATTCTACATAGAATGCAGCAGATTGATGCGGATTTTCACCGTAACGTAAATCTTGAACTTTATTGAGCTGAGTATTGAAAGTGCGTGCAAACTTATCAGCTTGACCTTCGTCTTTACCTACACGAGCGCCTAAGTAAGATGCAATCATGCCATCATACTGAGCTGTATGCTCAAATGCTTTAACAGCTAAGTCAAAACGCGTTGCGTGAGATAAAGCACCTTCGGCTTTAATTTCAGCAACAACAGTTGCATAGTCAGATGCATTAACAATAATACCTACAGATGCATGATTTTTAGCAGCTGCACGAACCATTGTTGGACCACCGATGTCGATATTTTCAATCGCATCAGCAAGTGAACAGTTTGGTTTTGCAACAGTTTCAGCAAATGGATAAAGGTTCACAATGACAAGATCGATCGCATCGATGTTGTGTTCAGCCATAACAGCTTCGTCTAGACCACGACGAGCCAAGATACCACCGTGAATTTTAGGATGCAGTGTTTTGACACGACCATCCATCATTTCAGGGAAGCCAGTGTGCTCTGAAACTTCAACTACGGCAACATTGTTGTCTTTAAGCAACTTGTATGTACCACCCGTAGATAAAATTTCCACCCCAAGAGCAACAAGGTTCTGGGCAAATTCAACGATCCCGGTTTTATCAGAAACAGAGATTAAAGCGCGTTTAATAGTCATGATCTTCGTCAACAGTATTTAAGTCTAGAGATTGAATAGCTAAGCAAAAGCAGGTTAAAAAAAATGCCTGCGGAAGCCGCAAGCATTTTATCATTTATTCACTCATTAAACCGTGAGCTTTCAACTTTTTACGTAAAGTTCCGCGGTTTAGTCCGAGAATCTCGGCAGCGCGTGTCTGATTCCCACGCGTATATTCAAGAACGACAGATAAAAGAGGTTTCTCCATTTCTGCAAGCACCATGTCATAAACTTGAGATGGTTGTTCACCTTGTAACTGTGCAAAGTAGTGGCGAACTGCGCGGTCTACGTGAATACGTAGAGCAACATCAGACTGTGCAGTAAAAATAGGAGATTTGCTATTCATGCGAATTAATCCGAAAAATCAGATACCACTTGGGTAAAGTGATATAACAATGAGGTCTAAAAAAATCTGAGCCCCGTTTTAGATCCTAAAACGTTGGCTCTAAAACAAGAACTTTAGCTTGCCACAATTCGTGCAATTGAGCGAAAAATAAGCGTAACAATAGTTTAAAATTTGTTACAACGCTCTTTTGGGCAAAAAAACAATCTACGTGCGCGATATTCAAATATAAAGCACATCATTAGACTGTATTTGTTTTCTAAAATTGCGAGGAGTTTGCAGGACAAAGCTTTCGTGGCGCGTATCATACCATTGTCTTAGAAAAAATGAGCAAGAAAACTACATTTTTTTTCACTTTTTTTATGTTTTTTCTACTTTTAAGGATGAATTATTTCAAGATAATACTCATCAAATGCATTTCGTGATTTGTCAATTGTAAATTTGAATTTATATGGGCTATTTGATGGGATGCGATTAATACCACTGAGGCTTTCATTGAGATAATCTTTAGCAGTAATGGTTTGCGTTAAAATCGTTTGACCTTGAGCTTTGAGTGTAAGTTTAATGATCGGGACTTCTAAACTCTTTTTGTAGGTATTTAACAGAGATCCTGAAAACTGAGTGCTCGATTTACCTATTCTTTGTACTTTAATGTTCTCAACACGAATTTGATTGTAACGATCATCAATGGTGTCACAGTTTAAGAGATTACATGTTGTATTAAATGCTGAGTGTAAAGCAGGATGTTTGTCTAATAAAGCAGGATTGAACCACAGGATTTGAAAAACAAGTACAAGTAAGAGAGCAATGTTGATCAAACTCCAACAAAAATAATACAACGGTTTACGCGCTTCAAAGCGTTCCTGTTGACTATAGGTATGCCCATGCGCTTGTCCTGCTGAAAGGTTGAGCGAGGGAATGTTGGTCAATGGATCAAGATTAAATTGATTGAGGCTATTTAAATAAGTGCGTAAATCAATATTTGAGTTTTCAACTTTACGGTCAAAAATTTCAAGCACACTAGTTTCATGGTAAACCTTCTGCTCAGGAACAGGAACTGCTGAAATTTTAGTATGTGTTGGAGTCGATTGTTCTGTGATACCAGAGATTTCAGTTCTAGCAGAAGTGGTCAAATCAAGTGTCGTATTTTCTGTTGTAGATGCATTCGTATGTGTTGTGTTGTGTGGTTGATCTAGATCGTCAGTATTGTTTTGTTCAACTACACTTTCTGATGTCTGAACATTTACAGGAACAGGTTCGGCATTTTGCTTTGATTTTACAGAAGTAATGAGTTGCCCATTCTGTGAAAGATTGAGCAACGCATTAAAGTCAGTATTGCATTTTGGACAAGACACCATACCCTGAGCAACAGTAAGTTGTGGTACTGAAACTTTATAGGTCGTTTTACAGTTGGGGCAAATGGTTTGCTTGTCAGTCATACGTACACAATACTCTTATGATGTTATTTTCGTTTACCTGAAATACGACACCAAGTTTCATCTCGTTTTTCTACTTCTAATATATCAAAAAATTCAGAATAAACATCAGAAACATCAGATACTTGCTCTTCAATTACACCAGCAAGTGCGAACTCGCCATCAGATTTAATCAAAGTTGAGAACTCTTTAGCAAGCATCATGAGAGGACCTGCAAGAATGTTAGCAACAAAAACATCTGCTTTTTCATCTTTAAGTTCAATATTGAACTCTTCAGGTAAGCCAACATACAGATTTTCAAGTACGCCATTGAGTTCAGCATTTTGTTTGGTTGCAAGTACAGCTTGTGGATCAATATCAGTTGCATAGACTTTTTTAGCACCTAAAAGTAATGCAGCAACGCCTAAAATACCTGAGCCACAACCATAATCGATGACAATTTTATCTTTGACGTCAGTTTTACCTAACCATTGTAGGCATAAGAATGTCGATGCATGGTTACCTGTACCAAAAGCCAAGCCTGGATCAAGTTTGATGTTTACAGCATCGGCTTCAGGTGCTTCCATCCATTCAGGAACAATCCAATATTTTTCTGCAATTTGAATCGGCTCATACGCATCCATCCATGTACGTTCCCATTCTTGGTCTTCCATAAACTCGCTACGCATTGGTTCAGTAGGAAGCTGGGTGCGAATAAATGTTTCTAAAGCTGAAACATCAATTTCTTCACCTTCTTCTTGTGCATAAATACCCGTTACAATGACTTTATTCCAAAGCGGTGTTTCGCCCGGAAGTGGTTCAAGTAAATCTTGATTTTCAGCATCATCTAAAGTAACACTCACTGCTCCAAGAGAGCTAAGTAATGTTTCAGTAAAATCAACTTGAGCTTGTTCAACAGTAATATGAATTTGTAACCACTTCACGAGTTATAACCTAAATATATTTTCATCAGTCGGCTATTGTAACGGATGCAACAACAGAACGACACCTCAAATCTTAGAGAAATGGGTGTCCCTTATTGTTTATATCTTTATAAATTACAGTCCATGTAATAAGTTAATGTGATGATGCCGTATTTTCAATTGATGGTTGTTCGGTAAATCGATTCAGTGCAAAACCAAACAATGCTGCAAAAACATACATGAAAATAGAATACACTGCTGCAGGCATTGCAATAGTACTGCTAGCCATCACTGTAAGGGCAATCGTCATTGCTAATGTACTGTTATGAATGCCAATTTCAAATGCGCAAGCACGCGCTTGTGCTGTATTGATACCCAACATACGTGGGACAAAATAACCAATGGTTAGGCTGCATAGGCAGAAAATCACTGTTGCTAAACCTACTTGGGTTAAATATTGCATAATTTGAGTGCGTTCTTTGGCAATTGCACCAATAATAATGAGTACAAGGAAAACGACGGCAAAAATACGTAATGGTTTATTTAATTTTTCGGTGAAATGTGGCGCATAGTGACGAATCAGCATACCAATACAGACGGGTATAATAATAATGCCGAATACTTGTAGAATTTTACTGAACTCTAAGCTGATTTGTTGCCCATCATTCATAAAGTATTGAATCGAAAAATTCATAATTAATGGTAGGGTGAAGGCTGCGATTACAGAGTTAATTGCCGTCAGAGTAATATTGAGCGCAATATCACCTTTAAATAAGTAACTGAACAGATTTGCGGTACTCCCTCCTGGTGATGCTGCCAATAACATGAGACCAACAGATAAAAGTGGTGGCAGTGCAAGTATTTTGCAGACCATAAAGGCGATGCTGACCAAAAGTATCAATTGGCAAAAAAGTGCAATTAACACAGCTTTAGGATGTTTGCTAACTCGAGCGAAATCTTTAGGGGTTAGCTCTAGACCTAGTCCGATCATAATAATAGATAATGCCAAAGGCAGCATGATGGTGATAATTCCGGAATCCATGTGGTTCTATCCTTTTTGTTTTTTTATAAAATTAATCTTCTTTAAACTAATGTATTTATTCTTATTTGGGTAGGTTTTTTGTGCCTTAATATATAAAGTAGGTATTTTCTCATGTAAGGCAAAACAATCATTATTTAAGTGATTGGACGGTTATAAAAAATGGATAAAAATAAAAAATGATTAACTTAGAGAAGATTTAAAATTGATGGAAAATTTTAAGTTAATTTTTTAACGAATGATTGTCTAAGCGAATGACTTTATCATTTGTATTAATAGAGGGTAGATTGGTTGTCGGCAGGCAGAACTGATTCATAAAATTAAATAGATATTCGCCTGAAGATATATAGAAAAAGTAACTTAATAGAAACTTTAAGTGTGGAAGCATATATTTCAAGCGGATATCTAGATTTTAATTGAATTATAGAAATAAAAGCATATAGGTAGATTTTGCCAATAATTTTCTCAATCCCTTTAGTGTTACACCAGAGTGCTTACCTTAAAGGTTATTGAGTTGCACCACCTGGAGGTGCAGGGAAGTGAAATTGAAGTTTACCATTTTCATTAGGTTCGCAGGTGCCGTTAAAAATTACACCTTTGTTAGCATATACAACCCAATCCCCTTGTTTTTTCTTACTACAGATTTGGATTTGTTTCTTCACTTCATTTTGAGAAGCGGTATCTTTGGCATGTGCAAAAGAAACCGTAGCAACACAAAGTAGTGCTGATGAAATAATTTTTGCAATAGTGGTATTCATCATGTATTTCCTTTCATTAGATTTGAGAATCATTCAATTTGAGAAAAACTTGGATATATCACATCATCCTAAATGGACTGAATTTTAATCATAATTTTCTTTTTTCATTATTAATATGAACTTTTTACGATATTTTGCAACAGAATGTCACGGAGTGTAATAATGTTATTATTTCTTAATAATTGATGAGTTCAATAAAAATTAAAAACAGAGCAAAACTCAATTCAAAATTTTGCTACAATAGTCAGTCATTTTTAATCTCCTTTTTACGACTATGCATTATCCTAAAGTATACGATGTCATTGTGATCGGTGGCGGTCACGCAGGTACGGAAGCAGCATTGGCTGCGGCGCGTATGGGGCGACAGACACTACTATTAACACACAACATTGAAACTTTAGGGCAGATGAGTTGTAACCCTGCCATTGGTGGTATTGGTAAATCGCATTTAGTGCGTGAAATTGATGCCCTTGGTGGTGCGATGGCTTTGGCTGCAGATAAAGGTGGTATTCAGTTTCGTATTTTAAACTCACGTAAAGGTGCAGCGGTTCGTGCGACACGTGCGCAAGCCGACCGTATCCGTTATAAAGCTGCGATTCGTGATGTTTTAGAAAACCAAGCCAATTTGGATATTTTCCAACAATCAGCAGATGATTTGATTCTTGAAGGAGATACTGTAAAAGGTGTTGTGACACAAATGGGGATTCGTTTTGAAGCGAAAACCGTTGTCCTTACCTCAGGTACTTTTTTGGGCGGAATCATTCACGTTGGTTTGAATCAGTCTTCAGGTGGTCGCGCTGGTGATCCACCGTCAATTTCATTGGCGGCACGTTTACGTGAATTAAATTTACCAGTGGGTCGCTTAAAAACAGGTACACCACCACGTATTGATGCGCGTTCGGTTGATTTCTCTGTAATGACACCGCAACCAGGTGATTTTCCATCGCCGACTATGTCGTTCATGGGTGATGCATCAATGCATCCTGAACAAGTGAATTGTTATATCACGCATACAAACGAAAAAACGCACGATATTATCCGTGGTGGTTTAGATCGTTCACCAATGTATACAGGTGTGATTGAGGGTGTAGGTCCACGTTATTGCCCATCGATTGAAGATAAAATTCATAAATTCGCCGATAAAAATTCGCATCAAGTGTTCTTGGAGCCTGAAGGCTTGGATACACATGAACTTTATCCAAATGGTATTTCGACATCGTTACCGTTTGATGTTCAGTTTGAATTGGTGCGTTCAATTCGTGGTATGGAGAATGCGCACATTCTTCGTCCAGGTTATGCGATTGAATATGATTATTTTAATCCTCAAGCATTAAAATTCTCTTTAGAAACCAAAGCTATTAATAACTTGTACTTTGCTGGTCAAATTAACGGTACGACAGGTTATGAAGAAGCTGGTGCACAAGGTTTATTGGCAGGTTTAAATGCCGCTCGCCGTGCATGGGATCAAGAGCAATGGACACCAAAACGTGATGAGGCGTATATGGGCGTTCTTGTGGATGACTTGATTACTTTAGGTACGAAAGAACCATACCGTATGTTTACCTCACGTGCGGAATATCGTTTGATGCTTCGTGAAGACAATGCGGATCAGCGTTTAACAGCCATTGGTCGTGAAATGGGCTTGGTGGATGATGAGCGTTGGAATGTGTATTGTGAAAAAATGGAAGCAGTAGAAAAAGAAACGGGTCGTTTACAACATCTTTGGGCTGCGCCAAATAATCCATTGGGTAAAAAATTCGTTGATTTGACAGGTGATGACTTGTCTAAAGAAACCAATGCGATTGATTTATTGAAACGTCCAAATATCAACTTTGCGCAAATTGCTGAAATTACGGGTTCTGAGGTTTCTGCATTTGTTGGTGAGCAAATTGAAATTGCGGTGAAATATGCAGGTTATATCAATCGTCAGCAAGAAGATGTTGCTCAAATGAAGCGTCTGGAAGAAACTCGTATTCCTGCTGAATTTGATTATGATGTCGTTTCGGGCTTGTCTCGTGAAATTACTTTGAAGTTGAAAGATGTTCGTCCTGAAACTTTAGGTCAAGCAGGGCGTATTCCGGGTGTAACACCTGCGGCTGTTCAGTTGATTATGATTACGATACGTAAGAATAATGCAGCGAAAAAATCTGCATAAGACTTTTTAAAGTTGTAAAAAACCCGCTTAGTGCGGGTTTTTTCATATTTTTAAAAAAATGAGGCTTTATAGGCTTATTTGTTAATATTCGGTGGTGCAAGTATCGTATTTGAATTTCGTGTATATTAATTAGATCAGATATAAAACAATTAGAGAAAAATGAAAGAATTTATAACAAAAAATGCTACAACAACTCATGGTGGTGTTGTTTCAGAAGTATTAGATACTTTTACTATTGATGGAAAGAAAGTTCATTTAGATGGTATGCAACACTTTTGTCCTCTATGTAAAAAAATGGTTTCTGCTCTAGGCACAGACAGTACTAAGACAGCTATGGGGCGAAAAACTATTTTTGAAGGAAATAGGACATCCTGTGGGGCAAGTTTTATTGCGAATCAAAGTCTTGCTTTTGCCGATACAGGTGGTATTGCTTTAGGTAAAGAGTTCCTGACTCAATTGATACTTGATCAGCCTACTCATGAATTTGCAGAACGATTTTTATTGCGTAGTCAAAATACAGATGAAGTCATTCGCAATGGAGAATATGAAATATATAAAAACGGTCATCTTGTACTTAGAGGCCATACAGATGAAGATGGTATGACACAACTAATTAGTGGTATGGAAAATGATGAAATAGAAATTCATATTACTGATGGGAGTGATGATAATGGGTAGTGTGGTTATTGGCGTTGCAAAAATGCGAAAAATGCGTGCTGATGCTGCAAACAATCCTACACTGTTACAGGTGGATGTAGAACGGCTGTTAACCAGTGGTGAAATTGCCATGTGTCAGCAAGTATTTAAAAATGCAATTGATTATAGCAAGGTCAGAATTGTCAGAGGTGGACTATTAGGTTTAACTGCTTTGACAGGTAATGCCATGACACCCGAGGGATTTATTCATTTACCTAGTAATGAATATATGAACACACCTGATTTTAGTATTGCACTTGATGCAATAGATAAACATTGGTTTATTCATGAAATGACCCATGTCTGGCAGTACCAATTGGGTACAAATGCGGTTTGGCACGGAATTAATCAATTGTGCAAGGGAGGTTATACTTCTACTGTTCGGACAGCAGATACTCCTAAGAATGGTGATTTAAAAGCTTATGCTACAGATTTAAGTGGAGCAGATGCTAAGAAAAAATTTAGTGAATTTAATTTTGAGCAACAAGGACGGATTATTGAGTTTTGGTATGATGCTTGTTATTTACAGAAAGAAAATCCTCAAAGACCACATCATCAACGAAGTTTGCAATTATTAATTTATGTAAAACAAATTCTTGTAGATTTTTTACAAAATCCATCGGATAAGAACTTACTTCCAAAAAGTTAATTTTATGAAAAAAAATGTTTATTTATTTATTTTTTTATTTGTTTATGGATGTAATTATGAGAAAACTGCTCATAAACTACCACTTTCATTGGATGTGAAAGAGGATAATATTTGCTTATATACAAATAGTAAAAATTCATTTTTAGATGAAAATAATAAAGATGCTTCGTATTACTTAATTTGGGTGAAATCTTTTATCTCAATGGGTAATGCAAATATTTATGATAAAAAAATTACACTTAGAGAACATTCATTTCCATTTAAAAAAGATAGCTGTGTTTTAGTACCAATAAATTTACTTGAAATAAATAAACCGTATGAATTTATTATTCATACAGAAAAATCATTTTCAACAAGGGCATGTGTTTTGAAAAAGGGAAATAAATTTCAAATTAAAACTGTAACATCAACTGAAAATTGTGATAAATAAGATATTTAGAGTGATAGGTTTGAATACTTACCTAAATTTTTTGAAAAGTTAGAAAATTAATTTCAGTAATTTAAGTTACTACAGTCTATGTTTGAATTTTTCGAATTAAAATTAAATTGGGTTAAGTGTATGTTATCGAATAATAAAATTTCATAATAAGTATAATTAAATTACTCAGCATTTTTAATTATTTCTCAGCATGAAACAATTTGGTTAAATTGAACTTACTTTCAAACAGAGGTGAACGATATGACTAAAAAATCAATCCGTTACAACAGTGGCGATCTTGCATGTATAGCTTGATCATTCAACTTAAATCTCTAATGAAAAATTGATGTCTGTACTGTCATACCGTATTAACAGCCATGAGAGTTTTTTGTGATATGACATTGCAGGCATTAATTTTCAAAATTTAGAAAGATAAAATGACAATAAAATAGTGAAATCTAATCAATAATAAAGAAATCGAATAAATAAAAATGAATTGAATAATCTAAAATAAAAAAACTATGAAAAGAGCCTGAATTCAGGCTCTTTTTTATTGCATGATTTTTTTAAAATGAAAATAAGGCATTATTCAATTTCATGAACTGCATTAAAAACTTCAATGGGTTCAATACGCACAATTTTTTGACCAAAACTACGTAACCACCAAACTAATTGCGAAGTAAAAGGAACAACAGCGCTGATTTCATACAGTTGATCATTGAGTTGTGTGATGGTTTGCGCATGGCTGAGTTGGCTTTCACTAAAATGTAGTACATCACTTTCATTCATGAATAATTTAAGTTCAATACTTTCAGTGGGCTTGTTGAAGTCGACACGGAAACCTAAAGCGCCTGAATCTATATATTTATCAATATCAAAATCTACAGGATGCATAGCACGAGTATCTAACACAGTTGCAGATTGAAAACGATGTAAGGCAAAGGTTTGAACATCTGACTTATCTAAACGTGTGCAGATCAGATAAATAATGGCACCTTTTTGTACTAACCCTAGTGGATTAAGGGTGTAATTACGTTCTTCACTTTGATGCCCTCGTGAACGATAAATACATTCGATTTGTTTATCCTGCAATAAACCTTCATAAATAGCTTGCTGTGCTTGTCGTTCAACGAGTGGGGGAATAAGTGGCTGACTAGCAGGAACAATTCGAACACGATTAATCCATTGGCGCACATTATTTTGGCTCGATAGGCTGCGCCGTGCCAAATCAAACCAAGGATTCATTTCATCAATTAGACTTGGTGGAAGTAAATGCTTTAAATGTTCCTCAACCATCATAAAAGTAACTGCTTGAGAGCTCGTCATATTGGGCAAACTTTGAATAGGGGCATCTGAGCGCCAACGCCAACCCTGAGGCACTGTTTTGTTGCTTTCAATTGGAAAGCGTTGTGCAATTTGATTTAAATCACGCTGAATGGTACGTAGACTAATATCAATGCCTTCACGGTTGAGGCTTTCTTGTAATTCACGTGTGCCTAACCATTTCCCTGTAGAGAGTCGGGAAAGTATTTGCCACTGACGATAAAGGCTATTGGAAGTTTCTTTTTCTTGTGCAGGCATAATTAATCAATTAAATAAGATTTGAGGAACAACATTAGAATGACACAATAAGAAAAATATTCACATTCCGCAACTAGAAAACAATTCATTCTCTGCTTAAGCTAAAAGAGAGGTGTGTTCCTCGATTATCATCTGTTTAAAAACAGTTGCTGTAGCAATCCGTAGAGTTGGCATTGTTATTGCTATATCCCTCATACAATCAACAACAAAGAAACGAGGTTTGTATGCTTAAAGATAATATGAGTACAGAGTTAAACCTTGAACAATTCTTACCAGTAACGGGAAATATTTTAGGTGAGCTCAGTCATGTGAGCCACCATTCGCAACATGTACTTGGACAAATAAAATCACAATTTTTTAATGAATTAACCGATGACTTAAGCCTACCAGTGGAAACAACACAGCATTTAGAAGCGTGGTTAGCACAACATAGTTTAACGATTTTACATCAACTTAATGATAGTGTGAAAACGCATTTTCTCTATCAAGGTATTACTTTTAATGTGTATGGTGAGAGTTCAGGCATAGAGCGTACGATTCCTTTCGATCTGATTCCACGCATCATCGCTCGTAAACAATGGAACCATATTGCACAAGGCTGTACACAACGTGTCAAAGCCTTGAATTTATTTTTAGATGATATTTATCATGATAGGCATATTCTTAAAGAAGGCATCATTCCTGAGCTTCAAGTGCTGAGTCATGAGGCATATCAACCTATGATGATTGGGCATAACTTACATGGGAAGATTTATAGCCAAATTAGTGGTGTCGATATTATTCGAGATGGTAGTGGAGATTTTTATGTACTTGAGGATAATCTTCGCACGCCATCAGGTGTGTCTTACATGCTTGAAAGCCGTAAGATGAGTCAAAAACTGATGCCTGAATTGTGTGAAAAACATTTATTAGGTATTGAACATTATCCGCAATTGCTCAAATCAGTCTTGGCTGAGAATGCTCATGTTGATACACCGAATATCGTAGTGTTAACGCCAGGGCGCTATAATAGTGCATATTATGAGCATGCATTCCTTGCTCGAGAAATGGATATACCTTTGGTGACATCGCTCGATTTATTTGTTGAAAATGATAAAGTTTATATGAAAACCATTCGTGGACGTCAACAAGTTCATGTGATTTATCGCCGTTTAGATGATGCCTTCATTGACCCTTTAGCATTTAAGCCAGACAGTACATTAGGCGTTCCTGGTTTAATGTCGGCTTACTTAAAACACAATGTCGTCATTGCAAATGCACCAGGTACAGGGGTGGCAGATGATAAATCTATTTATCCTTATGTCGATAAAATGATTGAATATTATTTAAATGAAACACCTATTTTAAAAAATGTTCCAACCTATCAATGTCGTGAAGCTGAACAGCTTGATTATGTTCTCGCTAATCTTGAAAAATTGGTGGTCAAAGAAGCACAAGGTTCAGGTGGTTATGGCATGTTAGTTGGGCCACAATCATCAGAACAACAAATTGCTTTGTTTCGCAGTAAATTAATAGAGACACCACAAAACTATATTGCACAACCGACCTTGGACTTATCGGTATCGCCGACTTTAACGCAAAGTGGTATTGGTGAACGTCACATTGATTTGCGTCCATTTGTACTGAGTGCACCTGACCGCACTGAAATTGTACCAGGTGGCTTAACCCGTGTGGCGATGAAGCAAGGTTCACTTGTGGTGAACTCATCGCAAGGTGGCGGGATTAAAGATACATGGGTTATTGATCCTTTACATGCCTAAATGCAGATTCAGGGTGATCTTATGATTTTACTAACTTCAAATGCACAAAATATTTTTTGGTTAGGTCGTTATTTGGCGCGTGTACAGTATGCCTGTAGCCAGTTTCCATTTAACGATGATGATCGTGCTGTGGAATATGCTCATGCATTTTATCTACCTGTTTTTGATGCAGCATCGCTCAATGTATTGCTGCAAGATGAAACGCAAGAGGCATCATTTCAACAACAATTTCAATGTGCAAAAAATAATATCCATGATTTACGTGGGGTATTATCGACAAGCTCTTTTGCTGAGTTGAATCAATTGATTGGAGAGGCTGAACAGAACCGAACGTATATCTGCGATATTGCAGGTGATTGTCGTGAGGTACTTGAGTCGGAAGAAAATCATGAGGTTTTTTTATTTTTTAGCCTTGGACAAAAAATAGAACAGTTGGATCACCATCTACGTTTAAAGCAGCATATAGAGGTTGTAATTGTTGAATTGGACTCATTGATTATATTGTTACAAGCATTGGGTTTTGAGCATTTAGAGCGGTATTGGAAACAGTTACAGCAAAAAATTGATGTTCAGAATTTTTATCTTTTAAGTGAACAAATACACAACATTTTTACGTTGGATCGCTTATGAAACTGATGATTAATCACCAAACACATTATCATTACTCAGAGCCTGCTTCTCGCAGTATCCAATACGTTCGCATGTCGCCACAGAGTAATCAGCACCAATATGTACACAGTTGGGATGTGAGTATTCCTGGTGTTAATGTATCGAGTAAAGATGCTTTTGACAATGTATGGATGACAAGTACGCAAGTAGAAAATTATCAACAATTACTTATTATGGCGCAGGGTGTGGTGGAGATTAATCCTGGTAATCTTTTTGGAATTGCTTCAAAAGTACCTCCAAGTATTTTTTTGCAAATGACAGAAACGACTTTATGTAATGCTGAAATGCTCAATTTTGCACAAAAATATGTGCCAAATGTTAGTCTTGAACATTTAAAAAAACTTGCGCAAGCGGTATTACATGTGATGCCTTATCTTTCGGAAAGTACTTCGGTGACACACAGTGCAATTCAATCATTTAATGATCGGCAGGGTGTTTGTCAAGATCACAGCCATGTTTTTATTGCGATGTGTAAGGCATTGGGTGTTCCTGCACGCTATGTATCGGGCTACTTATATGTGACCGATATGATTCATTTGGCGAGCCACGCATGGGCTGAAATTTGGCTTGATGGACACTGGCATTGTTTTGATGTCAGTAATCAATTGTTTAAGCCATCAGCGCATATTTATGTTGCTGTGGGGCGTGATTATTGGGATGTTGCACCAGTACGTGGTGTACGCACACGGGGTGGAATTGAAACAATGCACTCGATTGTTCAAGTACTTCCCTGTTAAGATAAGCGCGATAACTTACATGTATTTCAACGACTAGAGCCATCGGAATAAAAATAAAAGGTAACAAAATGACATATTGCTGTGCACTGCGATTACAAGATGGTTTCGTTTTTATCAGCGATACAAGAACCAATGCAGGAATTGATCATATTTCTGTCTATCGTAAACTTTATACTTTTGGTGTGGAGAACGAGCGTTTTATCTGTATACAAACATCGGGAAATTTAGCGACTACACAGGCAGTGATAGGGCATCTTGAAAATCATTTGGCTTTAAAACAAGAACCGCATTTGTATAGCGTGAATACCATGTTTGAAATGGCGGAACTTGTTGGACAAACATTGAAAAAAGTAATTGCTGATGTAACGACTGATCCTATAGAGCAGAGCAATTATTTTTGCAGTATTTTGGTCGCAGGGCAGATTTCGGGTACAGAGATGCAGTTATATAATATTTATCCGCAAGGTAATTTTATTTGTGCTACCCGTGATACGCCCTATTTTCAAATTGGTGAAAGTAAATATGGGAAACCAATTTTAGATCGTGCACTGCATTATGAAATGCCCTTAGACGAGGCATTACGCTGTAGTCTAATTTCCTTTGACTCAACATTGCGCTCCAATGTATCGGTTGGAATGCCACTCGATGCCCTGATATATGCTAAAGATAGTTTAAAACAACCTACAGGTAAGCGAATTACTGAAGATGATCAGTATTTTCAGAGTATTAGTAAGCAATGGTCGGAGACTTTGCGTAGTGGATTGCAGGAAATGCCAAAGCCAACTCCAGATTACTTTGCTTAGATTGGGGTGATATGAACAGTAGTTAGATAAAAATGTGCATATGTAATCTAATGAAAACATTGCTACTATTTCATAGAGTTGTTTTTAATTGGTTCTTAGGTTATAAAACAATCATAAAAATAAAATTGAGTGATATTAAATCATGAAATTTCAACTCTGCTATGCAAGTGAGGCAACTGCTTCAGATAAACATATTTTAAATGATTTACGTAACATCTTGAATGAAGCACGTCATTTTAATATTAAGCATAATGTGCATGGGGCTTTATTTTTTGCAGATCGTTATTTCTTCCAGTGTATTGAAGGTGAGCAGTCGATTGTTGAAAATCTAGTGGTGAAGCTGTATAGAGATTCGCGTCATATGGATATTCGTATTTTGAGTCGTAATCCAATTGAGCAGATGCATTTTAGCCAGTGGTCAATGAAATATGTCAGTCGAAATAGTCAAGTACAGCAATTTTTTCGACAAAAAGGATTTGATTATTTTGAGCCGCTTAAGCTGAATGAACAGGATTTGCCTGAGTTTTTAACACTTTTATATGATGCAAAGGCTGTTGAAGTATAAATAGTTTAAACATATAAGCAGTCTAAAATTTGAGGTTTAAGTCTTTAAATAAGAAACCAAGCATGGCTTAGCTTCTTATTTAGGAGCGAAAATTAGAGTTTTTTACGCACAGGTCGATTACTCATACGACAAAGTAACTCATAGCCAATGGTTCCATTGGCTTCTGCAACATCATCAACTAAACGGTTTTTACCCCAAAGTTCAACAATTGTACCTAAAGGGGCATTTAAACCTGTAACATCAATAGCGATCATATCCATTGCGACACGACCAATTACACGAGTTGTTTGACCATTGATGGCGACGTAGTTTTGTTTTGGAAATGCACGAGGATAGCCATCGCCATAACCAATAGAAACAATTGCAATATTCATGGCTTGTTCAGCAACAAAAGTTGAACCATAACCAACTGATTCACCTGCTTGAATTTCATTGAGCGCAATGATTTCCGCGGTAAAGGTCATCACAGGCTTGATGTCTAGATCTTGTACCGATTTATCTGTAAATGGTGATGCACCATAGAGCATAATACCTGGACGAACAAAATCAAAATTCAATTCAGGCCATTTGAAAATTGCTGCAGAATTACAGCAAGATGCCATGATTGGATCACAAGCTTCTTTCACATCTAAAAATTGATTTTTTTGTTGTTCATTTAGTGGGTGATTTTCAGCATCGGCATTGGCAAAATGCATTGCGAGAACACACGTGAAGCCATCGGCTTTTAATGTATTAATAATATTAATGATCTCGGGAAATTTAAAACCAAGACGATTCATGCCACTATTGAGTTTGACCCAAACTTTTAAGCCTTTAGCGATATAGATATCTTTGTGTGCATTTAACCAATCGAGTTGAATTTGGTGATGTACGACAATTTCAATATTTTGCTCAATGGAAATTGCCATTTCATCGGCACTGAAAACCCCTTCAATGAGAGTAATCGGTTGTTGAAAACCTAATGCACGAATTTCAAGTGCTTCTTCAAGGTGGGCGACACCAAAAGCATCGGTTTCACTTAAGGCATCTAAGCAGTCTTTAACGCCGTGCCCATAGGCATTAGCTTTGATCATACTAACAATTTTAGCTGTAGGCGCAAGTTGTTTAACGCGATTTAAGTTATATTGCAACGCTTGACTATCAATATAAACTGTTGCTTGACGCACCCGTGTTACTCCTTGGGAATGGCAAATGTAGAACGACATTTCATACAATGTCGCTCATGTTAGGGGATTAAATTTTGAAAATATAAGTAAACGCGCTTATGTTTCAGGCGTATATTTTAAACCGACAATATTGTAGACCTATCAAGTCTAAATGGACATGAGCATTTAAGTTTTTAATCATCTATCAGCTTTGAATCGATAAAACATATCTATTGTTGTTTTGACATCATTTGTGAACCAATTAAATTTAAATTTTTCTGTAGAATCAGAGATTTTATCAATTATTTAATTGATTATAAAAGTTGGAATAATAAAATTTAGTGGCAAGTTTTTAAATCGAATGATGTATGAGAGTTCTGTAATGAATGGTTATTTGTAGAGTAAATGAAGTTTTTCTTGCACGATTCAATACAAGTACAACGGGTTTCGTAGAAGTGAATGTTTCGAAATTTGTATTTTGATTATTTTGGACAAATTTTCGCTTTGAAAAACTTAAACTTTGGGGACTCAACTTCGATTTAAACAAGATTGAGAAAACTAAATTTCATTAAAATCAATTGGTGGTTGAACTTGCATATACTTGATTGTGATACGCCTAACGACTACACATTAATGACCTTAGTAGCATTAAATTATGATATTAATCAAATCAATACTGGGTCGAGTATGTGTAGCACTTATTTTTGAATAGATAAAAAAAGAAGGTGAGCATGTGAAAATGAACACCTTACAGGTCTTTGAAATGGATTTATTCAGCAGAATCAAGCGTACTATTTGGAGTAATTACATAAAAAATATGCAAAGCGTCAGAGGCTTGATCAGGCATTTTAAAAAGATGAATTATTCTTCATCATCATACTGCGCATAATACTCAGGTGATAAATTACTGAAACGTGTATATTGTCCTTCAAATGCTAAACGAACAGTACCAATAGGGCCGTTACGCTGTTTACCAATAATAATTTCTGCAGTACCAGCTTCTTTCGATTCTTTGTTATAAACTTCATCACGGTAAATAAACATAATTAAATCGGCATCCTGCTCGATGGCACCCGATTCACGTAAGTCGGACATAACTGGGCGTTTATTTGGGCGGTTCTCTAACGATCGGTTAAGCTGTGATAATGCAATAACAGGACAGCTCATTTCTTTTGCTAAAGCTTTTAAACTTCGTGAAATTTCGCCAATTTCACCTACACGGTTGTCGCCCATTCCTGGAACTTTCATTAACTGAAGATAATCGACCATAATACAACCGAGTTTTCCGCCATGTTGTTTTGCAATACGGCGAGCACGAGCACGTAATTCAGTGGGTGGAAGTGCAGAAGAATCATCAATATATAAGTGTTTTTCTTGTAGTTGTAAAATTGTCCCCGTAACTTTAGACCATTCGTCCCCATCCATTTTACCTGAACGTAAATGCCCTTGATGTACGCGCCCCCAAGATGAAATTAAACGCATTGCAATGGAGTCTGCGGGCATTTCCATAGAGAAAACTAAAGCAGGCAAGTTGTTATTAAATAACACACTTTCTACAAGATTCATGGCAAGGGTGGTTTTACCCATCGATGGACGTGCTGCAACAATAATCATGTCACCCGCTTGCATACCAGAGGTTTTGTTATCAAGTTCAACAAAGCCAGTAGTTAAACCTGTAATACTGCCTTCCATTTGTGAAAGTTCATCAAGTTTAGTGATTAAATCTGCGGTTACACTTGCAATAGGTTTTGGACCTTGTGCTTTCGCATTATTATTGTGTTGTTCTGCGATCGAGAAAATATTGGTTTCTGCTAAGTCTAAAATTTCACTGACTTCACGACCTTTAGTGTCATAGGCATTTTGCAGCATTTCATTGCCGACTTTAATCATGCTACGTAAGGTTGCAAACTCTTTGATTTTAACTGCATAAGTTTCAAGGTTATAAAAACTTGAAGGTGAGTCTGACATGAGTTGCATCAGATATTCTTCACCACCGACAGTGTCAATTAAATTCTGTTTAATGAGCCAATCATTGACTAAAACAGCATCATAAGGTGAGCTTTCTTGTGCAAGTTTTTCAATGGCACGGAAAATGTATTTATGTCGTGTTGCATAAAAATCATTTTCATTCAGTACATCACTGACTTGTTCAAATGATTCGGCAACAGTCATTAATGCGGTCAGTACAGCCTGTTCAATCGCCAAGTTATGTGGTGGCGTACGAAATTCTTTTAATGGTGCTGTGTCAGGTGACTTAGCATCATTTTTAAAAGTATTTGTAGAAGCAGGGGCGGTTGCCTGAGACATATAAGACCTTGATTTTAAATAAAGCAAAATGGCTGATAGGGGACTGCTTTATCATAAAGCAAAACTCATCCTATTTCCCAATGAAAAAATTCAATAAGCTGAAAGAAGAGGTTTTGAGTAAATTTTATATTTTTCAATTAGACAAATAAAAAAGAGCATGCAAAAGCATGCTCTTTTTTTGCAAAAATTACTCAGCTACGATAGTAACGAGAACTTCAGCAGTAACATCATGATGCAATTGGATTGCGATGTTGAATTCACCAACGTTGCGTAAAGCACCAAGTGGTAAACGTACTTCTGCGCGGTCTACAACAAGACCAGCATTTGTCAACGCGTCAGCGATGTCACGAGTACCGATTGAACCAAATAGTTTACCTTCGTCACCAGCTTTAGCAGTGATAACGATGTTAACTTCGTTCAATTGATCAGCACGTGCTTGAGCAGCAGCTAAAATATCAGCTTCAGCTTTCTCAAGTTCTGCACGACGAGCTTCAAAAGCAGCAGTATTTGATTCAGTTGCAGCAACAGCCTTACCTTGTGGGATAAGGAAGTTACGGCCGTAACCAGCTTTAACTGAAACTTTATCGCCTAGTTTACCTAGGTTTTTAATGCGTTGTAATAAGATAATATCCACAGCTCAACCTCACTTATGATTGTCAGTGTAAGGGATCAAAGACAAATAGCGAGCTTGTTTAATAGCAAGCGCTAATTGACGTTGGTAACGAGCTTTAGTACCTGTAATACGGCTAGGAACAATTTTGCCGTTTTCAGTGATGTACTGTTTTAAAGTGTCAATATCTTTATAGTCGATATACGTTACTTTCTCTGCTGTAAAACGGCAGAACTTGCGACGACGGTAAAAACGTGCCATGTTATGTTCTCCTTAAGCTTCAGCAGAGTCTTGAGCGTGTTGTGCTTCTTCACGTTGAGCTTTACGCGCACGTTTTTCTTCAGCACTTTTCGCCAATAATGACTCTTCAGTAATTGCGTTTTCACGACGGATAATTACGTTACGAAGAATAGCATCGTTGTAACGGAATAATTCTTCCAATTCATTAAGCGTAGTTTGACCACATTCAATGTTCATTAGAATGTAGTGAGCTTTATGAATTTTGTTAATTGGGTAAGCCAATTGGCGACGGCCCCAATCTTCAAGACGGTGAATTTGACCTTCAGCTTCTTTGATGTGAGAAATGTAGCGTTCTACCATTCCCACAACTTGATCGCTTTGGTCTGGGTGTACCAGAATTACGATTTCGTAGTGACGCATTGTCAGCTCCTTACGGTTTATGCAGCCCCAATCTAATAAAGATTGAAGCAAGGAGTCACAATTAAATTAACTTGAAAAGTCAATCAAATTGAGCCGCAAAATATTGCGAGGTGGTATTATAGGCATAATGTTATTGGATTACAATCTAAATTAATTTTGTTTAAATATACTATTTTGTAGTTTCTAAAACTTTTTGAACCAAATCACAATTTAATTTAAGCGGGCTGATCTCATAATCAACAATTTTTTGGCGATCTTTATGGGAAATCTGATTATCTTTTAGTTGAAAATCACTATTATGGCTATACCAACGGAAATTAGGCAAGGATTGGTATGGGTCTTCAGAAAGAAAAGTGTACTTTTGATTGATTACAACATCACGTGCTAATGATTTATAAAAACCTAGTCGAATATTTCCTTTCCATTGAATTTGATTAGCTTGTTCTTGTTGATTAAGTGGGAGCGTATTGATTTCAACACGTGCTTGATAATTCATTACTTCATAGAATAAATAAAAGGGGGCACCAGAACTTGACGAAACATATTCTTTACCATTACACATAATCCAATTGTTTAAATAACTTGTTTCTAGAGCGGTATAAACTGTTTGTTCTTGATTGGTTAATTGTTCAAAAGTGACTTGTTGGTAGTTTACAGGTGGAAAATCCCATAAATCTTCATCTCGATTGATTGTTGATACTCGATAGATATTCGATCTCAAGGCATCTTTTAATTTAGTTTGTGAAAAATTTGAAGATAAAGCTTTGGTTTTAGAAGTGATAGAATAGTCTGTAGAAGATCGTAAAGATGGACTATTAGGATTTAACGCTTTTTGAGTGGGTTGAGGATTAGAAGTACATCCTTGTAATAAAAGGGTTAAGCAGACTACTTTTTTTAGCATATAAAATTCCAGTAAAAGTCAAAAACTACATCTAAATAATATAAATTCCGTATTGTTCAGATAATGTTGGATTGTGGCTAAATTTTTTCAAACTTTGTTATAAAATATAAGAATAGCTTACGATTTTCAGCCTAGTTTGTTCATTTTTTGCCTGCGGCGTTAGCCATTTATGAAATGTTAATGAACCCTATATAAATAAAGAATTTAAAAACTTACTCCCTCAACAAAAACACCACATAACCTTTAAAATTTGGATCATTTTTAAAACTCAATGGTCTGTTCCAGTCACCATGCTGAACAAGTCCAATTTTATAAGGTAGGTTGAGTTTAGTCACTTTTTTTAAATAGTTTTGATAATTCGGAATTGTTTTTGAACCCTGATAGGTTTGAATTGCGAGCTCATCAATATTATTTCGAAGTAACCTAAGCGTTTCAGTATCTTGAATATTTGTCCAATCCAATAATCCTGTGATACTGAGCTGATACTGTTTAGGAAGTTGTAGTCTAATTTTTTGCAAAAATAATGCATATTCTTTGAGGTTTTTAGTTTTTGCATCAAAGTCGATTTGAATCCCGATAATTTTATTATCGTTATTTTCCCATTGATGAACACGCTTTAAAATTTTATCCAATTCATGATCTTGCCAATTGAGATGATGATTACGGAAAACAAGCCAAACTTTTTGATGTGGCACTCTTAGAACAGCAACGCCTTGAGGAATTAAAATCGATTTTTTCGTGTTCCGTTCTATTTTGACTTCACCTTGTAGCACATAAATTTCTTTAGCTTTGGCTAAATAAGGGGCAGAAGAAATATCACCCCAAATCCAAAAAGCATCATAATGATTGGCGTCTATAATATTTGTTGATGTAGCATTCTCTGCTGCCGATTGACTTGGGTTACAAGCCATCAAACCGAAAGCAAACATAAAAATAAGTATTAAATAATGAAAGCGCATTGGAAAATTACCAATAATACTTCAATGACTTCGCCCAACTTGAGTTTGGGTAGTCTCGTTTCAGTTGATCAAACCATTGTTTTCGGGTGTTTTTAGGAACGTCTGCATCGCCACAATCATTCGTACCATTGGGTGAGTAACACATGACAGAACGATATAGAGCATAGGCTTTTAAGTCGCCATTGGGTTCAGTTTGAATGATATTTTTATAGGCCGTTCCACGAGCAAAAGGCGTACCCTTAAAATTGGTTTGATTGTTTTCAGTCTGCCACGAATAATAATAGTCACCATAACGTGAATGACGCATATATTCACCTAAACATACATTCAACAATGCATTTTTTGGTGATTGTACAAGTTGTTTAGACAGGGTGATTAAGTCGGGGCATTTAAGTTGCGGTGTAATATTTGAGCCTTGCCAAATAAAATCAGAAAATGGAGGCTGTTCTTTGAGTGCATCATTGGATTCATAAGATTTATATTGATTCGCATCTTTAGGTAAATACTGAATATTTTGATTAAACAGGGCAAAATTTTGCACATTTAAAGATTTAGATAATAAGGTATAAATCGCAGTATTCTTTTGATTTTGTGTACTTATGCTCGACTGAATAATTGTTTGTAACGACTTTTCATTGGCAAAGTCGTGGATAAAATTCTTTTGCAGAATTGCTTGGCTTATTTGTGGATTTTTACCAATAAATGCTTGAGTATTTTGGCTTTGATTGAAGTGATTCGCTAAAGCTGTTTCAAGTAGGGCTTTGGTATTACCATTATTCGCATGTTGGTAAAGTTGTAACCAATGCTGGTGGGCTTGCGCTTTATTTTGTTTTTCTAAAATTTGCCCAATTAAAAATTGTTGACTCAATTGCAAAGCGCTGTTGTTCTGTGTAGCAGCTTTCGGTAAATAAGATAAAGCGTCTTGGTTCTTTCCTTGAACATAAAATAAATGAGCAGCTTGTAGATATTGGAATAACTCAGGTTGTGTTTTAAAGAACGCTTTTTGGCTATTCAATTGTGTCCATGTAATCGGTTTATAGTTTTCATCACCTGTTTTACGCATTTGCATTAGGTTATAGGTAGTCAATAAAAAAGGTTCATTGAGTAATTTAGGATTAAAATTTTTTGAGCGAAAAACCCGTCGATCCAATTCTGCAGGTAGTTGATCCATTTCTAAATTATATAAAGGAGATTCAGGGTGATTGATTTGCCATACAATTTCATTGACTAATAAATCTTGTCGATCTGTTAACCATAAACCACGACGCATCAAACCACGGGCGCTTGCGACATATTGCCCTTTTGGATACAGCTTTAAATATTCGGTAATGTTGTTAAAAAAGTTTTTAACGGAAACATGATTAATTTTATCAGGGTTGATATCGCCATATTGATCTTGTGCAGAAGCAAAAGCGGTATTGAGTTCTGTTCGAATAAGCATATATTGCGCTGTTTCTTTGAGCCAAGGGTCTTCAACTTGGCTTAATGCTGTATAAATTTTAGAAGCTGCGGAAAAGTTAGTATTGTAAAACAAAATACTACCATTCAAGTACGAGGCATATTGGCGTGTTGTTACTGACCAATTTGGGTTTACTGAAATAAGCCCAATAGATTTTTCACAATCGATGAGTTTTGAGCGGGCATCAATTAGTAATTGTTTTTCAGCTATTGGAATATTTTTATTGGCTTTGACTTGATTAGTAAAACTTTGTTGTCCTTGTTGTAAGGAAATACAACGCTCCTCATAACTAACTTTATCTTGATCGGGTTTAAAGGGTTTACGTTTATTATTAACTTTATTCTCGGTAATAGTGGGGAATAAGCTCACATCAAAAGGTACGCTACCATATTGGGCTGACCAAAGGTTTAAATCGGGCTTTAATGTTTTAATTCGTGCCAAGCCTAGATCGCTCAGCAAAAGTGTCATATTGGTTTTATTGTCATTACCAGGTATTAAAACGGGTAAATTACTACAGGCATTATAATCTGATCCATCTAGACTAAAATCAGGTGAACAGTATTCATCTGAACCTGCATAGCTTTGTTGTGTGATAAAAAGTGTTGTGGGAATGAAAGCAATAAAAATAGATTGATATAGTGTTGTTATGTTCATGAATCGTTATTTATAAGTAAGGAATGCATTAAATCATAACAATTAATTCGAAGAATAAGGATGGCAAAAATAAAAAAATAATGTGATTTTAAGATGAATTTTTGAGAGCGATTTTAAAATTGCAGATTAAAGCTAGGGAAGAAAAGATAGAGAGAACTCTATCCTTTCTAAAACAGGGGTAAATGTGGTGCGGGAGAATTTGTGCTAAAACTAAAACTAAAACTTAAAACCGTAATTAAAATTACTGAATATAAGAAATAGCGTTTTGCCCAAATTTGATCATTTTCAGCTTTAAAACCAATGATCGATAGATACACCCAATATGCACACATAGCATTGAAGATGATCACGAAGAAAATATTGGTATAGCCAAAACAATACAAACCATTTAAAACCAATGCAAACAAAATCACATAAATCAGGCTTTCGACCTTAGTACGAACAATTGAGCGTGCAACAGGTAAAATAGGAATTCCAGCATTTTTATAGTCATCAAAACGATAAATTGCGATACCCCATGAATGTGGCATTTGCCAAAATGCATATGCTAAAAAAATCAGCAATGCGGCAACATCAAATTCATTTGATACAGCGGTGTATCCAATAACAGGAGGGCTTGCGCCAGAAATACTACCAATCACCGTTTGGTGAATGCTGGTACGTTTGCTCCATAAACTATAAAAAATTACATAAACCACAAAACCAAGTACAGCAAAACCAAAGGCATATGCGTTAACAAAAAACCATAATAGAGCAAAACCCGATAGACCTAAAACTGCTGAAAAAATTAAAGCAACAGTTGGACTGATAGTTTTTTTAACCAATGCACGGTTCATTGTCCGTTGCATTTTATGGTCAATGTCTTGATCGATGACGTTATTGACAACACAACCTGAGGCAACAACAAGTGTTGTACCAAGTAGGGTGATGAATAGGAGAAGGAAATCTACTGAGCCCTGAGCGGCTAAAAAGAAGCCGCCCAGAGTGGTAACAAAGTTACCAAAGAGAATTCCTGGCTTAGTCAGGAATAAATACTTTTTAAACATGCCGATCAGTTTAGATCATCATGTTTGAATGTAAGTAGTTCATAATCCACACAGAACCAATAAGCAATACAGCAATGGTTAAAATTGTGTAGACAAAAGCAATCACATTCCAACGTTGTTCAGATGACGAGTTCATGTGCAAGAAGAAAACCAACTGTACAAGAACCTGAGCAACCGCTGTAATTGCAATGGTTGCAACTACAGCGCCACCTGTCATACCGCTCATCACCATCCCAAACGGGATGATGGTAAGGATAACAGACAAGATGAACCCGATAGAGTATTGCTTAATATTGCCGTGCGAAGCATCTGCAGTATTATGGTCATGACTCATTATAGTGCTCCCAGTAAGTAAACTACGCTGAATACACAGATCCAAACGATGTCAAGGAAGTGCCAGAACAAGCTTAAACAAGCAAGGCGACGAGTATTTGGAAGTGTCAAACCATTTTTCTTGATTTGATACATCAATACAAGCATCCAGACTAGACCAGAAGTTACGTGAATACCGTGTGTTCCTACAAGTGTAAAGAACGAAGATAAAAACGCACTATGACTAGGGCCGTGACCAGCGTGAACTAAATGATTGAATTCATAAAGTTCCATGCCGATGAATGTTGCACCGAATACCCATGTAATTGCCAACCACATTAAAACTTGGCTAACATTTTTCTTGTATGAAGCAAGTACCGCGAAACCAAAGGTCACAGAAGAAATAAGGAGAGCAAAAGTTTCGACAAGTACGAAACCTAAGGTATCACCAAATAATTCTTTAGGACTAGGGGTGCCCGGCGGAATATGACTGCTTAATACAGCGAACGCGATGAAGAGTGTACCGAATAAAATCAAGTCACTCATCAAGTAGGTCCAAAAACCAAAGACGGTGATGTCTGTATCATCGTGATGATGATGCTCGTCGTGTCCGTGGTTATCGTGATGAAGTACTTCAGTCATGTCCTTAGTCCTTCTTCAAGTGTTTTTCAAGTAAAGCGTAACGTTCGTTTTCGATACGTTCAACTTCAGCAGCAGGGACGTAGTAATCCACTTTTTTCGTGAATGAACTTACGATGAAGCTGATGATCGCACCAAGGAAGCAAACAGCAGCTAACCACCAAATGTGCCAAATCAATGCAAAGCCCATAGCCGTAATGAACATTGCAATCACGAAACCTGCAGCACGGTCAGTCGGCATATGAATATCTTCATATGAATCAGGACGGGCATAAGCTACACCATTTTCTTTGTCAGTCCAGAAAGTATCAATACCATTGATTTTTGGAAGATGAGCAAAGTTATAGAATGGAGCAGGTGACGAAGTCGCCCATTCAAGTACACGACCATCCCATGGATCGCCAGTGTGGTCCATGTTGTCGTGACGTTGTAAGAAACCAACGATGACTTGCATTAGGAAACATGCGATACCAATAGCAACTAGTACAGCACCAAACAATGCAATCGCGATATACGGATCCCATTCAGGGTTATCATATGTATTCAAGCGACGAGTCATACCCATGAAACCAAGGATATAAAGTGGCATGAATGCAAAATAGAAACCGAAGAACCAGAACCAGAATGATGCTTTGCCCCAAGTTTCATTTAACTTCCAACCAAACATTTTTGGCCAGTAGAAAGTGATACCCGCGAACATACCAAATACCACACCACCAATAATTACGTTATGGAAATGGGCAATAAGGAACAATGAGTTATGTACCAAGAAGTCCGCTGGAGGAACTGCCATCAATACACCTGTTAAACCACCGATACCAAAAGTCACAAGGAAGCCAAGTGTCCAGTACATTGGTGATGTAAAGGTAATACGACCCTTATACATGGTGAATAACCAAGAGAAGATTTTCACACCAGTTGGGATCGCGATGATCATAGTCATGATACCGAAGAACGCGTTAACGTTGGCACCAGAACCCATTGTAAAGAAGTGATGTAGCCATACTACGAACGCAAGTACTGTGATCGCAATAGTCGCATATACCATTGATTTGTAACCAAACAATGTTTTGCGAGAGAAAGTAGAAACGATTTCCGAATACAAACCAAAAGCTGGAAGAATCAGAATATATACTTCTGGGTGACCCCAAGTCCAAATCAAGTTCACATACAGCATTGGGCTACCGCCAAGCTCGTTTGTGAAGAAGTGGAAACCGAAGTAACGGTCAAGCGTTAACATTGCAATAGTTGCAGTTAATACTGGGAATGATGCGATGATCAATACAGCTGTACAAAGTGCAGTCCATGTAAAGATCGGCATATCCATAAGACCCATGCCAGGCGCACGCATTTTAATGATGGTAACAAAGAAGTTAACACCAGTAAGAAGTGTACCTAGACCTGAAACTTGGAGTGCCCAAATATAGTAGTCAACACCAACACCAGGAGAATACTGAATACCAGATAGAGGCGGGTAAGCCATCCAACCTGTTGCAGCGAATTCACCTAATACAAGTGAAACCATCATCAAACCTGCAGCACCAGCAAATAACCAGAAGCTTAAAGAGTTTAATAATGGGAATGCTACGTCACGTGCACCAATTTGAAGAGGTACAGTGATGTTCATCATACCTACAACAAGACCCATTGCTACGAAGAAGATCATAATTACGCCATGCGCAGTAAAGATCTGGTCGTAATGGTCAGGATGTAAGTAACCTTCACCACCACCTTTTGCAAGGAAGAGTTGAAGACGCATCATGATCGCATCTGCGAAACCACGCAACAGCATGACTACAGATACAACGATATACATAATACCAATTTTTTTATGGTCTACAGATTTAAACCATACATTCCAAAGGTAGCCCCATTTTTTGAAATAGGTAATACCACCGAGTAAAGCAATTGCACCTAAAGCCATGATTACCATGGTAACAAGTACAAGAGGCTCTTTAGGGATTGAATCCCAATTGAGTTTACCCAATAACAGAGTCATGCTCATATCTTATTCCCCTACAGAAGCAGATGCATGTTCAGCACTTGCATGTTCAGCACTTGCATGATTTGCACCATGGTAGTTGCTCATGTAAGTCTTAATAATGTCGTTGAACAAGTTAGGCTCAACTGAAGAATAATAAGTCACAGGATGAGGCTTAGTAGGGAATGGACCTTTACGTTCAGCTTCGTGTGCAGCTTTAATTTCTTCTGGTGTATGAGCATTGTTGACCATTGCTTCAATTTGGTGCTTAGAACGATCACCATCTTTCAGAGATGCGAATTCTGCTTTATCCAACATAGGTTTTTGGATTGCATCAGCATTTACTGAAGTACCATTGCCAGCTTTAACAGCATCAACCCAAGTATTGAATTCAGCGTCAGTTACCGCATGCGCACGGAAACGCATTTGTGTAAAGCCATAACCGCTATAGTTTGAAGAGAAACCGCGGTAACCTTCAGCTGGGCTATGTTCATCAGCAATAATATGAAGCTGAGTTTGCATGCCTGCCATTGCATAAATCTGACCAGCTAACTGTGGAATGAAGAATGAGTTCATTGTGAAGTTAGATGTGATTTTGAAATTAACAGGTGTAGCAACTGGGAAGCGTACTTCGTTTACTGTCGCAATTTCTTGTTCAGGATAAACGAAAATCCATTTGAACTGTTCAGCAATAACCTGAATAGTTAATGGTGCTTTTTCTGATTCTAGCGGACGATATGGGTCATATTTGTGCGAACCATACCATGTGATATAAGCAAGAATACCAATAATAATACATGGAATGCCCCATACTACAATTTCAATTGCAGTTGAGTGCGCCCAAGTAGGTTTATAGTCTGCATCTTTATTTGACGCGCGATATTTCCAACCAAACCACAATGCCATAATGATCGAAGGAATTACGACCAATAACATTAAGTAAATTGCAGTCATCATTAGGTCACTTTGACCTGCTGCAACTGAACCTTTAGAGTTTAGAAGTACCATATCACCACCACACCCTGTTAAAAGTGCAGTCAGCGTTGATAAAGACAATACAGCTAAAATTGTTTGTCTCATTTTACAACCTCGGTGAAGAGTCCCATTCCCTATATAAATATGGGATAGCGATTAAAGTGTCGCATGATTAAAAATGCCCATTATTAACAAATAGTAATCATTCTCAATAATGTGACACCGCTACGTTGTAGGGCATTATGCCTCATATCGTCAAACTTAGCTATAGATAAGGGGGGAATATGTTGTGTGAAAAATACCTGATATGTTTAGTCGGAAATGTAGCTAAAACAAAAAGATAAACTATTATTTTTTCATTGCTTAGAGTTAAAAAATGGCGGAAATCCGCCATTTTATTATTTAGAAGTTATTTGGAAATTTCTATGACTCGGGTTTTTGCAATTCGATCGTGTAGCGCAATATTTCCTTTACTAAAGAACATCACTAAGTCAACGATAAAGATAATTGCGAGTAATGGCATAAATGCAACCATTTGTGAAAGCACAATAAATAAGAATGAGCGAACAAAAAAACCACGTAATGAGCCAGGTGGAAGAAGCGTTGTATTATCTACAATTTGAAGATTAAACAACTTCTTACCGATACTTTGCCCTGATTTTTTAATCATGGTGCTTTGAACTAAAAGTAAAATGAATACAAAAGCGAGCATCGCCATATGCGCTGAAGCAGGAATGCTCTCATTGAGTATTTCCACAACTTTCATCTGATTTTCCATAGATGCACCAGATTCAGCAATTTTTTTGGCTTCATCAGGCATGTAATACATCATGACCATCAGTTGCGGTAAGAAAAATAATGCAAGGTCAGTCACTTTTGCAGAAATGCGCTTACCTACAGGTGCAGCTTGAACATTGTTTGGTGTAATTGGTGTTTTTTGAGTCGTTATGTTTTGATCAAGATTATTTTCAAAAGGTGTATTATTGAACGTTGGATTTACTATTTGTTGTCCTGCAGGTTCATATTTCAATTGACCTTGCGTCAATTCACCTAAAGCTTTCCATTCGGTCATGCCTTGATGCCAAACCAAATCAGTCAATAAAACTTGTTGGCTGCTGAGCATCTGATTGAGTTGCTCTAGTGAATATGGACCGGCTTGTTGATTATTGCGTGCCAAGTAAATTTGCATAAAACTTAAATCTCAAAAAAAACAAAAAACAATATTGAAAAAAAAAGACCCACAAGTGTGGGTCTTTTTTAACACAGTTTATTAAGCTTGTTGAGCTTTTTCTTCAGAAAGGAAGAACCAAGTGTCTAAAACAGAATCTGGATTAAGTGAAACAGACTCGATACCTTGTTCCATTAACCAAAATGCAAGATCAGGATGATCCGAAGGTCCTTGACCACAAATACCGATATATTTACCAGCTTTACGACAAGCATGAATCGCCATAGAAAGAAGCACTTTCACCGCTGCATCACGTTCGTCAAAAAGGTGAGATACAATACCAGAGTCACGATCTAGACCAAGTGTTAACTGAGTTAAGTCGTTAGAACCGATAGAGAAACCGTCAAAGTGTTCAAGGAATTGTTCAGCCAATAATGCATTGGTTGGTAATTCACACATCATGATCACTTTAAGACCATTTTCACCACGTTTTAAACCATTTGCGGCAAGAAGCTCAATTACACGCTTCGCTTCATTTACTGTACGAACAAATGGAATCATGATCTGGATGTTTGTAAGACCCATTTCATCACGTGCTTTTTTCAATGCACGGCATTCAAGCTCAAAACAGTCGCGGAAGTTGTCAGATACATAACGACTTGCACCACGGAAGCCCAACATTGGGTTTTCTTCTTCAGGCTCGTATAGCTTACCACCGATCAAGTTTGCATATTCGTTTGACTTAAAGTCAGACATACGAACGATTACAGGCTTGTCTGCAAATGCTGAAGCAAGGGTGGAAATACCTTCAACCAATTTCTCAACATAGAATTCGATTGGAGAAGAGTAGCCTGCAGTACGTGCCATAACAGCTGCACGTGTTTCACGTGGTAAGCTTTCAATGTTCAATAATGCTTTTGGATGCACACCAATCATACGGTTGATGATAAATTCTAAACGTGCAAGACCAATACCTTCATTTGGAATTTGCGCGAAGTCAAATGCACGGTCAGGGTTACCCACGTTCATCATGATTTTGAACGGAAGAGCTGGCATAGATTCAATTGAGTTACGTTGAATTTCGAAATCCAAAGCACCTTCATAAATAAAGCCAGTGTCGCCTTCAGCACAAGATACAGTCACTTCTTGACCATCTACAAGAACTTCAGTTGCATTACCACAACCGACAATTGCAGGTACACCAAGCTCACGTGCAATAATTGCTGCGTGACAAGTACGACCACCGCGGTTTGTGACGATTGCTGCAGCACGTTTCATTACTGGTTCCCAGTCTGGGTCAGTCATGTCAGATACAAGAACATCACCTGGTTGTACTTTGTCCATTTCTTTGATTGAAGAAACGATACGAACTTTACCAGAGCCAATGCGTTGACCGATTGAACGACCTTCACACAGAACAGTACCTTTTTGTTTAAGCAGGTAACGTTCCATTGTGCCGACATTTTCACGGCTTTTTACAGTTTCAGGACGTGCCTGAACGATGTAAATTTGACCGTCATCACCGTCTTTTGCCCATTCAATATCCATAGGCGCTTGGTAATGTTCTTCAATGATTAACGCTTGTTTAGCTAATTCTTGAAGTTCTAAGTCATTTAAAGCAAATTGTTGGCGTTCAGCTTTTTCAACATCTACGACAACAACTGATTTACCTGTAGTGCCTTCTTCACCATAAATCATTTTTTGGTGTTTAGAGCCAAGGTTACGACGAATAACTGCATGTTTACCATTGCGAAGAAGTGGTTTAGAAACATAGAATTCGTCAGGGTTAACCGCACCTTGAACAACCATTTCACCCAAACCGTAAGATGCAGTAATGAATACCGCTTCACGGAAACCAGATTCTGTATCAAGTGTAAACATTACACCAGCAGCGCCAGTTTCTGAGCGAACCATACGCTGAATACCCGCAGATAATGCAACGATGTCATGGTCAAAATTTTGGTGTACGCGGTAAGCAATTGCGCGGTCATTATATAGTGAAGCAAATACTTCTTTAATCGCAATTAAAATATTGTCGATACCGCGAATGTTTAGGAATGTTTCTTGTTGACCTGCAAATGACGCATCTGGCAAGTCTTCAGCAGTCGCAGAAGAGCGTACAGCAACAGCAACGTCAGGGTTGCCTTTTGAAAGTTCAGCGAACGCATCACGAACTTCTTTTTCTAAGCTTGCTGTAAGTGGGGTATCAACAATCCATTGACGAATTTTAGCGCCAGTTTCTGCAAGAGCGTTAACATCATCAACATTCAATTGTTTTAATTCAGCTGAAATTTTAGCATTTAAACCGCTTTGCTCAAGGAATTCACGATAGGCAGCAGCAGTGGTTGCAAAACCACCTGGTACTGATACGCCAGCATTTGCTAAATGGCTGATCATTTCACCAAGTGATGAGTTTTTACCACCCACGAGTTCTACGTCGTGTTTCCCGAGTTTTTCCAGACCGATTACGCGTGCTTCCAAAGTTGTTACTCCACTTTTGCAGTATTCACTATCTTGGTATCAAATTATAACAAAAAAAACCGCTTTTTGATTCAACCAAGCGATAGTCATGTAAGATGACGTTACTATAAAGATTATACAGTGCGATGACAAATGTTTGAGGAGAATTTTAATGTCGGGAAGTAACCAAATAAAGAGAAGCGTTTTTTTTATTTCTGATGGTACAGCTATTACCGCTGAAACACTGGGTCACTCTTTGTTGGCACAGTTTCCACATGTGAAATTTGACATTCATATTATCCCTTATATTACGAGTGAAGAGGCGGCCATGAATGTGGTCGAAGAGATCAACAAACGGGCGGAAATAGATGGTGAACAACCCTTAGTTTTCGATACTTTAGTTGACCCTTACGCACGAGATATTATAAATACTGCAAATGCTGTAAATCTTGATGTATTTGAAGGGCTTATCAGTAAACTATCAGATGTTCTAGGGACTGCGCCTACAACTTTAGTCGGACAGACCCATGCTGTGACCGATTCTGAGTCGTATAAAGCACGTATTGATGCTGTACATTTTGCTTTAGATAATGATGATGGTGCACGTACACGACACTACGATAAAGCTGATTTAATCCTGATTGGCGTGTCACGTTCAGGTAAAACACCGACCTCTATTTATCTATCATTACAGTTTGGAATTCGTGTAGCGAACTATCCACTTACAGAAGAAGATTTGGACGATAATCGTTTACCTGCGGTCTTAAAAGAGCATAAACACAAGCTTTTTGGTTTGATGATTGATGCAGAACGCTTGGTTGCAATTCGCTCTGAACGAAAGGCAAATAGTCGTTATGCGAGCTTTAGTCAGTGCCAAATGGAGTTGCGTGCGGTAGAGGGAATTTATATTTCGGAAGGAATAAAACATCTCAATGTTTCTGAAATGTCTATTGAAGAAATCTCAACTCGTGTGTTGCAAATGACAGGTTTAAAACGTCGAATTGGATAATATTTGTACACTTTTAAGGGTTTTGTAAGATCCTAGTTTGAGCGTTAATAATTCTTCGTATTTTTATATATTTCGAAAAAAAGCTGAACATCTGTTCGGCTTTTTTTGTGTGAAGTTGTGATTATTTAAGGTGACTAAAATAACAATAATAAATGCTTTAGTAACCTGTTTGAATGATGAATTTATTGCTAAAAAAAACGTTATTTTGAACATAAAATAATCACATTGGGGGTGGGTTTTGTTGTTAACTTTGCATGGTATCACTAAAAAAAATGGCCTTTATAGTTGTGAAAATGATACTAATATTGTTTTACGTGATATGAGGTATCACAAGTATTTAGAATATAAATAGTTGAGAGATGCTATTTTGCCTATTTTTTGTTCTGAATTTTGAATTGAACATCAAAGAAATGATTTTTGGGTTCATGCGCTTCAGCAATAATTGATTTTTTTGATGATGTTTGGCATCAATACAAAAGTAATCAGAGATATTATATAGATATGATTTATATTTTAATGATATGAAAAGGTGGTTTTTTTGAGTTTTGACTGATCAAGTTAGTGCTGTATAAAAGAGAAGCTCTTATTAGCTTCTCTTTTTATTGGCAGAATCTAATATGTGGTAATAATAACATCAACTAAATGTTCAATGCCTTCCATACTTTGTACAGCATTTTTAGTAATTTTTAAGATAGGCCATGTAATTAGTTTGCAGTTGCCTTTTTGCAAAGCTGAATAATAGGTATCCGATTTAAAAAATACTTTCTTCTCTGTGGCAGAGTTTGGCATGAGTTGACGTTTCATCCAAGTATTACTGACTTGTGATTCTAAATAGCGAATCGCCAATAAAGATTTTACACGGTTGTTAAATAAGTGGCGATTTTTACTAATGAGAGGGTGGGCAATAATTTTTTGAATCGCATTTTCGGTTTGAGGTAAAACAAAATGAGGTTTAATTTGAAAAACTTTTACAAATTGCGCTTGTTTGATCAATAGTGCAAGATGAGAAATAGTCAGTTGATTTGCGCCAATCACAGCAACGTTTAATCCTGAAAAATTGGCGATTTTGATTTGGTCAGCCGCAATGATTTTTCCCTGAAATTCTTGAAAATACTCAGCGTTATTGTGGAAAAAACTATCTTGTTGCTGCTTTTGTTTTGACATCCGATGTAATCCTTTTTGTTTTAATTGTTTGCAGTGAGTTCTGCTGTTAATTCATATATCCAACTTGGAGCCTTTGGTAAAGATTTTTCTAGTATCTGGTCAGTCATTTTCACTATAAAATCAATGGGGCTGTGAAATCATTTTAGATTGCGATCAACGGTTTTTTTGCCATGAAATTGGATCAGTTGGAACCAAGGGTTACGGCGATCTTCTACTGTACCTCCACCAATACGAGAGAATTTTCTCATTGCGACATACAGTTTTTTTTCGGGTAAACCTAACTTAATGGCGTTGACCCGCATTTTATTGATCAGTGATCAATAAGCTAAAGTCCCAAGTAATAAGTGTGAATCAACAATACGAGCAGCCATTTTCCCGATTTCAATCGTACTTTTATTGATGCCTTGTGCCTTCATGACGCTTAAAGCCAACACCTAAGTGTCGTGCTTCATCACCATTACTAAGTTAAAAAGCTTAGTGACAGACAGGATCATCAACTGTTTCAAGGACAAATGTAAAAAATTACACCATCGAGAGTGACTTTAAGCATAGGAATGACTGCGCCTAATATATAAAAAGGCATATCATCAGCATAGGTGTCGAGCCATTCAATAATCGGGCGTAATTTTTATTGGGCTTTGGAGTGCCATCCTCTAACATATTCAAACGTTTCATCTGTTCTATTTCAGCATTGGCATGGCATTGTTCTTCAGCGTGAAAAATGGCATATATATCACGCAGTGTTTCGGTTGTAGCTTTATTGCTTTTCTTCTGATGTGTATATGAATGAATAAGTGTATATAAAATGAGATGGCAATTTATTTTAAATTGAAGTATTTAATCAAAAAAATATAACAGATTTTGTGCACTAGCTTGATCGTTAACTATATTATTATGCGTAAATATTAAGCAATAAATTAAACAGAGTGATTGATTATGCAGATTAAAATAATTTTCATTGGGGTAATGGTTCTTTCTCTAAGTTCAATCAGTAGTGCTGTAGATACTAATGCTCAAGAGAAAATTCAAATTGTTAAGAAGCTTTATAATAGTCTACTAGATGGTTCAGCCTTAGGCGAGGATGAAGCCATTCGTCGTTATGGTAGTCATGAATTACGTCAAATTTTAAATAAATTAGAAGTCATTTCAGATCATAATGAAGGTGATCAGTGTGAATGGCAGGCGGCAGGTGTGCTTATTCCGGGTCAAGACACTGATTTAACTGCAAACAAAATTCAATACTCAGTGTTACAAAATGGTCGAGTACGTGTGCAGGCGAAAAATTTTGGTCAAAGTTTTAAAGTTGATTTTGATGTGAAATGTACAAATTTGGGCTGTAGTATTACTGATTTTTATACACCACAAAGTTATAAAAATATGATGGCAAGTTATGCTCGTAAAGGTCAATGTTGATTAATTGACCTACTATATAAAAATAGCCACTTTTAGCTTGGCTATTTTTATATATAAAGATTCTAAGTACGGAAAATAGTATTTAATTTGACTGTTTCAAATTCATTAATAAACTAAAGTTATTTAAACGGTTGTCTGTGTCGAAAATATCACAAGTAAAAATGAACTCATCGACGTCATATTGCATGAGTAATTTTTCTAAACCTTGTTTCACTGTTTCAGGTGAACCAATTTGTGCCATCGCTAAGAAATTCTGTACCGCAATTTTCTCTGACACAGACCATCGACCTTCCATGGTTTGAACTGGTGGTTGAAGTTTTAGACTACGTCCAGTCAATAAAGCTAAAATTCTTTGATAGACACTTGTTGCTAAAAATTCTGCTTCTTCATCAGTGTCAGCAACAACAGTTGGTACGCCCATAGATACATAAGGTTTGTCTAAATATGGGGAAGGTTGGAAATTTTCACGATAGAGCTGAATCGCTTGACCGAGCATACGAGGAGCAAAATGTGAAGCAAAGGAGTAGGGAAGTCCCAACTGTGCTGCAAGTTGTGCGCTAAATAAACTTGATCCAAGTAACCATACAGGGACATGCGTATTTTGTCCTGGTGTTGCTGTAATGCGTTGTCCTTGTTTAGCTTCAGCAAAGTAGCTCAAAATTTCTAGGACATCTTGTGGAAATTGCTCTTCGGTTTCTTGGCGACCACGTCTTAATGCTCGCATTGTGACTTGATCTGTTCCTGGTGCACGACCTAAGCCAAGTTCAACTCGTCCTGGGTACAGTGTTTCTAATGTACCAAATTGTTCAGCCACAACAAGTGGAGCATGGTTAGGTAACATAATGCCACCTGAGCCAACTTTAAGTGTCGATGTATTGGCGAGTAAATAGCCCAGAAGTACCGCTGTAGCAGAACTTGCAATACCATCCATATTATGATGTTCGGCTAGCCATAAGCGTGAAAAACCAAGTTTTTCAGCATGCTGAGCCAATTCAAGGGCATGTTGTAAAGAAAATTGTACCGATTTATCTTCACGGACGGGAGCAAGCTCAAGAATGGAGAATTGCGTATTGTGCAATGAGCGCATATTTAAACTCTTTTATAATCATATATCGAAATAATACGATATATGGTGATGGAAGTATATCGTTTATTTTCGATATTTGTGTGTATTAAATATTGATCATTGCAAAATAGATTTTGTAATTTTTATCAGGCGTAAAAAAACACCCGAAGGTGCTTTTGAGTTGAGTGAGTAAGTTAATCACGCCAATTTTTATTTTTGTACTGACCGTAGTGATGACCATTGTCATGGCGATAATTACGATCATTATAACGATAATTTGAGTTACGATAGCCTGATGATCTGCGATCATAACGATCATTGTAGTTGCCGTTATAGTTACGGTCATAACGGTCATCATAACGACGATCTTCAGAGACTTTTTTACCTAAAGAAGCCCCACCTGCCGCACCAAGCGCAGAGCCAATATAGCCACCTGTCGATCCAGATACATTCCGACCTACAGTATAGCCACCAGCGCCACCGAGTGCTGCGCCAATTGCGGCACCTGTACGATCTTTGCGGTTTGCAGAAGCAGCTGCACCACCTGCACCACCAATCGCTGAACCGATCATTGCACCAGTTGAGCCACCCATTTGCTGACCAATTGCCGCACCAACCACACCACCTAAGGCTGAAGTTAATGCAGTATTTGTACTATTACCTGCATGTGCAGTGGTTATTAAGCTTGTAGCGATTACCGTTGCGCCGATCATTGCTGTAATTTTCATGGTCAACTCCTTGAGAAGCTTCTCTAATATTTTGTCTTGAGTTTAATGTAACGAAATACTTCGCTTTGATTGTGAATGCTCATGTATGCAACATGATGTGAATAGTAAATGCTTTGTATCCACTCTTATTAATTTCTCCATAATTATGTTCGTATTCTTGTTTTAATCTGTGCAATATTGAAACTAAAGAAAGTGGTTCAAAGGATAAATTAAAGGGTACGAATACATAAAAAAAGCCCTCAATCGATATTGATTGAGGGCTTTTTCTCACCGCACATTAAATTAATGACGGTGCTTTTTATAATACTTTTTGTTGTGCTTTTTACTATATTTGCGGTCATCGTAGTGGCGATCTTCAGATACTTTTTTACCTAAAACTGAGCCACCCGCTGCACCTAATGCAGAACCAATATAACCACCTGTTGAACCGCCCATATTTTTTCCGACAGTATAACCACCGACACCGCCTAAACCACCACCGACTGCGGCTGCTGTACGGTCACGTTTATTGGTTGCAACAGCAGCACCACCAGCACCGCCAAGCGCAGAACCGATCATTGCACCTGTGTTGCCGCCCATTTGTTTACCAATTGCTGTTCCAGCAACGCTGCCCAATGCAGAAGTTGCTGCAATACGTGTCGAATTATCTGCATGCGCACTAACCGTAAATACTGAAGAAACTGCAAGTGCAGTACCAAGTAACATTGCATTAAGATTCATCATTCACTCCATGTCCTGTTAGGGACTAATGTCTTTCATTTAATATTTGATGTAAGCAATGTACCAAAGACAAGGGCTTTGAATGTGGAGATGAAATACTAGAGTTATAGCGTTTGGTATCGGAGTGTATGCTTTGTATTAATATTGTCTATTTAGAAAACAAATGATTGAAAATTTTGTGAAATATGTCACAAAAACATAAAAACTTAATTTTTATAAAAATACATATAGATGAAACGATCAAGTGTAGTAGTAGAAGTCAGCGAATAGATATGTCAATTAAGAGGCAGAATCGTTAAACTAAGCGCAATTTTAGAATTCTTTACTTAATTTGAGTATGCTGCATCAAATGTGATGTATCACCCGATAATATTGATAGAAGTTTTATTTTATTGATTTTATATTGGCTCTAAAAAGTAAAGACGAGCTTGAGAATAGATTTAAATGAAAGAATCGTTACGTTTACGATTAGATCAACTGTGTGATCGACATGAAGAATTAGAAGCCTTGTTGGCAGATATCGAAGTCATTTCTGATAATAAGCGTTTTCGCAATTTATCTCGTGAACATAAAGATTTAACAGAAATTACAGATGTTTGGAAAAAGTATAAACAGGCAGAAGAAGATATCGTCACGGCTGAAGCGATGCTTTCTGATCCTGACTTTAAGGAAATGGCGATTGAGGAAATTAAAGAGAATAAAGCTTTAATTGAAAGCCTTGAAGCCGATCTGAATGTATTGATGATTCCAAAAGATCCAAATGATGCCAACTCTGCATATTTGGAAATCCGTGCAGGAACAGGCGGCGATGAAGCTGCTATTTTCTCGGGTGATTTATACCGTATGTACAGCAAATACGCCGAATCACAAGGTTGGCGTATTGAAGTACTGTCCGAAAATGAAGGCGAGCACGGTGGTTATAAAGAAATTATTTGCCTAATTAATGGCGATGGTGTGTACGGTCGTTTGAAGTTTGAAAGTGGTGCACATCGTGTACAACGTGTGCCTGCGACAGAATCACAAGGTCGTGTGCATACTTCTGCATGTACGGTAGCAATTTTACCTGAAATTGATGTCGATACCACGGTTGAAATTAATTCATCAGAATTACGTATTGATACTTACCGCGCATCAGGTGCGGGCGGTCAGCACATTAACAAAACCGATTCAGCGGTACGTATTACGCACCTTCCAACAGGAACAGTAGTAGAGTGTCAGGACGAGCGTTCACAGCATAAGAATAAAGCCAAAGCGATGGCATTACTTGTGTCACGTTTGGAAAATGCAAAACGTGCTGCTGCTGATGCCGCAACATCGGAAATGCGCCGCGATTTAGTCGGTTCAGGTGATCGCTCAGAACGTATTCGTACTTATAACTACCCACAAGGTCGTATGACAGATCACCGTATCAATTTAACCTTATATAAGTTGGATGCCGTAATGGAAGGCGATTTAACTGAACTTTTAGACAGTTTACACCGTGAATATCAAGCTGATCAGTTGGCGATGCTTGCACAGCAGAATGGTGGCTAATGAACATTGCACAGGCTTTAGCCTTACGTGGTGAACCTGAAAGCTACGAACGCCAAGAAAATGCATGGTTGCTCGAACATATCACTAAAATTGATTCATTTGATTTGGTGATGAAAAAAGAGCAAGTATTGACTGCTGAACAAGAGCAAAGCTATGTTGATGCTTTGAAACGTATTGAAGCAGGTGAACCTTTAGCCTATGTAACAGGTTCACAACCATTTTGGACACTTGATTTAAAAGTCACTAAAGATACGCTCGTGCCTCGTCCAGATACGGAAGTTTTGGTTGAAACGGTGTTGCATTTAGATTTGCCTGAAGATGCCCGCATTGTCGACTTAGGGACAGGGACGGGTGCAATTGCATTGTCTTTGGCAAGTGAACGTCCTGATTGGGATATTACTGCAACTGATATTTATGAGCCAACGCTCGAAGTTGCTCAGTTTAATGCTGAGCAACATGATTTAAATCATGTCAAATTTGCCTGTGGCAGTTGGTTGAATGCTTTAAATCGTAATCAATATTTCGATGTGATCGTGTCTAATCCACCGTATATTGATGCAGATGATGTGCACATGAAAGATTTGGCGACTGAACCAAAACGTGCTTTAGTAGCTGAAAATCATGGTTTGGCTGATATTGAGTTGATTATTCAACAAGGTCAAAAGTACTTAACAGCAAATGGTTGGATTGCGCTTGAACATGGTTATGATCAGGCGGATGCCGTACAACAGTTATTTAAAAAATATGGCTTTAAAGACATTCGTACTGTGAAAGATTACGGTGGTAATGATCGAGTAACCTTGGCATGTCATGCATAAATGACCTATTACAGATCATTTAAGCGTTAAATGTTAAATATAAGAATAAAAAACCGAGCAAATTGATTTGCTCGGTTTTTTGCTTATTAATATCATGTTTAAACAGTAAAATACTGAATTTTATAGAGTTCAGCAAATAATTAACTTTTAAAGCTTTTAAAGATAGGTATCCGCGATGCTATCTGCAATATTTAGTTGATTTAGACCATCTGTTTCAAGGGCTAAACAGAGTGCAACAATTTTAGCTGTTTCTGCAATATTCTGTTTTTTTAATGCCAAGCCTGTTTGAATTTCTTCGAGGCATTGTTGATTGATATCTAAAGCATCGGCTAAATCGGTTGGATTATTTTGATCCATAAAATTGGCGATGACTTTTTTAAGTTCGATATCTGAACTGCTGAGAATCCCTTGGCGCATTTGCTCATCAAGATCTTCAACGTGGTTGGAAAATGAATGAGTAAAATTTTGCACAAGACTTGCGTCAAGTACATTAATCATTTTAAGCATGGCAATAACCTAGCTGTTTAACAGGGTGGGAGAGTAGAGTTTAAAAATAACTCAAAATATGAGTGAAAAATAAACGATAAATCACTCTACTGCAAGTAGAAATAGATGAGTGGTATGCAATTTTTTCAAGCAGAGTTTTACATTGTTTTTTTTCATATTGAATAGAGACTAGTTACTCCTGCCCATCTAATGTAATATTTTCATGGCGATAACTGCCAGGACTTACACCTGTCCACTTTTTAAATGCACGGTGAAACGCACTCGGGTCTTGAAAATATAAATCATCACTAATCTGTTGCAAGGTTTTATCACTGCGACTGAGCAATTCAATAGCGGTATCTCTGCGAATTTCATTTTTAAGTTGTTGATAACTGAAGCCTTCACTTTTTAAACGTCTTTGAATTGTTGCTTCCGAAATGTTTAAAAAATGAGTTAATTCATTGAGTTCAAGCCATTCTGAAGGATGTTTTTGCATTAAATGCTTACGAATGATTGAGCTTAACGCATGCGGGTTTTTAAAGCGAACTAATAAATTTTGTGGTGTATTTTGAATGAATTTTTGCCATGCAGAATGGTCTTGTTTAATTGGTGTTTTGAGCCAACTCGCATCAAATTGAATATAATTTTCATCTGCTAAATAGCCAATATTTTCACAAAAACGGACTTTATAGTCTTGATCATCTTGAGGTGCATTGCATTTAAGTTCGATACGATTGAGCGTAATACGTTGTCCTGTCAGCCAACACATCAGTCCGTGAATGAGCATTAAATATGTCGCATAGCTAAACATTCGCTTGGGCTGATCTGTGTCATAAATCACGATATAAGCGTAGTTTTCTTCGGTAAAGAGCGTGCTTTGAAAATCATCTAAAATTGCATTTAAAAATTGTAAAATTTGTCGTAAAGCCATGTGTAAATGATCGGCATGCATGACCATTTCTGAGAGTAATTTATAACTTCCTCTACGCATATGATGACGGTCCATACCAAAAAACTCATCATTCATGGCATTGGCAAGTTCAGTCCAAAGTTGCGCATAGGCTTCGACTGAAACACGAGCAAGGGGAGAATGAAGAATCTCAGATGCAATGCCTGCTTGATCGAGTATAGGATCAAGAGTGATGCCCTGATTTTTTGCTTCCTGCAATGCTTCGTGCACCAAGCTGACGGAAATCGTTCCTTTGCTGTACTGTAACGGTTGATTCTTCAGCGTGTTATCCATTATTTTGTTGGGCATCCATTGTCCAAAAACATCATACATGATGCAACTTTTGGAAATTGTACTCAATTAGACTTACGATTACTCTGCGTGATATGCAAATTTTGTATCGTTAATGCGATACCTGAAAAAAATGAAAAGGATAGAATATGAAAATTGAAGGGAAAGTCGTTGTTGTGACAGGTGGTGCATCAGGTTTAGGTGCAGCAACTGCAAGTTTCTTGGTTGAACGCGGCGCAAAAAAAGTCATCATGGTCGATATGAATCAAGAGCTTGGTCAAGCCTTAGAACAAGAATTGGGTGCAGCATCAAAATTTGTAAAACTAGATGTTACCGATGAAACTGCAGTACAACAATTTTTTCAACAACTCGAAAAAGATGAAGGTCAACTCAACGGCTTAGTCAATTGTGCAGGTATTGGCCCATCGGCTAAAGTTTTGGGTAAAAATGGTATTCATGCTCTAGATGCATTTCAAAAAGTTTTGAATATTAATGTATCAGGGACATTTAACATGCTACGTTTTGCGGCAGATGTGATGTCACGTTATGAGTTGAAAAATGGCGAAGAAGATCGGGGTGTTATTGTCAATACTGCATCTGTTGCAGCATTTGATGGTCAAATTGGTCAAACGGCGTATTCAGCTTCGAAAGGTGCGGTAGTTGCAATGACTTTACCTTTGGCACGTGAGCTTTCTCAGCATGCAATTCGTGTGATGACTATTGCACCAGGAATTATGGAAACACCGATGTTAAAAGCACTACCGCAAAATGTACAAGATGCTTTGGGTGCTATGGTGCCATTTCCACCGCGTTTAGCAAAGCCAATCGAATTTGCACAGTTGGTCGGTCAGATTTTTGAAAATGGCTATTTAAATGGTGAAGTGATCCGTTTAGATGGTGCAATTCGTATGCAACCACGTTAATCAAACTTATTCGTACTATTTAATCGTTTAGTTTTATTCAAAATTATTAAAGATGAGCGAATTTTGAAGTTCGCTCATTTACCTCAAATATTTTTAATAAATCATTTTGCATGAAAAACACCCTTAAATTGAATTTGATTAGTTTAAGGCTGGGCTTTTCATTGCCTAAATTTTGTGAATATTGAAAATATAAATTTAAAAATTGAGCATTATTGTTACGAAAAGCAAAGCACAGTGAAATATCGATAGGGTCAGCTTGAATAGACATGATCCTAGCAGTCAGAGAAGGGAATCGACATGATTTTAAATGAAGAACAAAAAATGATTCAGGACATGATGCGTAATTATTCGCAAAATCAGCTTAAGCCTACAGCAGCAGAGCGTGATAAAACCCATCGTTTTCCTGCTGAAGAATTAAAGGCTTTAGGTGGATTAGGTGCATTAGGGATGACTGTTGCACCTGAATGGGGTGGAGCAGGGCTTGATTATATTTCGTTAGTTTTAGCGATTGAAGAAATTGCTGCGGGTGATGGTGCAATTTCAACCATTGTCAGTGTACAAAATTCATTGCCATGTGGCATTACGCAAAAATATGGTACGCAAGCACAGAAAGAACAGTATTTGAGCAAATTGGCGACAGGTGAGTGGCTTGGTTGCTTCTGTTTAACTGAGCCTCAAGCGGGTTCAGATGCAGGGGCATTGCAGTGTAAAGCTGAACGTGTAGGCGATGAATGGGTATTGAATGGCACGAAACAATTCATTACATCAGGAAAATATGCCCAAATTGCCATTGTATTTGCAGTCACAGATAAAGCCGCAGGTAAAAAAGGTATTTCTTGTTTCCTTGTGCCGACGCAAACTGAAGGTTTTATTGTTTCTCGTATTGAAGAGAAAATGGGGCAACATTGTTCAGATACGGCTACCATTGTTTTAGAAAACTGCCGTATTCCTGCGGATCACTTGCTTGGAAAAGAAGGTGAAGGTTATAAAATTGCATTGTCAAATTTAGAATCAGGACGGATTGGGATTGCATCACAATGTGTAGGAATGGCACGTGCCGCTTTAGAAGCAGCGGTTGAATATGCCAATGATCGTAAAGCTTTTGGTGTCGAACTTGTACAGCATCAAGCTGTAGCATTTCGTTTAGCCGATATGGCAACACAAATTGAAGCTGCACGCCAATTGATTTTTCATGCAGCAAGCTTAAAAGATGCAGGTTTGCCATGTTTAAAAGAAGCCTCAATGGCGAAATTATTTGCTTCTGAAATTGCAGAAAAAGTCTGTTCAGATGCGATTCAAATTCATGGCGGTTATGGCTATGTTTCAGATTTTCCTGTAGAGCGTATTTACCGTGATGTACGTGTTAGCCAAATTTATGAAGGTGCATCAGATATTCAGCGTTTGGTGATTGCACGTGAAGTCATTGCAGGATAAATTACTTTAATGTGAAATTTTTATCGATTGGAAAAAGTCAGTGTTAAATACACTGACTTTTTTATTTTTTTAAATATTTAATATAAAACAAAAGGATAGATCTTATCCAAAAACTGCATGTCGCTTGAGGTGTTTGGAAATTGTGCGCATATTCTAATCGTGGTTATCTATAGATATACATAGAAATAAACAGTTTCAAAATGAAACAGTTTTAAAAGAATATTTATCGATACATGGAACTACAAGTCATGAAGATTTGTACACACGAATAAAGGAAGCGTGATGAAAACATTAGAACAGGCGTATCAAACTTTTAATTATGAGCAATTGGTTCAAGAGCAATTGGTTGGCAATCCTCAATCAATCAATGCTTATGAAGAGTGTTGTGGTCGCTATGTAGGGCAAAATAAAGTAGCGCTGATTTGGGAAGGAAAACAAGGTGAGTCGGAACGATGGACTTTTGATCAACTTGCCGAAGCATCAGCTCAACTTGCACATTATTTTCAATCGATTGGCATTACAACAGGAGATTGTATTGCAGGTTTATTACCACGTACGCCTGAATTGCTGATTACAATTTTAGCAACATGGCGTATTGGTGCGATTTATCAGCCTTTATTTACTGCTTTTGAATCGAAAGCCATTGAGCATCGGATTGAAACTGCGGGAACACGTCTGATTGTGACCAATAGCGAACAACGCACAAAACTGAATGAAATTGAAAATACAGAAATTTTAACCATTCATACGCAAGGAAAAGTATCTAAAGATGCTGATTTTTGGACGGAAATTGCTAAATATTCTTCTCATTTCTCATCTGAAATGTTGAGTTTTGAAGATGACTTTCTGATGATGTTTACTTCAGGTACAACAGGTTTGGCTAAATCGGTGCCTGTACCTTTAAAAGCAGTGTTGGCGTTTAAGGAATATATGCGTCATGCAGTAGATTTGCGTGAAGAAGATTCTTTTTGGAATCTAGCCGATCCTGGTTGGGCATATGGTTTGTACTACGGTATTGCAGGACCATTGGCTTTAGGTCATAGCATTATTATGGATGAACGTGCATTTAGCGTAGATAACGTCGTGCAAGTAATCAAAAAATATAAAGTCAGTAATTTGACTGGTTCACCGACTGCATTTCGTATGTTTTTTGGATTTAAAGAGCAATTTGATCAAGCGATTCAATCACATTTACGTGTAGTAAGTAGTGCCGGCGAGCCTTTAACTCCTGAAGTTATCCATTGGTTCAAGCATGATTTAGAGGTCAATATCTATGATCAATATGGACAAACTGAACTTGGCATGGTGATTGGAAATCATCACGCACTCGAACATCCCATTAAAGTGGGCTCAGCAGGCTTTGCCAATCCGGGACATCGTTTTGCAGTGCTTGATCAACATCATCAAGAAGTTGAGAGTGGGGGTATTGGTACTTTAGCCATCGACTTTGCACAGTCACCTTTAACTTGGTTTAAGGGCTATGGTGGTAACAATCGTAAATCTTTTGTGGGTGACTACTATTTAACAGGTGATACTGTTCGTTTAAATGAGTTTGGTGGTGTTGATTTTATTGGTCGTGCTGATGATGTAATTACAACTTCGGGTTATCGTGTTGGTCCTTTTGATGTTGAAAGCACATTACTTGAATGCACTGAAGTTCTTGAATCTGCAGTAATTGGTAAACCAGATCCTGAACGAACTGAATTGGTCAAAGCCTTTGTGGTACTTAAACCTCATTATGAGGGTAATGAAGCATTGGGCTTAAAACTACAAGAATATGTACGTTCACGGTTGTCGAAACATTCATATCCAAGAGAAATTGAATTTGTGCAAAGTTTACCTAAAACATCAAGTGGCAAAATTCAACGTAATTTACTCAAACAACAAGAAGTTGAATTAATGCAAAAGCTACAAAAAGTTAGTTAGTGCTGATTTTATAACTGATTGAAAGAATTATTTTACTCACCCAACACGATTTTAAATCATGTTGGGCTTTCCTTTAAAAAATATTGTAATTACAATGGAATGTTTTTGTAATTTTGTTTCGATGTTTTAATGCAGAATAAGTTGCTATTCTTTAAGCATTATTCAAAATGATTTTTTATAGCTATCACATTTCAGCAAATTTTTAGATAAGCTATGTACCTTACATCTTCTACCCGATATAGGCTCGAAACGTAATGTACTCATTTGATCAAGTATTGGAACTCAGTGAAGCTGAAATGCACCTTTATGCACGTCAGATTTTATTGGAGGGTTGGGATCTTGAAGCACAAGAACGGTTAAAACTTGCTAATGTTTTGATTGTGGGTTGTGGAGGCATTGGTTGTACGACTGCGGAGCTTTTAGCACGTGCAGGTGTAGGTAAAATTACCTTAATTGATTCAGATACGGTGGAAATTAGTAATTTACAGCGACAGATTGCTTTTACCAGCCAAGATATTGGTTTTTATAAAGCCGAAGTTTTGGCGAAGCGTTTAAAACAGATCAATGCTTATATTGAAATAGACAGTCATGTTGCACAGTTCAATGCTGAAAATGCAGATGCACTCATTGCACAGCAAGATTTAGTCCTTGATGGTTGTGATAATTTTAGTACCCGTTATTTGGTCAATAGTGTGTGTACGCAACGTAATGTAGCCTTAATTAGTGCATCTGCAATTGGTTTTGAAGGTCAATTGTTTATGGTGGAAGGTGATTCAGCATGTTATGAATGTCTATTTCCCAAAGAGCAACATGCAAATGAAGCTTTGCGTTGTGCAGATTCGGGTGTACTTGCAACCACGCCAAATGTAATGGCAAGTTTACAAGCGCATCATGCGCTGTTGTATTTAGGGCTCGGTACAACGCCATTGAAGCAAAAATTGTTACTTTGGGAAGGTTTAAGCATGAAACAACGTATTTTAGCCTTTGAAAAAGATGTGGAATGTACAAACTGTCAGGCAAGACAATCCGCAAAAGCATTTTAATTTGTTACACTCGAAGCAATTTATTTAAAGTCAGATCTTATGAAAAATAATATTTTCCTAGATGGACTCCGTTCAGTTGCCCGTGTGGGTGAAACTGCGGTGATTGCTGCAAAGGCAGGTATTCGCTACGCCACAGAAAAACCAAGCAATGCCAAGTTGATGCGTGAAACATTTGAATCACTTGGTTCAACATATATTAAACTTGGACAATTTATTGCGAGTACGCCGTCACTCTTTCCTCGTGAATATGTTGAGGAATTTCAAGGCTGTTTAGATCAAACGCCATCATTGCCATTTAGTTATGTTGAAGAGGTTCTAGCTTCAGAATTTGCTGGACGCAATTTGTCAGAAATTTTTGCATCGATTGATGAAAAACCATTGGCATCTGCATCTATCGCACAGGTGCATGCGGCAAAATTGGTATCGGGTGAAGATGTTGTCATTAAGGTACAGAAGCCTGGCGTGGAAACGATTTTATATACCGATTTGAATGTTTTACATTGGGCGACCAAAGTGCTTGAACGTGCTGTGCCAAAAGTAAAATTTGCATCTTTGGCGGATATTGTCGATGAGATTAAAACACGTATGGTACGTGAAGTAGATTTTATTGAAGAAGCCAATAATCTCGATGATTTTGTTGAGTATTTGCAGGTTTCTCAAAATACTGCCGCAACTGCTCCGAAAGTTTATCATCAATATTCAACGCGTCGTATTTTGACTATGCAACGTTTGTATGGCGTGCCATTAACCGATTTTGAAGTCGTAAAAAAAGTAGCAAAAGATCCTTCACAAGTCTTGGTTACAGCCATGAATACATGGTTCGGTAGCCTAATGTTGTGTAAATCTTTTCATGCCGATTTACATGCCGGTAATCTGATGTTACTTGATGATGGTCGTATTGGCTTTATCGATTTCGGTATTGTCGGTCAGCTCAAACCAGAAGTTTGGCAAGCCTGTATGGCATTTATGGATGCTTTACAAAAGACCGATTATCCATTGATGGCTGAAAATATGCTGCAAATGGGCATGACCAGTACTAAAATTGATACTGCTGTACTTGCTGCCGATTTAGAACGCTTATTTAGTGGTGTTTTAATGGCAGATCCACAACAGATTTTGTCGTCTAATCCTGCCGATTTGAATGATATTATGATGGATATGGTCGGCGTTGGTGAACGTCACGGTATTCGATTCCCACGAGATTTTGCATTACTTTTCAAACAAATGTTGTATTTTGATCGATTTATGCGAGTGCTTGCACCGTATACCGATATCTATGCAGATCAACGTATTCAAATGGTTCAATCACTTGATCCTGCATCATTATTGAAACATTGATATCGTATTTTTGATTAAATAAATAATCCCCCTCAACCTCCTTTTAATAAAGGGAGGAGCTTTTCAATATATATGTAAAAGTGAGGAAATCCCCCCATTATCAATAGGGGGGATTTATTAGGGGGATTCAAAGGAATGTTTATGGACGCAATTATCATTGAAGGTTTAAAAGTTGAAACTGTAGTGGGATGTTTTAATTGGGAACGCCAAATTATTCAACCACTAATGCTTGATCTGACCATCAATACATCACTTGAAAATGCATCAAATTCAGATGAACTTGACGATACGCTAAATTATGCAGAAATATGTGAAATTTCAGCAAAAGTGATTGTTGATGCCGCCCCAAAATTGATCGAACATGCGGCAAAGCTAGTACTTGATGCGCTTTTTTCTACCTTTCCAAGCATTGAATCGATTATGATTACAATCCGGAAGCCTGCCATTATCGCGCAAGCAAATTCTGTAGGAATTCGTCTTGAACGCCACCGAAACGATTTTCGCCCTAGCATTGGCGAGTAATTTAAATCCTCAATATCATTTTCAGCATGTTTTCAGCCAAATCCAAAATTTGGGTTCTGTGCAATTTTCTCCAATTTATTTAATTCCGTGTCGTGATGGTGTGGGTGAGGATTATTGGAATGCTGTCTGTTTACTAAAAAGTACCTTGTCAGTTGATGCTTTAACGGTCTTGTTAAAACAGCTTGAAATAGAATCGGGGCGTGTACGTCCATCGCATCAAATTGCTTTAGATATTGATCTTATTGCGTGGGGTGGTGATCTTAATCATATGCAATTTAATCCCAAAAAATTACCTTTGGCGTTGGATGTAAAAATTCCGATGTTAGATTTATGGTCAATAGATTTTTTCAAACATGAAAAACATCAATTTCCAATCATTGTTTTATAAATTAAAAAAAATTAGAGGGTTTTTTACTATGTATTTAAAGTCATTTGCGGTATTTAACTGTGTACTTGCGTTGAGTGCATGTCATCATTTGCCTAAAAAACCAGTACAGCAACCGAGTGTGACAGTTGAAAATCAGACATTGCAGCAAAGAGATCAGCAGTTAAAACAAAAAATATATAATTACACGCAAGATCAAGCTTTATTTGATGTGGCATTTGATGATTTGAATAATGATGGAAAAGAGGATGCAATTGTTGTTTTGAAAGGGCAAGATTGGTGTGGTTCAGGTGGTTGTACTATGTTGATTTTTAAAGGGCTGCCAAATCAACAATTTGAATTTATCAGTAAAACGACATTGGTCGATACACCTGTTTATTCCACCACATATTTACACAATGAATGGAAGCAATTGTTGGTGTATAGCCGAAAGCATGGACAGGTTATGTTAAAGTTTGATGGAATGAAATATCCATCAAATCCATCTTTACTCCCAGTTCAAAGTGCTAAGCTTGCACCGAATAGTGCCCATTTATTATTAGGACAGCCTTAGCTATTTAAAAAGTAAAAAATCTTCTTTTATTATTCTAAATTTAAAATTAATATTTATTTAAATAACGAAAGAAGATTTTACTAAGTAAAAGCTAATGATTGTTTTAAGTGTTATTTTAAATTATTTTAGCTCATCCATAAAATAATAAAAGGTAATGAAATATTCATTAATAATGTTTTTAGAAATTCCTCTCTTAATCTAATAAACATATTGTTAAAAATCAATTTTGATTCTCAATCATTGTATGACCTATTTCGTGACTTAATGAAATTGCCTATAAAATTTTGAGGGTGGATTGAAGGTAATAGAATCTGTAATATTTTTTAAAACTGTAAAAATTACATTTCCAGTCGCTTTAATGATTTCAATAATAATATATTTAATTATTTCAGGTTGATTACTCAATAATGAAATTAATTTATAACTTAGTCTTTTATTTAGTACTCATTTTTCTGACCAGAGAAATTCTAATGTTTGAGTAATTTTTTGAGTTTGGTCTAAGTTTAAAGCCTTTAGTTTATGAATAAATTACGATCAATGATGTGCATCTTTCTGAGCATGAATATTATTATTTTTTATATAGATATTTAGGAGAGTTTAAGAGGATTACATATTTATTGATATCCCCAAAACTTATAAGGAAATGTGCTCGATAAGGAAGAAACTCTCATTCCTTGTTTAACTCAATTTGAGCTTCATATAATGTCTAAAAAATAATGTTGGCTGAATAATGATTTTTTATTTTTAATTTTTAATGTAATGTTCTGAATTATACATATTAATTTTTTATAGTTTTTAATAAGAAGTAACTAAAATAATAAATTAAAGTAATTTAAATTTTATAATTAATATTTTGGATCATTAATTTTTATATTCTAAAATCTTTTAATTTTAAGTTGAATTATCTTTAAATTTAGAGGGGACTAAATGTAGATTTTTTAGATTAAATAAAAAGCTCACATTTGTGAGCTTTTTAGGAATCCAGATAAGAAATTTTTTTAAATAAAATAACTCGTCTTTGTCATTAATTTAGAAATAGCCGTCATCGTAATTTTCACTGGTGCTGGTAAATCGACACCACCTGCATTTAAAGCCGTATCACGATGATGCAATTCATCTTCATTCATTTGTACTAAAATTTTACGAGAACGTTCATCTTGTGGAGGAAGTTCACTAATATGTTGTTGTAGGTGGAGGCTTACTTGGCGTTCAGTTTCTGCGACAAAACCTAGACTATATTTATCACCAGCAATACCTGCTAAAGCACCCATACCAAAAGATAGGCCATACCAAACAGGATTAAATAAACTGGTATGACTGTCCAATTCTTTTAAGCGGTCTTCACACCAAGCCAAATGATCTTGTTCTTCAATGGCTGCAAATTCCATTTCCTGACGTACTTTAGGTAGTTTCGCCGTGAGTGCTTGACCGTGATATAAGGCTTGTGCGCAAACTTCACCACTATGATTGACACGCATTAGCCCTGCAACATGGCGAGCTTCACTGACTGCAAGTTGTGTAGTCGTACCTTCAGATGGATTGCTACGCTGTGCAGAGGTTGCACCAGGAACAAGACTGCGTAATGCTTGATCAAAGGAGTTGATGAGTTTGTCGATGCCTGTATATTGACGCATATTAGTCCTCCAAGGAAACTTGAGTGGTGGCTGCAAGCGGTTTTAAACGAGCCAATAACCAAAAACTGAAAATGGCACTGAGAATTGCCGTAATACAAAATAGAATTTTAATATCAATTTTCAGAATACTTAAGATAATAATTGAAAAAATTGCTGAACTGACCATGAAAATCGCATTAAAGATGTTATTGGCAGCAACGACACGTGCACGGTGGCTACGTGGTGCATAGGCTTGCATCATCGCATACAGAGGAACAATATAAAAACCGCCACTGATTCCGAGTAAAGTCACAGCAATCATCACATGATAATAAGCGAAACCTGATGTGAACATTTGAGCAATATTCATCAGCTCACCTGTACGTTCAGGAACAAAGGCTAAACTTGCTGCTAAATACAACGCAAATACCGTTAAACCTATTGCACCAAAAGGCACCATGCGAATATTGACTTCATTGCCACCAACTTTTCGACATAATAATGATCCGACTCCAATGCCGACTGAAAACAGAGTAAGGAGTAGACTTACGACATTTTCGGATGCATGTAAATTTTGCTGTGTCAGTTGTGGAATTTGGGTTAAGTAGGTTGCACCATAAAACCAATACCAAGAGTTGCCGAGTAAAACCAAAAAAACCAAAGGAAGGCTGTTCGCATAACGAATAGTTTGAATGCTCGTGCGGAAAAAGTTCCAATCAATTTCTATATCATTTTCAGTAACATTTTGTTTTAAAACGAAGGTACTACAGATGTAACCAATCACCGCAATCATGGTGACTGTTAGACTGATCCACCATAAATTGCCTTGTGATGAGGAAATCACAGCCCCACCTAAAATCATCCCAATTAGAATAGCGATAGATGTACCCGATTGGAACAATGCATTACCCGACATCAACTCTTGTGGTTTTAATATATCGGGTAAAATAGCGTATTTAATGGGACCGAAAAAAGTACTATGTGTACCCATTAAAAATAATGCAAACAATAAGATAAAAATATTACCCAATAAAAAACCAACTGTTGCAATCAACATAATGATGATTTCAAGCACTTTAATTTTACGAACTAAAGATGAACGCTCATATTTATCGGCAATTTGTCCTGCGGTTGCTGAAAAAATAAAATAGGGCAAAATAAACAATAAAGCAGCCAAATTATTCATGGTGCTCACGTTGCCACTGTGCTGAATCCATCCGTAGGTAATGACCAACAATAATGACTGTTTAAAGACATTATCATTCAAAGCACCGAAAAACTGAGTAAGGAACATCGGAAGAAAGCGCCGTGTACTCAGAATGTGTTGATTTTTATCCATGGTCATTTGACTTCGATTAGTTTTATTAAGAAATGTGATGAAATAGTAACTCTAAAGAAAAATCATGTATCATACTTTTTGTGTTCAACTGAACTGTTAAATCAGTAAAAACTTGAACTTACAGTGCATAACACAGGGGATCGAACCTAGCATCCATGAATATAGTGTGTATGCTTTCGATATTTTCTGATATATGTTTCTTCATAGATTAAATTTCTCTGCTATAGAGCCTGGTATGCCAGCAAAAATTAAATTTAAAAAATCCGTTCTTGCGCATTGCATGTATAGCATCTTTAGCACAAATGATATCAATAAACTCTTATTGAACAGTATTTTTTTAAGTGCATTTGTTGTACCTAATGTTTATGCACAAGATTTATCTGTAGATGTAAAACAGGATACGACTGTTGATGTTGCATCAACGAGTGGTGCGACTGTAGAAAAAATCATTCCACTGCCAAATTTAAATGATTCAAGTTTAGGGTTAAAAAATTCTCAATTTTCGCAACAACTTGAAGATGCCGCTCAACAACAAGGATTGCCTGCAAGCAAGATTGCGTTAATTGATGAGAAATTAACGCAAGCTGAAGATCAGACACAGCAAGCTGCGGAAATTGATAGTTTACTAATGTTGCAGCAGCAACAAAAAAATCCAAATAGTGATCAGGGTTTTAAGCCAATTACATTTGATGATTTAGAAGAATTACCTGCTAGTCAGATTGATCCTGCATTTGCTGCCGAAATCAATCAAGTTGCAGAAGAAGCTAAAACGGAAGCATTGAATTTCCGTCATGGTATGAGCAAGCAGCCAGAGATGATTATTGCTGATCCGACTCAACAAGAGCTGATTGATATTGGACAAGCGCCAATTAATGTTGATTCATTGATTCAAGATATTCGTGCAGATAGTCAAATTCAAGTGTCTGAAAATGAATCGGGACGAACTTTTATAGACTATAATCAAGAGGTAGTTGAAGAAGACACACAAAAGCTCAATGTATTTCAACGTATTGTAAAGAAGATTGGGCCTAAAAAAGATAACACAGTTGTGATGGAAAAAATTCATGTCGAGGTTGAGGGAGCAACCGTTCCTTTGGCTGCCAACATTAAAGCTAAATTATCCGTTTTTACGGTAGAGGCATTTTCAGACTTTAATTCATCTGTACCACAGTTGCGTACGCTTGCTAATCAGGCAGCACAAGCTGTTGGCTATTATAATGCTCAATTTAAGTTTAAAAAACAAAGTGATAATAAGTTAAAAGTCACTGTTACTCGTAATGATCCTGTGCTTATTGGCGAGCAGAATATTGAATTTAGTGGAGCAGGTGAAAATTTACCACAATTACAAGTAATCCGTGTTTTACCTGATCAAGAGCCTGGTGATATTCTCAATCACGGTTTATATGAAAATACTAAGGCACGAATTGTTGAAGCTGCAACCAACAATGGTTTCTTTGACAGTTATTGGCGTTTACATGATCTTAAGGTTTTACAGCCACAAAATAAAGCCGATATAAATTTGAAATATGAAACAGGCAATCGTTATAAAATTGGTGAAGTTGAGTTTCGCATGAGCGATCCAAGCAAGCCATTGCCCGTAGATTTGGATATTTTAGAAAAACTTGCCCCTTGGAAAGATGGTGCAGATTATACGGCTTGGCGTGTCAATACTTTGTCAAATAACTTGACCAATACGCGTTATTTTAACTATACCTTGGTTGATGCTGTTAGACCTGATCCAATTCAAAAACCATTAGAATTACCTCCTGATTTACAAGCGCTTGTTGATGAGCGAAAAATCAGTGAAGGTGCGTTGATGGCAGATAGTGGTAAGAAAGTAGCTACTACATCTAGCGAAGAAGTAACACAAAATCTAGTTGATGAGCAAACTTTTGCAGGAACGACGCCTGAAGAGCAATTGCCTGCTGCGCGTATGCAACAAACACAACAACAAGATAAGGAAGCTGAAACTGAACGCTTACAACAACAAGCACGTATCGATCAAAAGATTCCTGTCATCGTCACGCTAAATGCAGATAAGTTGAATAACCTAGAGGCAGGTGTAGGTTATGGAACGGATACGGGTGTCCGTTTACGTAGTCAGTATAGACGTGCAATTGTGAACAATCGTGGACATTCATTTGATGCCAATATGGAGCTTTCACAAATTCGACAGGCATTTGATGGGAAATACAACATTCCTTATAACCATCCACTCAATGACTACGTTAGCATTGTTGGTGGTTATGAACGAGAAGAACGAGATGAAGTCGGGAATAATTTAAACCTTCTCATTGAGTCAGCCGTTTTTGGTGCAGACCGTATTATTAAAGGTTCAAGAAAAGAGTGGCAACATATTTTTGGAATGCGCTATCGTTTAGATCGTATCACGCAAGAAGGTGATATTACGAATGAAGCAGATTTACCCGATGCGTTTGTCATTCCTGGCGCAAAGCCTGAGCAACAATCTTTGTTGGTTGGTTATCAAGTCAGTAAAACCAATAGTGACAATCGTCTAAACCCAACGCAGGGTTTTAAACAGACTTATAAAGTTCAGTTGGGTAGTGACAAATTACTGACCGATACTAATATGGCGATTGTCGATGCGACATGGAAAGCACTTTATAGCTTTGGTCAAAACGATGTACATCAACTGATTGGTGGAACACAGTTAGGCTACATCTTTGCCGATGATTTTGAAAAAGTACCGTATAATTTACGTTACTTTGCTGGTGGAGATCAAAGCCTACGTGGTTTTGATTATAAGAGTTTATCACCTGAAGAGTTTGGCTATAAAGTCGGTGGACAAGGTCTAGCTGTAGGCTCATTGGAATATAACTATCAGTTTAAAGACGGATGGCGTGCAGCTATCTTTACTGACTTTGGTAATGCTTTTGACCAAAAATTTAATAATGATGTTGAATATAGTTTAGGTTTAGGAATTCGTTGGAAATCCCCGATTGGACCAATACGTTTAGATGTGGCATCAGGTCTTTCAGATGAAGGGCATCCAATACGTTTACACTTCTTTATTGGTCCGCAACTTTAATTTTAAAACTTAACAATAAGACAGGATTACTGAAATATTATGGCTGAAATTGAACAGCAAGAACCTAACACACCACAGGAAGAACCTAAAATGACGCCTAAGCAGAAGCGTAGTATGTTACGCCGTTCTTTGGTGTGGATTGGTGTTTTGTTGTTGATTTTAGTCGGGACTTTGACGCTGATGTTTTCAACGGACAAGGGAAGTCGTTTTTTACTTGATCGTGTTTTATCAAAACAAAGTATTATTCAGTATCAATATGAAAGTGGGAATTTACTCAAGGGAATTATTTTAAAAAATATTATTGTGAGTTTAAAACCTGTCGATATCAAAATTGATCGGGCTGACGTATCACTTGGTTGGCGTGCTATTGTGAATAAAGAAATTCATTTAAGCCACGGTGATGTCAATAATCTCCGAATTATTATGAAATCGCCACCATCGGATGAACCCTTCAAATTTACTCCAATTAAATTACCTTTTGTATTACGTATTGATGATGCAACGGTTGATCATTTGCAGATTGCAACATCATCAGGTGTTAAAGTCGATTTTAATGATATTGAGTTGCATGAAGCATTGTGGGCAGGAACTCAATTAACCTTTGAAAATGCAAAAACAGATATGGGTTATTTATCTGTACGAAATGCAACAGGTTCAATGGATTTTTCAGGTAAATATCCAATTAATGCGAGAGCAATTGTAAAATTACCATCACTGAAAAGCCTAAATGTTGAAGATATTTATGTCGATGCTCGCGGTACTTTAGATACGATTAAAGCGGGTATTGCGACAAAAACACCCGATATGCTGACAGGTTGGGCAGTGGTTCATCCCATGCGTACACATGTGCCAATGAAAGGTGGATTGATTTTCAAAGACTATCACTGGCCATTGTTATTAGATCAAGAATTAATGTCTAAAAAAGGCACAGCGACATTTAATGGTAATATTGAACAGCTCAATTTAGATGTGCAAACGGATATTAGTGGAAAAAATATTCCACAAGGTCAATATACGGCTTCAATGAGTACCGATTTATTAAATCAATTGAATATTACCAATCTAAATGGTCAATTGATGGGTGGTGCGATTAATTTAGCAGGTATGGTGAGTTGGGAAGATCATGTGCATTGGGATCTTAAAGGGCGTTTAGATCGTATTAGTCCGAAAGATAAAATTATTCCACAAGCGATTCGAGACTTTTTACCACCATCATTAGATGCCAATATTGCCTCGAAAGGTGCATTAAAAGAAGGTATGCAAATAGGTGCAAATGTTGATTTTGACAAGTTTGAAACTTGGAATTTAAACCTTACACAGGCTGAAGAAAAAGCGAAAAAAGCACAGCCAATATTGATGGATGTTCAGTGGAAAAATATTGATCGGGCGATGCCTTATATTGGATGGCTAAGTAGTGACTCGGGCAATGTAAAATTGGCATTGGTTGAAGGACAGCAGAACATTCAAGTTGCAACAACCATTGGTAAGCATGAGCAAGCGACATTGCCTGCGGGACAATATCAAGCGAAGTTAGATTTAAAAGATAATAATTTACACATTCCTGAGTTTAGCTATCAGGCAGATCAAGGTCGTTTAACGGGTAATGCCGTGATTGAGCTACCTGATGAAAAACGTCAACTAAAATGGAATGCATTATTAAACGCACAAAACTTTAATCCGCAAAGTATTGCAAGTGCAGCACCAATCAATTCATTGAATGGTCAAGTTAAAGCCAATGGTTATGCTGTGCCAAATCAGCAAATTATTCAATTTCAGTCGATTGATTTAACAGGCAAAATGGTCAATCAAGCCAAAGCTGAAACATTGAAACTGACAGGAACAAGTACAGCTGCCCTTATCTTTAATAACGAAAAAGCAGGCGGTGGTTTTAAAAGTTTTGCAGTGAAATACGATGGTGCATTAAATACGAGTCAATTCCCACAGGGCAATGGCGTATTGAAATTTAAGGTTTCAGGTACACCTGAGTTGCTCAATATTGAAAACCTGCAACACGATGGTGCCGCAGGTAAAGTGGTTGCGAGTGGAATGGTGCAAATTGCCAATGGTTTTGGCTGGAATATTAATGCTTCATTGATACACTTTAAACCACAATATTTTGTTTCATCCGTTCGTGGTGAAGTCTCTGGTAATGTAAAAACGCAAGGTATATGGAGTGATCAAATCAAGAAAATCAACATTGAACAGCTCAATGTTGCAGGTATGATCAATAATAAGCCTTTGCGTGGACGTGGTAATTTGGCTGTCATTTTAAATAGTGATCAAAATGGTTTTGTTCCGACACAATTTGAAGCCAATAACTTATTACTTGCTTATGCTAATAATCAGCTTCAAGCGACTGGGAATTCCCAAAACTTACGCTTAAATATCAATGCACCAGCTCTATATGAGTTATATCCAGGTTTACGTGGTACAGCACATGGTTATTTAAATATAAAAGCCAAACCAAGTTTGAGTGCAACGGCAAATCTTGCCATAGATAATTTTGGTTATCAAAATAGTTTGAGTATCAAAAAACTGAGTTTAAAAGGTGAATTACCAACATCAATGACGACGCCAGCAAAAATGGTTGCGCAAATGGATACTTTACGAAGTGGTGGTCGTGAAATTCAATATGCCGCATTGACGTTATCGGGAACACGAAAAGCACATCTAATCCAATTACAAGGTTGGAACTACTATTCAAAATTTTATGTGCAAATGGCGGGTGGTTTTAATGCACAAAATGATTGGCTCGGGCAAGTTCAAAAAGGTGAGTTTGACTCTGTGCGTGTACATCTTATACAAGATCAAAATGCACCAATTATTTATACCACTGCAAATAAAGAACTGTATGTTGGACAGCACTGTTGGTCGAGTCAACAAAGCCAATTGTGTTTTGATCAACCCATTCGTGCGAGTCAAACTAAAGGCAATGTGTCATTCTTAACCAAAAATCTCGATTTGAAAGACTTTGGTGCATTTATGCCAGAAGGCTTAGCTATGACAGGCAAGCTCAATGGTTATGCTAAAGCCTCTTGGGCACAAGGTACGCGTCCTAAAATTGATGTCAAAATGGTCACGAAAAGTGGCGTCATTGGTGTTGCTGCTGACGATCCTGATGATGCTGCTTCAACACTTAGCTATGATGAGGCAAGTATTATTGCGAAAAGTATACCGAGTGGCTTGCAAATGCGTGTGGATTTGAAAGCACCCAATATTGGTACAGGCTATGCCAATGTCATTATTGATCCTTATACCGATGCAAAACCAATGCGTGGTGAAGTGGCATTTAATGATGTGCAGTTGAAAATATTAAAACCGTTTATCGCTGATGTCCGTAAAATGGACGGGACGTTGGCACTTGCGGGTAAAATTTCAGGCACATTAAGCAAACCATTATTTGATGGGGAAATGCGTCTGAAAAATGGCAGTATCAGCATGATTTCACTGCCTGTAAACCTAACCAATATTCAAGTCTATTCTTCGATTCGCCAAGATGTTGCAACAATTAATGGTGCATTTAACAGTGGTCGTGGTGTAGGGACGTTAACGGGCGGTATAAATTGGAAAAATGATCCACATATTCAATTGACATTAAAAGGCGATAAGTTAGTGATTCAACAGGCTTCATTAGTGACCGCTTTGGTTGATACTGAGTTGTCTGTAGATGTATTGCCATTAAGTAAACGCTTAACTGTCAAAGGAAATGTAACAATTCCTGCTGCGCTCATTTCAATGCCTGAGGCGAGTGCAACAGTGATTAATGTGAGTCCAGATGCTCGTATCGTTCGTGAAGGTCAAGATCAACTTGCCTTACTCAAAGCAGCACAGCCTTGGGATATACGTGCTGATGTCGATGTGAAATTAGGTGATAAGGTTACTTTTCAGGGCTTTAATAGTCGTATTCCACTACTTGGGCGTGTGTATTTGACCCAACGAGGGCTTGAAACAGCAATGCGTGCCAATGGTGCGATTGGTGTAGGACGTAAAGTGACCATTGAAGCTTATGGTCAGCGGTTAGATTTGAATCGTGCAATTGCGCGTTTTAATGGAGCATTGTCCAATCCAACGCTCGACGTAGATGCAACCAAAGTGATTCAGGGTAGTACTGTAGGAGTTCGTGTTACAGGCACAGCGGTGAGCCCAAATATTCAAGTTTATAATGATGCAGGCTTATCGGATCAAGAAGCAATGAATGCCTTGATTACAGGGCGAATTAATGAAGGATCGAGTGGATTAAGCAATGCCGATGGCTTTAAGTCCGATGTTAATAATACCATTGCAGCGGCAGGAATTAGTTTAGGTTTAGGAGGTACACGCGCCTTTACCAATCAAATTGGTCAGACTTTTGGTTTAAGTGGCTTGGCACTTGACGCACAAGGTACAGGAGATGATACACAAGTCAGTTTGACGGGCTATATTACACCTGACTTATATATTCGTTATGGTGTTGGGGTATTTACTCCTGTTAATAAATTAACCTTACGTTATCAAATGAATCAACGTTTGTATCTTGAAGCAAGTCAATCACTCGAAAAAGCCATAGACGTGTTCTATCATTGGCGTTTCTAAATTTGATAAAAGCTCGATAACCTTAAGTGCTTCGAGCTTTTTCATGCGTATGAAAAAGCAATCAATCGATGAAAATTTGGAAAATATCCCTTTTAGAAAGTTTTTTCAGTATGATATGTCGCAACAGGAGAATGTAATGAAAAGTTTAGTGATCTTGAGCATAAGTGCTGCACTATTGGTGTCAGGTTGTGCCGAAAAGAAACCTGCAACCCCTGAAGAAATTTGGCAAGGTTACTGCACAAGTATTGGAAATGCTGCACGAACGATTGCGCTCGATCGTCAAAATGGCATTACCAAACAACAAGCAATAGACTATGCAAACAAAGTGACAGATGCTACGACTAAAGGTTTTGTTTTGGAATACCTTGAAAAGATCTATGCTTTACCTGATGCTGAGTTAAAAGCAGATAAAGATGCAGTTCAGGCACGATTTAAAAAAGAAGCTTATGAGCAATGTGTCAACACACCACATGATCCGAAAAAGATGCCCGATTACAAACCGTTCTAAGGAACGGTTTTTTTATATCTTATAAGTGTGAATTATAAACAAGTATTGTCAGAAAAAGTGATTAGCATAAAAAGAGAAAAGCATATATAAAATATTAAAATAGATGTTTGCAAAGGAGTGGTGGAGATGAAAGTAGTCGCATACTTACACAATGCAGATTTATTGTTAGAAGACGAACAGGGTGTTGCGATCGTTGGTGGCAGTCATTATGTGCTTAGCCTTGGTGATCAAGTCGTATTTCAAAATGTTATTGATGAGCAAGCCAAATTATTTCAAGTTAATATCACATTTTCCTGTGCTGATCATGCCATGCAACATCAAGATGAAATTCAAATCAAATTTGAAGGATGTCGTGATCAACTTAAAAGCTATTTAGCGAAAACCACTGTACACTAAGGTGTAATGTACTTTTACAGATAAAAAAGGCAACATTGAGTTGCTTTTTTTGTTGCTCAATCAAGTCAAAAGTAATGTAAAAATAAATCTATTTTTTGTAAATAGAAAACTTTTGACAAAATAAGGCGAATTAAACATCTATTTTTCAAAAATGCTGAAAAATAGTGAATTTCGGCATCAAATGAAAAGTTATTTCAAAGAATATGTTGTTTAATATGACAATCAGATGAGTATTTATTTATAAAATAATGGTCATCACGAATTAACACGATCTTTGCATTAACTTTTGGCTTGATTTTTAGTAAAATTTGACTGTCCATATTGCCTGTGAAGCTTTTGACAAGCTGGAATTCAGAGGCAATTTTTTAAAAAAGAGGAATAAACCGTGCTAGAAGCTTACCGCCAACACGTTGCTGAACGTGCCGCACTCGGAGTCCCACCGAAGCCACTTGACGATGCTCAAACTGCTGACTTGGTAGAGTTGTTAAAAAATCCACCAGCAGGCGAAGAAGCATTCTTAGTCGATTTACTTGAAAATCGTATTCCAGCAGGTGTTGACCAAGCTGCATACGTAAAAGCTGCTTTCTTAACAGCCGTTGCTAAAGGCGAAGCAACTTCACCATTAGTTTCTAAAGAACGTGCGGTTTACTTACTAGGTACTATGCTTGGTGGTTATAACGTTGCACCTTTAGTTGAATTACTTGATGATGCAGAGCTTTCTGGTTTAGCTGCAGAAGCATTGAAAAAAACGCTTCTTGTATTTGATGCATTCCATGACGTTGCTGATAAAGCAAAAGCGGGCAATGCCAATGCACAAGCTGTTATGCAGTCTTGGGCAGATGCTGAATGGTTCACTACTCGTAAAGATGTTCCAGAAGAAATTAAACTTACAGTTTTCAAAGTAACTGGCGAAACAAACACAGACGACTTGTCACCTGCACAAGACGCTTGGAGCCGTCCAGATATTCCATTGCACGCAAATGCAATGTTGAAAAATGAACGTGATGGTATTAATCCAGAAGTTCCTGGTGAAGTTGGTCCACTTAACCAAATTAAAGCACTTATTGCACAAGGCAACCAAGTTGCTTATGTTGGTGATGTTGTTGGTACAGGTTCAAGCCGTAAATCTGCAACGAACTCAGTTCTTTGGTTCTTTGGTGATGACATTGCGCACATCCCGAACAAAAAAGACGGTGGTTATTGCTTAGGTTCTAAAATCGCTCCGATTTTCTTCAACACAATGGAAGATGCTGGCGCATTGCCAATCGAAATTGATGTTGCAAACATGAACATGGGCGACGAAATCGTTCTAAATATTGATCATGCTGCTGCTAAAGTAACTGCATCTAAAAACGGCGCTGTGATTGCTGAAGCTGAATTGAAAACGCCAGTTCTTCTTGATGAAGTTCGTGCTGGTGGCCGTATCAACTTGATCGTTGGTCGTGGCTTAACGACTAAAGCGCGTGAAGCTTTAGGTCTTCCAGTTTCTACTTTGTTCCGTGCGCCAGTTCAACCTGCTGCAACAGGCAAAGGCTTTACTCAAGCACAGAAAATGGTTGGTCGCGCTTGTGGTCTTCCAGAAGGTCAAGGTGTACTTCCAGGTACTTACTGTGAACCTAAGATGACGACTGTTGGCTCGCAAGATACAACTGGTCCAATGACACGTGACGAATTGAAAGACTTAGCTTGCCTAGGTTTCTCTGCTGATCTAGTTATGCAATCTTTCTGTCACACAGCTGCTTATCCAAAACCAGTTGACGTTCAAATGCAACACACGCTTCCTGATTTCATCATGAACCGTGGTGGTGTATCTTTACGCCCAGGCGACGGTATTATCCACTCTTGGTTAAACCGTATGTTAATGCCGGATACTGTTGGTACAGGTGGTGACTCACATACTCGTTTCCCAATTGGTATTTCATTCCCAGCGGGTTCTGGTCTTGTAGCATTTGCTGCAGCAACTGGTGTTATGCCACTTGATATGCCTGAATCTATTCTTGTGAAATTCAAAGGTAAAATGCAGCCTGGTATCACACTACGTGACCTTGTACATGCAATTCCTTATGTTGCGATTCAACAAGGTGATTTAACTGTAGAGAAGAAAGGTAAGAAAAACATCTTCTCTGGTCGTATCCTTGAGATCGACTTAACAGAAATGGAAAATGACCTGACTGTTGAGCAAGCATTCGAACTTTCTGATGCTTCTGCTGAACGTTCAGCTGCTGGTTGTTCAATCACGCTTTCTGAAGAGAAAGTTGCTGAATACTTGAAATCTAACATCACAATGTTGAAGTGGATGATTTCTCAAGGTTATGGCGATGCTCGTACGATGGCGCGCCGTGTTGAAAACATGGAAAAATGGTTGGCTAATCCATCACTTCTTAAAGCTGATGCTGACGCTGAATATACGAAAGTATATGAAATTGACCTTGCGACAATTACTGAACCAGTTCTTTGCTGTCCAAACGATCCAGATGATGCAAAATTGTTATCTGACGTTCAAGGCGTGAAAATTGACGAAGTATTCGTTGGTTCATGTATGACAAACATTGGTCACTTCCGTGCTACTGGTAAGTTGTTAGAGAAAGTTCCTGGCGGCGTGTTGAACACTCGTCTTTGGATTGCTCCTCCAACTCGTATGGATGAACACCAATTGATGGAAGAAGGTTTCTATAACATCTATGGTAAAGCTGGCGCGCGTACTGAAATGCCAGGTTGTTCATTGTGTATGGGTAACCAAGCACGTGTAGCACCGAACACAACTTGTGTTTCGACTTCTACGCGTAACTTCCCGAACCGTTTAGGTCAAGGTGCTAATGTTTATTTAGCGTCTGCTGAACTTGCTTCTGTTGCTGCGGTACTTGGTAAATTACCAACACCTGCAGAATATCAAGAATATGCTGCTCAAATTGACAGCATGTCTGCTGACATCTACCAATACTTAAGCTTCGATAAGATGGGCGAGTATACAGATGCTGCTAAAGATATTGATACGAAGAAAATTGCTGCTGCTCAGTTGACTTAATTTATTGAAAATTAATAATTAAGTGGTATAAAATAAGGGTTGATTATTCAGCCCTTTTTTTTAAATTTATATGAATGAGCAGATAAAAAGATTATTGATACTTGTATTTATGGTAATAGGTGGATTTATATTAAAAGTCCTTATTACTGCCGTACAACGAATAAATGTATCTAATCAAGATAGTTACATTGTAAATGTTGGATATATTGGTAGTTATATATCTGGTATTACATCGTTGATTATAGTTTTACTTACAGTTTTAGCTGTTAAGTATTCATATAATGTTTATATGGAAGAAGTGAAAAGAGTAAAACAACAAAGATTGGAAGATAGATTTTATCATTTACTAACTATGCATAAAGAAAATGTAAATGGAATGGTTATTGATTTAGAAAATTCTAAATTGGAAGGTTCGAAAGTTATTTTAAATATGTTTAGAGAAATAGAAAGTATTGTAAAAATATTATGTATAAAAAAATATTGTGAACAATATAAATTAGTAAATTTTAAAATAAAAAATATATCTGAACGTGACAAAAAACTATTAATTATACTTAAAAAAATGGATAAATATGAAATATTCAAAAAAATAAATTGTATTGGTATAAATGAGAAAATTATTTATGCAAATATAGCTTTTTTAATCATGTTTTTAGGATGTGGGGATCGGTCAAGCAAAATTTTAAAGAATTATCTGCTGAAATTTGAAAATAACTTTAATGTTGATGATGTCATTGGATTGTTTTCAGATGAGAAATTTAGAAACGATGTTAAAGAAAACTTTAAATTTAAGTTCAAACTATTTGGGGGCATCAGTCAAGATTAGGACATTATTTCAGAAATATGTTTCACATTGTGAAGTTTATTGACTCTGATCAAGACTTATCATTAGATCAAAAAAAATCTTATATTAAAAACTTTAGAGTACAATTAAATACATTTGAGCAAGCATTATTATTAGTGAATAGTATGAGTGTTTTTGGAAGTGATTGGTCACAATATATTATTAAGTATAAATTAGTAAAAAATATTCCGAAAGATTTTTTTGGAAGTGATTATTGGTTTAATCTGGAAGATGAAGTTAGAAAAATAGCAATCGAGAATTCTGGTTGCATTAGAAAAGAATATAATCAAGATATTGATATTTTTATGAGGAACTATTTTGAATTTAGTAAACACCAATTGAATGTGAAAATAGGTTTTACTTAATATTTTGATGCTATAATGTTAATACTTAGTATTGAATATAATTAAATAGGATTATGCTTAATTGATTTAAAAGATATCACGATCTTTACATTACTGAACATTAATTATTTTTTATTTTCATATTATATTTTTCAAAAAGTTGACGTAGCAAATGGCAAAACAAACTCGATTTTTATGTATTGGTGGCTTTCTGAATGGTTCAGCTTTGAAAGATCAAGGTGATAAATTTGAATGTTTAGAAAGCTCAAAGCAAGTGATGTATCGAAAATTGGAAATTTTTCATCCTGATTTAAGAGATGACAATTATTATGTTTGTGAAACTACTACAGACCAGCAAGCTAGAAACTGGGTGTATGATATAGATTCTAAGTAATTTTTTATTTGCACTCTATATCATTAATTTTTAAATAATATACTCAAAGGTTTTTACTTTATTGAAATATCTAACTATAGAATTTTTAATGCATAAAGCTAAATTATAGACATTGCCCATGATTTTAATAAATTAGATCAAGATTTTGGTCTAATTTTCGATATTTTTCCTTTATGTAATTTGTATAAATAATTATCTTAGTATAAGTAAAATATCAAAGTGGAAAATAAAGTCCTGTCCATAACGTACTAATCCGTTTAAAATTAGATAAATAAGACTTATTGGATATCGTATGAATTATCAATTCGATGCCTTCATGACCATAGTTGCTGCCGTTGCAGTACTCCTTGTTGGTTATATATTTGTCAACAAAGTTAGCATCCTGAAGAAATACAATATTCCTGAACCTGTTGCAGGTGGCTTAGTTGTGGCTTTAATTACCTACTTATTATTCAAAAGTTTTAATGTTACGGTTAATTTTGACACTAAAATTCAGCAAATATTTATGCTGATGTTTTTTACCTCTGTAGGTTTAAGTGCAAGCTTGGTTAAACTCAAAGAAGGAGGTAAATCACTACTTATATTTTTGGTTTGCGTGGTGATTTTTGTCTTGCTGCAAAATGTAGTCGGTATAAGTCTTGCTAAAGCTTTAGGTTTGGATCCTTTGATGGGTTTAATTACAGGTTCTATTACTTTAACAGGTGGGCACGGCACAGCGGGGGCATGGGGAACGGTTTTTGAGCAGGAACATGGCGTACAAGGGGCTATTGCCTTAGGTATGGCGAGTGCTACATTTGGTTTAGTCATTGGCGGTATGATGGGTGGGCCAGTGGCAAAATTCCTAATACGTCGCTACAAATTGGCGGAAGAGCTTTCCCCTGAAATAGGTCGAAAAGAAGCTCCACCTGCATCACAAACAGCGCCGTTCGAGTATCCAGAAAAGACCCGCTTAATTACAGCCGATGATGCGGTAAAAACTATGGGGATGTTCGCCATCTGTATCAGCTTTGCTTACTTCATGACAGCACTGGCTAAAGGACAGTGGTTTGAATTACCCACGTTTGTTTGGGCACTAATGTGTGGTGTAATTTTACGTAATATTTTAGAACATGGTTTGAAGGTTCAGGTCTTTGAGCGCTGTATTGATGTCTTTGGTAATGCCTCACTAGCACTGTTTTTAGCCATGGCATTAATGTCATTACAATTATGGCTCTTGGCAGATTTAGCAGGGCCTTTAGTCATTATCTTAATTGTTCAGACGATATTTTTGGCACTCTATTTGTACTTTGTGACTTTTCGCATTATGGGTAAAAATTACGATGCAGCTGTACTTTGTGCAGGGCAATGTGGCGTTAACTTAGGAGCGACACCAACTGCGATTGCTAATATTCAAGCAGTAACCAATACTTATGGTGCATCACATAAGGCCTTTTTGATTATTCCACTTACCGGGGCATTTTTCGTGGATATTGTGAATGCTTTTGTCATTCAATTTTCAATTGGTATTTTGAGCTAATATTTCTAATTTTATCTTAAAAATAAAAAAGCACCTCAAGGTGCTTTTTTTAATCGTATTTTTGGAATGATAATGTAAATAATCTAAAGATAGACATTAAAAAGCCCCATGGTTAGGGGCTAGTCGTATGTGCATCTAGGGCACATACTGTAGAGGCTCATCTCATACTATGAGTATTAAAGCATAAATTGGAATATTTATCACGGAATATATTCTTTTAATATTGGTTATAAATATGCATAGTAAACATAAATTTATGAAATATTTAACATTAATAATATAGAAGTTTAAACATAAAAGAATATAAGGCAATTAGCTATCAAGAAAGTATTCTTTGCTTATTGTTATTGGGTTCTTGAAAAGTTGATTCAATAAAATTTACAATTTTTTTTAAATTAAAATACTACCGAAGCTTGGGAAGTAAAGACTACGGAAAAGATATTCTATATCTATCAATTTTTTGGAAACACGAAGCTTATATTGTGATTTTAGAGCGAAATAAGTGGAATACGGTATCTTTAGTGCATTAAATATTTTAATTTATGGGCGTTGTTTTTCGATTGCACAATTATTGTTTAAACTACTCTGTGTAGAAGTTTTTGCTAAGCTGACATTAACGGCAGGAATATTGGTGGTCGTTATTGTGATTACAACATTGGTTATTCGTGAATATTTGTCTGAGAAACAACTTAAAAAAGATGGGTTTATTGATTAGCCATTTATGGTAGATCAAGACCATATTGATAAGTATATGGTCTTGATCTACATTACAGAATTACTCAATCATCATTAAGTCAGCACTATTGGCTATTTTAAGTGGTCTTAATGCAAAGATAGTCCGAGTATGGCGAATTCCTTTCATTGAATATAAGTTTTTACGTAAGAATCGCTCATAATGCTCTGCATTTTTCACAGCAACTTTAACCAAATAATCATAATCACCTGTGACTAGGTGTGCTTCTACGACTTCGGGCATATTGGCTAAAGCATCACTAAAATCTTCTAAAATTTCATCATCATGACGTTCAAGCGTAATTTCAATGAAAAATAACTCATCGATACCAATCGCTTTGGGATTAATATTTGCTGAATAACCTTCAATAATTTTTAAATTTTCAAGGCGTTTAACTCGTGTCCAACACGGTGAGGATGATAAACCTACCAAATCTGCAAGTTGTGCAATGGTCAAACGACCATCTTTGTGAAGTGCCGATAAAATTTTTCGGTCAATTTTGTCTAGAGAGTATCGGTTGTCATTCATATCGATTGTCACAAAAAATATTTTCAAAAATGATTGAAAAAATGAAATTTTATTCTGAAAAATAGAAAGATTAAACCTAAATTCGGGAAACATTCTATAGTGCAGCGTATTAAAATAATCCTATTCAATCAAAGGCATTTGGGAGATTGGCTTTGATTGTATGCAATGCATCTTTAGCGGAAGGGTGCCACTCAAGATGCATTGTGTACCTCAATTTTATTTTCAAGACTTTGCCGATTAGCATGCAATATAGTATTGCAATTCAATTATTTAATATTAAGATTTCACTCTTTTTTGTTTTAACCAATAGGCTAAACTTAAACATGAAATCCAGAGTGGAATCAGCAAAACTGCAATACGCATATCGGGCGTCATCCACATAATACAAAGAATACCGAGCATAAAAATAACGCAGATATAATTACTCAGAGGGTACATGAGGCTTGGAAAAAGCGTCATTTTTTGTAATTGAATCATGCGCTTTTTAAATTTCAAATGAGTCAGTGATAACACCATCCAATTGATCACAATGGCAGAAACAACAAGGCTCATGAGCAATTTGAAAGCTTTGTCTGGAAATAAATAATTTAATAATACACAAATTGCAGTAACCAGTGCTGAGACTAAAATAGCCGTATAAGGAATACCACGCTTATTGATTTTACTTAAAAATTTTGGCGCATTGCCTTGTTCTGAAAGTCCGAGCAACATGCGACTTGTGCCATAACTCGTACCGTTATAAACAGAAATTGCTGCAGTGAGTACTACAAAATTGAGTACAGTTGCCACGCCTTGGCTGCCCAAAGAATCAAAAATTAAGACAAAGGGGCTACCGCCTTCAGCAATTTGGTTCCATGGAAACAGTGACAATAATATAAAAATAGTCAAAATATAAAATAGCAAAACACGGTAAACAATTTGATTAACAGCTTTAGGAATGGTTTGCGTTGGATTTTTGGTTTCTGCTGCAGCAATACCAACCAATTCAATGCCACCAAAAGAGAACATAATAATTGCCATTGCCATGACTAAGCCAGATAAGCCATGAGGGAAAAAGCCACCCAAAGCCCACAAATTACTCACAGAAGCGGTTTCTCCAGCATGACCACTTGCGAGTAAGTATGCGCCAAAACCAATCATACCGATAATGGCTAAAATTTTGATGATGGAAAAGGCAAATTCCATTTCCCCAAAGACTTTTACATGCATCAAGTTAATGATATTGATAAAAATAAAGAAGCCTAAGGCAGAAACCCATGTTGGAATTTCAGGCCACCAATACTGTACATATAAACCAATTGCACTCAGTTCAGCCATACACACCAAAACATTGAGTACCCAATAATTCCAACCTGACATAAAGCCTGCAAATGGGCTCCAAAATTTATAGGCGAAATAACTAAAAGAACCACTCACAGGTTCTTCTACGACCATTTCACCCAATTGACGCATCATGAAAAAGGCAATAAGACCTGCAATGGCATAACCTAGAATTACAGATGGGCCAGCAAGTTTAATGGTTTGTGAAATACCGAGAAAGAGCCCAGTACCAATAGAACCACCTAAGGCAATCAGCTGAATATGTCGATTGCTTAGCCCGTGTTTAAGTTGGCTTTGCTGTTGAGTAGACATCAATAATCCATGTATTTTGCAAAAAGATAAAAAGGTGTAAATGTACTTGTCGTTGGCATTAGTCGAATTACAATAAAACGGCAAAATTTAAACGCTATAACTATAATTATTTTTTATGGAATAATGAAATTTTATTTATGAATAAAAAATGACTGTTTGTATTTTGAGCGCAATATGCGGTTTAAAACTGCATTAGAAATAAACATTCATTTACCGTGGGTAAATTTGTCTTTTACTCGTGTGCCGATTAACATAATGGCTTAGAAAAAATAAAAGCATGGCACATGAGATTGACCGTTTGGTATACCCTCCGTAAATTTGTTTATGACAATCTACATGATGAAGAAAATGAAACGCTATTTAGTCGTTGTATCAACTATGCGTTGATTAGTTTGATCATTGGTAATGTCATTGCGGTCTTACTTGAGTCAGTTAATCAAATTTATAAAGATTATCAATGGTATTTTGATATTTTTGAAAATATTTCTATCCTGATTTTTACAGTGGAATATATCTTACGTTTTTGGAGTGTGGTCGAGAAAGATCCATTCGATTCGGAATGGCATCAACGCTGGAAATATATCACGAGTGGAGCCGCGATTATTGATTTACTGGCTATTTTACCCGCATATATCAATTTCTTTGTACAAATAGATTTACGATTCTTAAGAACACTGCGTCTATTACGCTTGTTAAAGCTCACTCGTTATTTTGTGTCCCTACAAATTTTGTTGCGTGTCATTGAGCGTGAAAAAGGTTCATTTCAAGCGGTTATTTTTATTCTTGGTATTATGATTGTGATGGCGGCAGCAGGTATTTACGTGGTTGAAAGTCGGGCACAACCTGAAGTTTTTAGCTCGATTCCTGCGTCTATGTGGTGGGCTGTGGTGACATTGACCACAGTTGGATATGGCGATGTGACACCCATTACACCTGCGGGGCGATTTTTAGGTGCGCTAATTACTATTCTTGGGGTTGGTTTAGCCGCTTTACCTGCAGGGATTCTGGCAAGTGGTTTAGCGAGTGAGTTAGAGCAACGTAAACAACAATTGGAAATACGCTTTCGTGATTTATTATTAAATTGTGAAATCGATATTATTGATGATTCACAAAAGATTGATCAAATTCGTAAAGATGTTGGCCTATCTGTTGATCAGACTAAAGAAATTGTTTTACAACTGATCAATGAACGTAAAGAAAAAGAACTTTTAAAGGAGAAAAGCAAATTTTGTTTTTGTCCTAATTGTGGTTATAAATTACCTGATTAGCTTTTGTAAAATAATGAAAGCATTAATTCTATAATGGTATTTGTTTAAGCCAATAATTAATCAAAAAAGATTTTATTGATTATATGAAGTGAAATTTTTAAATGTATGGCAAGAAATTTCGCCAAATAAGCACATTATTGGAAAAAATTAATAAATTGAACAAGGTGATAATTTAAATGAAATTTTTTTAGATGCAATATTTTGATAGTTGAGTTCTCTTTATGAATCTTTAAAAAGTATTGTAGATATCAATGTTTTTATCTTTAAAGAAAATTGCCGTCATATCTAATTCTTGATTCAAAATATTTTCAGATATTATTGTTTTGACTTTTAGATAAAAATTATTCATGTATTTCATAAAATTGTTGAAAAATGTTCATCTGTATTTTTGTTCATTAAATTCATGTCATACTGAATATTATTTACTTTGTTGTTTTGTTTATTTGATCTCACTGAAGACTTAGTTCGATAATTCACTTGAAATATTTTACTTCATCGAGACATTCAAAGTATTGCTTTGAATTTTTACTCAGATAAAGCTTTGCTTTATGGACTCCCTCGCTCATGCTAGAAATTCGTCACCTTAAAACCTTAACTGCCTTACGTGAGCATGGCTCACTTGTTGCTGCTGCCAATGATCTATGCTTAACGCCATCAGCAATTTCTCATCAACTCAAAGAGTTAGATCATTGGTATGGAGTAGAGGTGGTCAATCGCCGTTCACGTCCTGTGACATTTTCCAATGTTGGACAACGTTTATTGAAACTTGCTGATGATGTTTTGCCACAAATTCATATTACACAATCAGATATTACTCGGATTGTGCATGGGCAAACGGGACGTATTATTTTTTCATCAGAATGTCATAGTTGTTTTGATTGGTTGATGCCATTGTTGAATCAATATCGCCATCAATATCCTGATGTAGATCTCGATTTTGCTTCAGGTTTTGAGGCAAACCCGCATGAATTATTACAAAACGGTGAGTTTGATTTACTCATTACCGCAGATCCTATTGCCTTAAAAGGTATTGAATATTTTCCAATTTTTGAATATGAATCACGTTTGGTTTTGTCAAATACCCATCCTTTGGTACGTGCTGAACAAATTACCGTACAAGAACTTGCAGAAGAAACCCTCATTACATATCCTGTCGATAAACATCGTCTAGATATTATGGCGAAACTTTTTCTTCCTGCGAACATTCAACCGAAACATATTCGTACAACCGATTTGACGCAAATGCTGATTCAATTGGTTGCAAGTGGGCGAGGAATTGCTGCATTGCCTGATTGGGTAGTCAATGAATATGAGCAGAAGGGTTGGGTAACATCACGACGTTTGCACTGCGTTGGAAAAACAGGATTACGCCGTACTTTATATGCAGGTTATCGTATTGAAGAGATGGAAAAGAGCTATTTTGAAGGATTTTTAAAACAACTAGATAAATTTGCACAAAAACGTCATCAATATTACAGTGCTTAAATATTCAATAAAAAGCCTTTTCCTTTAAAACGGAGAGGGCTTTTTATTATGAATTTGTTTTTGTTTAAAATAACTATTTTAAAAAATTTAATAATATTTGACTAGATTTAGAGTTGTAGTATTAAGAATGACTTTACCTGCGATATTTGGGTTATTTAATCTCTAACCGTGATAATATTAAAAAGTGGATATACTTTAAACAATAACCATTTTAAAATATCACATGAAATCTAACTCATTTTTAGATTTTAATTTTAAATCGATCAGATGTATTTAGGATGATCTATGTCTACGCAACCAAGCTCGCAACAATTAATGACCGTGATTCAAACCCAAACTGCCATTGCTAAATTGGGTTTAGACCTTAATGCGGTAATGACACTTGTTGCTGAGCAAGTTCAAGATATGACACAAGCCAAAGGTGCGATTGTTGAGCTTGCTGAAGATGGTGATATGGTTTATCGAGCAGTGTCGAATGGTGCAGATCAGTTTTTGGGCTTACGTTTAGGCATGCATAATAGTCTGTCAGGGTTGTGCATTGAACAAAATAAAACGCTGTATTGTCAGGACAGTGAACATGATGTTCGCGTAGACCGTGAAGCATGTCGCCGTGTCGGGTTACGTTCCATGGCAGTTGTACCTTTGATTCATGCAGGCGAACCTATCGGCGTATTGAAAATCTATTCAGAACGGGTTGATGCTTTTCAAGAAAGTGATATGAATTTATTGGGGCTTATGTCTGAACTAATTGCAGCAGCCATGTATCACGCTACTCGTTTTGGTGAGCAAGAACTTTATAAACTTGCGACACAAGATCATTTAACAGGGCTTGCCAATCGTGCATTATTCCTAGATTGCTTGCGACAAGGAGTTGAGAAAGCGAAACAAGCAGGTAAAGTTTTGGGCATTTTAATGATTGATATGGATGGGTTAAAACCAATTAATGATCAATATGGACATCGGCTTGGCGATGAGGCTCTCAAAGAAATTGCCCGTAGAATTGTTAATAATACTCGTCAAAATGACTTGGTTGCCCGTCTAGGCGGAGATGAGTTTGCTGTGATTTTAAGTTCAGTTGCCGATCAAGAATTAGCAACATCTGTGATGAATCGGGTTGCACAAGTATGTGGCTTACCCTTTGTGTTTGAAAATATTAAATTAACCATTGGTGCGAGTGTTGGCTTGGCATTTTACCCTGTGGATGCAGCTGAACTTAACCAACTGATTGAATGTGCAGATCAAAAAATGTATGCGCACAAACGACAGAAAAAATCTTTGAGTTTAAGTATTTAAGTTTAGGGATGTATTATTCCTTTCTTTCTCTTAAGAAAGTCATGGCACAAGATTTTCAACCAAGAAAAATTTAAAATTACAGTGCTTTTTCATATATAGTGTAAAAATCATGTGAAAAGATTGTGTAAATGTTCGGTCGCTCTAAGGATATATGGATTATTTGTGCAGGCTTTATTGCTGCAATGCATATTGGAAAATTACCGCCAGTTGTACCTGTTTTACAACAAGAATTACAGATTAGCTTTTTTCAAGCAGGTTTGCTGTTGTCCTTGGTACAAGGTGCAGGGATGTGTTTTGCCTTACTTTTTGGTAGTTATGTAGAAAAATTGGGGTTACGCCGTTGTATTGTTACAGGATTAATGCTGCTGACGAGTGCAAGTATTTTGGGCAGTATAAGCCAAAGTGTAAGTGCATTACTTTTCTTAAGAGTTATTGAGGGTTTTGGGTTTCTATTAGTGACGACAAGTGCGCCTGCATTGATCCGTCAAATTACATTACCTGAGCAAATTAATAAAAAAATGGGGCTCTGGAGTGCCTATATGGGCGGTGGTATGGGAATCGCTTTATTGTGTACGCCCTATTTATTATTGTTTATGGGATGGCAGGGGGTATGGTTGTTCTTTGCAATGCTGTCCGGACTGATTGCATTCATTATTTATATTCAAATTCCTGAACCACCTCGACATAGACAAACTGTAGATATTCAAAAACTCATTGCTATGACCTTAAAACATTCTCCTGCATGGTTGTTAGCGTTGATATTTGGTACTTATGCAGGACAGTGGTTGGGTTTGGTCGGATTTTTACCGACTATTTATCAACAAAATCAAATTTCATTACAAATGGCAGGTGTGCTGACGGCTGTTGTTGCCATGAGTAATGCTGTAGGCACTGCGTGGTGTGGCGTGTTACTACAACGAGGTATACAGGCAAAATTGTTGATGCAATTTGCTTATGTGGTCTTGATGGTCTGTGCGATTGCTTTTTATTGCTTTAAGCAATTTTTACCTTTTATCGTACAATATGTTTTAGTGTTGAGCTTTTCGTTATTCGGAGGCTATATTGCTGCGATTATTTTCTCTCAGGCAATTCATTTTGTAGCTAAGCCAATTGCTATCAGTACGACAATTGGTTTGGTTTTACAGTTTTCATCTATTTCTCAGTTCATTTTACCCCCTGTCATTGCATTCATTGTTTCAATTTCTGCAGACTCTTGGTTTTGGGTTGGAATCTTAATGGCGACACTATCTGGTTTCGGTATGATTTTATGTCAAAGACTATTTCATCCCAAAACGCTAAATCTTCAACGTGATGCAATTGTTGAGTAAAATTACTGAATTAGTATATAAATACAATGAGTCAAATAAGGCTGGGGCGCTAAGACTAGATTCTTAGTATAGATGTTAAGCTAGATCTATTAAGACTGTCCAATCAATAAAGAGAGTAATCCTGCTGCAATGAGTGGACCAACAGGCACGCCACGTAACAACGCAACGCCTGCAACTGTACCAATCAATAAGCCTGCGACTACATTAGGCTGATTACTCATCAATTTAACACCACGTCCACCAAGCCATGCCACTAAAATTCCAATGGCAATCGCAAGTAATGACTTCCAACTTAAAAAGGATTTGAGAATTTCCTCTCCTGGAATTTTACCACTTGCAATAGGTGTGAGTACGCCAATGGTTAAAATAATAATACCGACTTCAAGTCCATGTGTTTGTAGTAATGGGAAAAATTGACTCAGTGGTGTGATTCTGAAGACAATCAGCACACCTGCGGCAATGGTGACAGCCGTATTGTGACTGAAAATTCCACAGCCAAGCAGCACCAATAAAACAATTAAATTTAAATCGAGATGGGACATATCAACTTCGATAACAAGGACAGCATATTATTGTAACGCTTTTTACTCGCTAGATTGAATTTGAGTTGAGTAAAATGATTAAGACTCAGCATAAAGATTGAAGTTAAGTTGCTAGGGATAGAGGTGTTCAATACTGCGTATAAGATTCTACACGAGGTCATGCCCTAGATCGGGTACACTACGCAGATTCAGAATGTATAGATTCAAAGGATTATGCCGTGTTACTCGAAAAAATGTTGCAATCACAGGGTTTTGGCTCTCGTAAACACTGTCAGCAATTGATTAAAAACGGTGCTGTGACTATCCATGGTGAGGTGATCAGTAATCCTAAGTTTAAACTGGATTTAAATGAATTGACTTATTCGGTCTATGGTCAGACGTGGCAATATCGTGAAAAGGTTTATATTGCGCTAAATAAACCACAAGGTTATGAATGTTCACATCAGTCGACGCATCATTTTAGTGTATTTGATTTATTTGATGATGTATTACTTAACCGAGGTTTACAGTGTGTGGGGCGACTTGACCAAGACACTACAGGTTTATTAATTTTGACTGATGATGGCCAATTTTTACAAGCTTTAACCCATCCTAAAAAGCATGTGCCTAAAGTCTATCAAATGCAAACAGTTGATCCCATAAACACAGAACAGATGGCTCAACTTGAAAGTGGGGTTGAGTTACGCAATGAAAAAGGTATTTTTGCTGCAACAGATGTTAAAGCATTGGCAGAAAGTAAATTACAAATGACTGTGCATCAAGGGGTTTATCACCAAGTGAAGCGTATGCTTGCTGCTGTAGGCAATAAAGTTGAAAGCTTACATCGTGCACAAATTGGTCAACTTAGACTTTCACAATTGGCAGAAGGTGAATGGATATATTTAACGGAAGCACAAATACTCGCAGCTAAAAACACACCTGAGACATTGGTAGACATTTAGTGGTTTATTTTAGGAAGCAGTGATAGGTCTGAAACTCACTGTCTCTAACAAATCCCATCTGTTCATATAATTGGTGGGATTGATGGTTATTTTTTTGTGTTTCAAGGCTAATGCGCATAGCATTTTGCTGTTGTGCAAATAAAATTGCAGTATCAATCAATTGTTTTGCAGAACCTTGTCGGCGATATATAGGTGTTACGTAAACATCATCTAAAATATAATACGTTGAACAAGCAACTGAAGAAAATCCAAGATATAACAGCACAAAACCTGTAAAGGTTTCATCTTTTACATGAATAAAAATGACACTTTGTTGATTATCAAAACGTTGTTTTAGAAATTGATGAGATTGTTTAATATTGGATGACGAACCATAAAATTGACGGTATTCATCGAAAAGAACAGCGAGTTGATTTAAATCTTCTTGAACAGCACGACGAACAATCATTTAAATGCTCCTTGCAGTTAATTTTAAACTTTGCATTGAGCATAACCAAAAGTGAACGCTAGAAACTTAAAAAATTGTTTAAAAATGCAACACTGTTAAGTTTTGTCGCTTTCATTCAAAATCGCATTCAACTCTGCAAAAATATCATCATCAATTGTAGTGTCATCCATTGTTTCTGATGAAAGGGCGGTGGATTGTTCAAGCTTTATTTTTTTTAATTTAAGTAATTGTTCCATATTGATACTTTGATTTTCAATTGCAAATGGAATCGATTTTGTCAGTACGACTTGTTTGAAAAACAATCTGACTGCTTGAGCAGGTGTAATTCCCAACTGCTTAAAAACAGCAAAAGCCTGTTTTTTTTCTTGTGAATCAAGTCGTACTTGGTAGACTTCAGTTTTTCTCATAATTACAGCCAAACAGATTTAAATTCTCAGCCTATTTTAATCAAATTTGCTGTAATTTCAATCGAAAATAGATAAAAAGTATACTTACTGTCATTACAATGGAATCACAATGTCAATTCTTTATTGGAGTGGAAGTGCATAGGTTGTTGTGTGATTGGATCTAAAAAGTATATTTCTTTAGCAAGCAGTTGTAGCGGCGCACTAAAATCGGCTGCATCTTTATGAATGACTTCAGGGTAAAACGGGTCATTCTGAATCGGAATATTCAAGGAGTTGAGATGGACTCTGAGTTGATGTTGTTTACCTGTGATCGGTTTAAGTTGATATTTTGCCCAAGATTGATTGTGTTCAAGTAGATTAATTTCAGTGCTTGAATTTACCTGACCGCTAACAATTTTCATCGTATAAAAAGGTTCACCTTTTTCCATACGTAATTCAACAGTTTGAGGGAACATTAATTCAGCATAATAAGGTGCAATTGCATGATAAATTTTTTGCACTTTTTTTTCTGCAAATAATTGTTGATAGATACCACGGCTACTTGGCTTTTTAGAAAATAAAACCACACCTGCTGTTTCTCGATCGAGTCGATGAATGGGGGTTAAGTCAGGGTTATTGATGGTTTTTTTAAGTCGAACCAATAGTGTTTCCTGAACATATTGCCCCGTTGGACTTATAGTTAAAAAGTGAGGTTTATCAACCACCAATAAGTCCTCATTTTCAAATAGAATTTTTTCTTGAAAGGGCACAAAAATTTCATGTGCTAAAAAGCGATAATAATAAATATGGGTATTGGCTTGAAAGGCACTCTCTAATGTTAAAACATTGCCTTTTAAGTCAAAAATTAGTTGATCATTGAAGCGTTGTTGCCACTCTGTGACTGTAATATGTGGAAATTGTTCACACAGATAGTTAAAAATAGTATTGAAATATTGTGTAGTTTCAGCCAAAAAAACTTTAGATGCAGTGACACCATTCAGCATTGGGGGAGTAAAATCGATGGTTTCTTGCACAGTTTAATGTTCCAAAGATTGAGCAGTTGGATGAAATTTTGGCGTAAAGCCATGACGAAAGGCATTCACTAGAGAAATAGGGGTAAGTACTTTAACCATCGTAGTTGAATCAAATTCAATTGTTGTTTGATAGCCTGTAAATGACCATGTTTGATAAAGTTGATTAGCGACAATCATCACTGCTTGGTCATGCCATTCAAAACAAGTGCCAATCGGAAGTTCTGCCAAAGTTGTTTGAAATGTCACTTTTTCGTGTGCAGAATTTATGCGTTCAAGGTGAAGCTGTTGATCGATGTCTGAAAGCTTAAATTTTTGACCTGAGGCATTGGCATTGACCCAAGCTATTTTAAATTGATTACTACGTTCACGTTGACATTCTGCACATGGGCGATGTCCTGCTGAAAAAGCAGTCGCTTCATCTAAAAAGAAGAGTTCTGAATAGCGTCCTTCACTGAAAATTTTTCGTGTATTACCTTTAAAAGACAATACACAGCTAATCCAAGCCTTGAGCTTCCAAGGGCGAACAATTTGCTGAGATTTATTGTGTAATACGCCTCGATTTCCCATTCGTGTTGCTGTTTTTACAGGATTTTTGTTAAGCCTTGACCACGGATCTACTCTGTTTTGTAAAGTCATGATCAATCCTAAAAGTTGTAAAGAAAACACGAGTTATAATGCGCATTTTACCACGAATAGCATAGTGAGTTATTCATACAGCTATACGCAATAAGAAACATTATCTTAGGCATTATCTTGGGTATTTGGCATGTGTAATGCTATCATATTGCCGAGTTCAAATCATGTTGTTAGTACAATGCAATATTCATGTAAATTAAGTCTAAGCAATGAGCAAGATACACAAAAAATGGCGGCTATATTGGCGCAGTCCATTGCAAAGGGCGTGATTTATCTTATCGGTGATTTAGGTGCAGGAAAAACCACACTGACCCGTTATTGGTTGCAAGGACTTGGGCACAAAGGTACAGTAAAAAGTCCTACCTATACCTTGGTTGAGCCTTACAATATTGAGGGTACAGACGTTTTCCATTTCGATTTATATCGTTTAAATGATCCTTATGAAATGGAATTGATGGGCATCCGTGATTATTTGGATGTGCCAAATGCTTTATTTTTATTTGAATGGCCGTCTAAAGGTGGCGATGAAATTCCGCAAGCAGACCATATTATTGAAATCCTAAAAACAGAGGATGAAATGGGGCGTGAAGTTCAAATAAGCAGTATTTCTGAAGATTTAATCAGTGCCTTAAAGGTACTTTAAACGTCTATTAAAAATCTCAGTGAATAAAGTATTCTGCTTTTTAAAAGAGATGATCGTTTACTTATTATGCCGTCCATTCGAAATTGAGGTTAATGCATGCAGCGTGAAGAAATCAGTGTCAGACGAATTCATACGCTCAATGCAGCACTTGCGAACCAAATTGCTGCAGGTGAGGTGATTGAGCGTCCGTCATCCGTGGTGAAAGAATTACTTGAAAATTCGATTGATGCGGGCGCAACAGAACTGATTATTCGGATTGCACAGGGTGGCAGTACGCTGATTGAAATCATTGACAATGGTCGTGGTATTCATGCCGAAGATTTAGCGTTGTCCGTGACTCGGCACGCAACGAGTAAAATTCAAACGGCAAATGATTTACACGCCATTATGAGTTTAGGTTTTCGTGGTGAGGCATTGGCATCGATTGCTGCGGTTTCACGTTTGACTTTAACGAGTAGCCAAGATGATTCAGGTGTAGGTTATCAGTTAGAAGTAAATGGTACAGCTTTTGATGGGCAGGATATTCAAGCAGTAGCGACACAGCAGGGTACGCATATCCGCATTCAAGATTTATTTTTTAATGTGCCTGCTCGTCGTAAATTCTTAAAAAAACCCACCACAGAATTTGGTCATATTGAAGAAATTGTGCGTCGTATGGCATTGACACACTTTGATATTCGCTTTGTTTTAGAACATAACGATAGTATTCGCCTTAATTTACCCATTGCAGACAGTGGTGAATTACGTTTTCAACGTGTTCAACAATTGCTTGGGCGAGCATTTACTGAAAATGCATATTGGATTGATGCTGATAGTATTAGTATGCGTTTGTCAGGGTGGCTAGGGCATCCTTCTGATGCACGCTCGCAAGCAGATTTACAATATGTATATGTCAATGGACGCATTGTAAAAGATAAAACCATTTCACATGCTTTACGTATGGCGTATGACGGTATTTTGCATGGACATCAACATGCAGCATATCTGTTATTTTTAGAAGTTGAACCTGAAAATATTGATGTCAATGTGCATCCAACAAAACATGAAATTCGCTTTTTAAATCAACGTGAAGTGCATGAGTTTGTACGTCATTTTGCCAAAAATACGTTGTCTCAATTTCAAACAGCAACGGCTGATTTGTCAAGTGCAATGAAACAGTCTGAAGATGCTTCTGTGCATTGGCAGCCACAGCCACGAATTCAAGAACAATTTGCCTTGCATCGCAATGTGGAATCACAAAATACAGTTAATATACAAGATATAAATAGCCTAAGTAGTACTAACGGTCATGCTTGGCAAGCAGATTCTTCTAAGTCAGCAGAACGTCAAGCGGCATATCAAGATGGACTCACTGAATTTCGTACGAATGTACCCATGTCTACAGGTGTGCAACCAGTATCGTATGCATCTCAATCAGATTCACGAGCAAATTATCAAGGTTCTCAACAACTTAATAATGCACTTAAAAGTTATTTAGCTCCTTTGAGAGAACAATCGAGTTATTCGCCTGAAAATTCTAGTGAAGATTCACCAACGCAATTAAAGCAAAATCGTGTGGATGAGTTTCCGCTTGGGATTGCAATTGCGCAATTACATGGCATTTATATTTTAGCGCAGAATACAGAAGGGCTGATCATTGTCGATATGCATGCTGCACATGAGCGAATTTTGCTACAGCAAATGAAAATGGCATGGGATAAACCTGATTTTTGGATATCACAACAATTACTCATTCCTAAAGTCATCAGTATTACGCGCATGCAAGCGACTCGTATCGATGAATTAAAGCCACAATTAGAACGACTTGGACTCGATATCGACCAATATGGCGATGAACAAGTCATTGTTCGAGGTGTACCTGCCATTTTACATAAAGCAGATTTTGGCTCGCTCGTGCCTGAGTTGCTGAATGATCTTGACCCCAATGATGAAGCACAGGCATTGCAACAAAAACGTGATCATTTACTTGCAGGCATGGCATGCCATGGTGCAGTGAGGGCACACCGAATGCTGAGTCTATCTGAAATGAATACTTTACTGCGTCAGATGGAACAAACTGAATTTGCGAGTCAATGTAATCATGGTCGTCCGACATGGAGAGCTTTTCCATTGTCACAGCTTGATAAATTATTTGCTCGAGGAGAGTAGTTTTACATGTCAAATCAATTGCCCGTCATCAATTTAATGGGACCGACAGCCAGCGGTAAAACGGCTTTGGCTTGCGAACTGTATGAGCGTGGTAATTATGAGTTGATCTCTGTCGATTCAGCGCTTGTTTATCAAGATATGGATATTGGCACCGCAAAGCCAAGCAAAGAAGAACAGGCGCTTTATCCGCATCATCTAATCGATATTATTACGCCACTTGAAGTGTATTCGGCTGCAGAGTTTGTGGAAGATGCATGTAAATTGATTGATGAAATTCATGGCCGTGGTAAAACACCGATTTTAGTTGGTGGCACAATGCTGTATTTTAAAGCACTGCTTGAGGGGCTTTCGAGTAATTTGCCGAGTGCGGATTATCAAATTCGTGATGAGATTGTAGCAAAAGCAGATCGAGAGAGTTGGCAAGCGATTTATGAAGAGTTAAAAAGCGTTGATCCTTTGGCAGGTGAAAAATTTAAAGTCAGCGATAAGCAACGTATCATTCGTGCTTTAGAAGTTTTTAAAATTACAGGGCAGCCAATTACAAAATTACAATCAGAGCAACCTCGAAATGTACCCTACAGATACAGTTTTCATAATTACGCGCTATTGCCAGATCGCTTAGAATTACATAGTCGTATTGAGCTTCGACTGAAAAACATGTGGGAAATCGGATTTTTAAATGAAGTTGAAGAACTTATGATAAAATACGATCTAAATGAAAATCTTCCTTCAGCTCGATCAGTTGGTTACAGGCAAGCAATCGATTTTTTACTAAAGAGTGACAGGAGTCACAAAAGTAGGTTGGAGATGGAAGATAAATCATTGTTTGCGACACGACAATTGGCTAAACGTCAATACACATGGTTACGTTCTTTGCAAGAAGCACACCAATTTATAACTTTTTCAACAACAAGGCAGGCTCAAGAAGACTTGCGAAACTTACATAGATAAAGCAAAATTTACACACTGTCTTTTTTATAAATTTTAATTGAAAAAACAAAGGCAGTTTTTGCGCTGATTTTAAATTTTTTGGAGTATAAAATGTCTAAAGGTCAAACTTTACAAGATCCGTTCTTAAATTCTCTCCGTAAAGAACGCATCCCAGTTTCCATCTTCCTTGTAAACGGTATTAAATTGCAAGGTCATATTGAATCTTTTGACCAATATGTTGTTTTATTAAAGAATACTGTAAGCCAAATGGTTTACAAACATGCAATTTCTACGGTTGTTCCTGCACGTAACCCTCGTCCTGCTGGCGCACCTGCTGGTGCTCCGGGCGCTGGTGCTCCAGGTGGCTTTGGCGGTCAACAAGGTGGCTTCGGTGGTCAAGGTGGCTTTGGTGGCGGTCAACAAGGCGGCTTCGGCGGTCAAGGTGGCTTCGGCGGTCAACAAGGTGGCTTCGGTGGTCAAGGTGGTTTTGGTCAACAAGGCGGTTTTGGTCAACAAGGTGGTTTTGGTCAACAGGGTGGTTTTGGTCAACAAGGTGGTTTCGGTGGTCAAACTTCTGACTTCGGTACTGAACCAAAATTTGAAGATTCTCAAGATGACGAAAACAATCGTTAATTTGTGATAGATATTTACACCTTATGTTAAGGGTGTATGAATTCTCGAAAAACACCCGATAAATTTATCGGGTGTTTTTTTATGCATTCATTTTGAAAAAATATAGTTTTACGGTTTATATAGACCATGATCAGTTAGGTGAAGTTTTAAAATACGACGTAATTCCAATACGGCTTCAGGTGTTTCCTGAATAGAGTGTCCGCCTTTAATAATTTTTTCAGACACAGCACCATCTAAATGCGAACTCCGATAAGGCACGATACCATCAGTCATGATGTCAGGATCATTGCTGTTAGTAATGTTGCCCATAATTGAATGATAAATCATGCCTTTTTTCGGCATGACATTCTCAGTTAACTGTGTGAATTTTGAATTATGACTTAAATCACTTGGACCATTTTGAATAAGACCACCATCAATATCTTTGAGAATTTTTTTAGGATTAAGATTTTTTTCATCTACCGAGTCTGCTAAAGCACCTAAGAATGCCCCTGGTAGTTTAATGACTTTACGTGCAGCACGTGTAAACCAACGGTCTGCATAGTCTGTACCCCGATGCGGTGCTGAAATAAAGATTGCACGATTAAAATTGGGAACAGATTGAATATTCAAACGAGCATTAAAAACGGGATCATCTTTAAAACGATTGAATTGCCTGTTTTTTAACATTTTTTGAGCATTACTTGAAAGGTTTTGGTCACTGACCAATAAGCGAGCGATGATTCCACCCATGCTATGACCAATTAACACAGAATCTTTTGCCGAAGCTGATTTTTGATCAATACTTTCAAAGCCTTGATTAATAATCGTATTAATTTGGAAGCGACTTTCTAAGATTGGCATATTAGTAGAATAGAAAATTTGCCAGACTTGATAATGCTCACGTAAAGCATTATCACCCATAATATCATTGGTTAAACGAATCCATGCTTCTGGACTGCTTGCGAGACCATGAACCAATACAATGACTTTTTTATTCGGGTTATAGGGTTCAAGCATATATAAATGTGGCATGGTTAAGCGCTTATCACGATCAATCAGGCTTAAATAGGCTGCCGCCCCCAAATTGTTTTCTGCTAACCAAAGCCCATAAGGTGCAGAAAAATTGGCTGCTAGAGGATAACTTTTTCCACTGACATCAATTTTTTCAGTGCTGTAAGGGTCAAAAACTTTTAACTTGAAATTCGGGTTGTGTAAGATGCTGTCAACTGACTCATTTCCTTCAGGCTGTGCAGTGATGGAAACTGCCAAGTAGCGAGGCTTGTGAATATTGGGGTTCATGCCGTTACTGTATTTATGGTGTACAGGATCGACAATATATTTATCTTCTTCAGCTTTTGTTGGCTCTTTTAAGATGGTGACAAATTCAGCACCAAAACCATCACGTCTATTGATAGAGCGTAGACCTGAAAAGTTCATATTGTATGTAGATAATAATGCTTCTGGAATATTTTTTTCTAATTCGGGATAGTGAGAAAAATCAAATGTATATGTACTATCTCCTGCTTTAATCACGGATGGTGATTTTGTATTTTGAACTTCAAGAGCAATAAATTTTGCTAAAGCCTGATTGTAGAAATCTCGAATTTGAACCTGACGGTTATTAAAAATACGGTCTTGAGGTTGTCGTTCAGTTTTAAATAAATAAGCATAGCTGTAGCGAATGCTTTTATCGAGCATAGAAAGCTGTTGTGCTTGGCAATCATCATAATTTTTTTGGATGATTTTTTGTTTTTCTTCGGACTTATGTTTGGCGACTAAACTAATTTTACAATTTGAAGACGATGCCAAGGCTAAAGCTTTCGTGAGATAAATTTCACTTGCTGTGGAGAATAGTTGTTCATCTTGAATTTCTTTAATTTCATCGAGTTCATCAATGCAACGATCAGGTGCTTCAGTACAACTTTTCGCTTCACGACCTGTCATCGATAATACATTAAGGCTTGCTTCACTCATTTTTGAGCGTGTCAAAATACTGTCGCGCTCATTAGCAATCGTGACATTAATTTTTTGATTTTTGACGCTAACGACTTGACAGCCACTGAGTAAAAGTGGGCTAAAAACAAGAAGTGTGAGCAGTATATTTTTTTTAGAATGCCGCATATATATGATCTGACAGATAGTACTTTCAGATCATACGATATTTATAAGAGATTTCAATTTTATTCTAAAGAATTTTGCTAAAAAAAATAGACTGATTAATCAGTCTATTTTATAGAAAAATTTTACTTATTTTGATAGAGCTGGGTTTTTCATAATTTGCCAAACATTGTAACGATTTTGTTTGTCAATTTCTAAAATTAAACGATCAGCAACTTCTGCTTCTTCAGGGTATTTAACTTTATAGTTTTTAAGAGCTTGGATCGCATTTTTTTTCTGTTCCATACCTAAGTAAGTATTTACAGTAGAAAGATAAGCTTCTTGAACACCTGCTTTGGTTGCTTTATCTAAATAAGGCATTGCTTCACGCTGACCACCACCTTCAGACAATGAAAAACCAAACCAAAGATTTGCTTCTGGATCGTCTTTGTTGATTTTTAAAATACGCTGTGCATAGTTTAATGATTTTGTAGTGTAGCTTGAACCTAAGTCAAGATTACGACCCATGACACTTGCCTTAAATGCGCGAATAAGAATGTCAAAAGAAGCATTATCATGTGAAGCAAGGGTATCGAGTTGTGTTGAAACTTCTTTTAATTTGCTTTCAAAACCACGACGTTCTTGACGGTCGGTAAATTGTGGTGGGTAATGACGTGCTTTACCTTCAACCATCTGTAAAAAATCATCAATTGCAGTGATATCAATTTCATTTTCACCTGCAAGAACAGCATATTTCATGCCACGCTTTGAGCTGTTTACTGTTGGTACAATGAGCTTGTTGCTGTCTAGAATTAATTTTTTATTTGGGTTATTTGGATCAGTGACTTCAAGTTTTTGGACAGGTTCTGCCGCTGCTTTTTTCAGCTCAAGTTCAAACACAGGAGGCTGTGCATAGTTAAATGGATTCAGTGCATAAAAAGGTGGAGTAATATCGGGTTCTGTATAAATAATCGGTTCGTTATTGACTTTATTTTGTGATTTAACAGGAGTAGTGCCGCAAGCGGAGAGTAATGAGGCGGTGACGAGTACCAGTGCCAAAGGCTTAAGAGTCATATCTTTCTTCCAATGATTTGTTGTATAAGTTAAAAATTACATGTTGGTCAGTCTAAGAAAAGAATGGGCAACATGCAACTTCAAAATGATTACGTTATTAAAATTTATACATTAAGCTTTAGATTCATTGTTTTGTGCTTCGCATTCACGGCGCACATCTTCAATAATTTTAAGTTCCTCTTCACTATACGGCTGTTCAGCATCTTGCTGCGGTTTAAAGGAGGGATCAATAAGAGATAAACGCTGACATAAATTATTCATGCGTTTTTCATTTTGAGCCAAGCGTTCAAGTAATACACGCATACCTTCAAGCATTGGATCGGTCACATCTTGCGTTGCAGCATAGGCTTGGAATGCAGGATTTTGATCTGTATTGTCTAAGCGAATATCTGTCTTTTCAGGACATGGCGCATTTTGTATTTTTGGTTGATCCTTATTGATGAAGCGAGCAGGGTTACCAACCGCGGTCGTATCTGCAGGAACAGCTTTGGTCACTACGGCATTGGAGCCGACTTTAGCATTTTTACCGACTGTAAAAGGGCCTAGAATTTTCGCACCAGCACCGACTACTACGCCATCTTCAAGCGTTGGATGACGTTTGCCAGTATTCCATGTTGTACCGCCCAATGTCACACCATGATATAGCGTAACATCATCACCAATTTCGGCAGTTTCACCAATCACCACACCCATGCCGTGATCAATAAAAAAACGTTTACCAATTTTAGCACCGGGATGGATTTCAATGCCTGTAGTGAAGCGGCTAAAAGAAGACAATAAACGTGCAGAAGTTTTACATTCCTTGACCCATAGCTCATGTGCAACGCGATGCATAATAAGAGCATGAATGCCAGGATATGTAGTTAGAACTTCAAATGTATTGCGTGCTGCAGGATCTCTCGCAAATACAGCTTGGATATCTTCTTTAAGCCATTTCAGCATTATTTTTGATCCTCTTGAGGTTTACTTTTCCATGTACCATTATTAAGGGCTTGTACACGGGTAAAAATACCTCGTAGTAAGTGGTATTCCATTTTATCTAATTGTATACGTCCGAAAAGACGACGCAAGCGTAAAGGCAATAATCTTGGGTTCTTTGGGTCCATAAATTCGATTTCTGCGAGCATTTTTTCGATATGTGGATAAAATTGCTCCATTTGCTCATGAGTAACCAAAGGTTCATCCCAATGCATGTCTTCTGAATCGGTCACATGCATGACTGCTTTGGTATCTTCTTGTTTATCTGCAAGCTCAATTGCTGCTATACGCATTTCATAGCAAATGACTTGAATGGCTTGTGCAACATTGAGAACGCCATAATCAGTATTGACAGGAATGGTGACATGATAATTTGCCATTGCCAATTCTTCGTTAGTCAAGCCACGATCTTCACGACCAAAAACAATCGCAATTTCTTGTTGCTCATGAATCACCGATTGCATTGATTTTTGTGCAGCAGGGCGAGCATCTAACAGTGGCCAAGGGATGGTGCGGCTACGAGCACTTGTACCAAAAACCAAATGGCAATCTTTAATCGCATCTTCGAGCGTATCGACAATTTCAATCTGTTCAATGAGATCAGTCGCACCCGCAGCTAAAGCATCAATATCAGGATGAGGGTAAGTCTTTGGTGCAACAAGGACGAGTTTTGATAGCCCCATGGTTTTCATTGCACGTAAAGCACTGCCTATATTGGCAGGAAGTGTCGTGTTGACCATGACGATGCGTACATGGCTTAAATGCTGAGAAATTTCAGCATTGTCGATAATGTCCATTGTAATTCCACAAAAATAAATCAGGCAGTTAATGTCTGAAGAATGAATCGGGTTTAAATTGATGGGAGAGATCAATTTAAGAATAATTAAATTTTAAAATAAAGATTTAAGTGCCATATTTTAGATAGTGTTGTTAAGAGATTTAAAGAATATTCATCAAGAATACTGACTCAGATCTTCATTGTACTGATCCATTGCATCATCCATGCTGATATTTGTCGCAGGTGGTGGGCTTACCACACGAGCAGGAGGTTGATATGCTGCGACTTTAGCAGCTTTAGATTTCACTTGATATTCAACATGCAGTGATTCTTTACCAAAATAATCACGCATTTTCGATAAAAGTTCATCGAGTGGTGCAACTTTCCATTGCTGTCCGAAATGAAACTCAGCAGTGGCATAATCATAATCAAGCATGATGTGTACAGGAATGTGTTGACACATATCCACATTACAATAAGGTTGTAAAATCTTTTGTAAATCAGATGTCAGTGTTTTTGTCAGTACTTCAGGACTGAGTTTAATTGCAATATGATTGGCACGTTTTTGACGAATTTCATTGAGGTTAAAGGCTTTGGTTAAGCGTCCCATTGGACGATCAAAACCTTCACGTTCATAAATTTCACCCTCAATCACCACGACTTTTTCATTTTGAATGATGTCTTTAAAACGGTTAAAGCGTTCATGGTTGGCAGAGACTTCAATACGTGCTGTACCATCATCCAAAGTCACCATCATGCGGTTCGGAAAATTGGCAATATCGACAACAAGACCTGCAAAAACAGTGGTAACACCACGGCGAGTAGGCGTAAGTTCATTAATACGCTGTGAAATAAAGGCTTTTAACTCAGGGCGGTACACATCAATTGGATGTCCTGTGAGGTATAAACCAAGCGTGTCTTTTTCACCTTTGAGACGAACTTCATCTGACCATGGCTTAGTGGGTTTGGCAGGTTTCCGCTGAACTTCTTCAACTTCACCAAACAAATCCATAATGCCAGTTTCACGGTTTGAACGTGCTTGCTCTGCTGCTTGAACTGCTTCAGGCAGTTGTAGCATGAGGCTTGCACGATCAATACCTAAACAGTCTAATGCACCAGAACGAATTAGGGCTTCAAGAGTACGTTTGTTGATTTTCTTTAAATCGACACGATGGCAAAAATCAAATAAATCTTTATACACACCATCATGCAAACGTGAATCAATCACAGATTGCATGGCTTGTTCACCGACACCTTTAATGGCACCTAAGCCATAAATAATAGTTTCAGCATCACTTGCATGAAATTGATAGAACGACATATTAATAGATGGTGGTAATACATTTAAACCATTGATTCGACAGTCATCAATTAAGAATACAATACTGTCGGTATTTTGCATTTCTGATGATAATACCGCAGCCATAAATTCAGATGGGTAATGCGCTTTGAGCCATGCCGTTTGATAGGCAACAAGGGCGTAGGCGGCCGCATGTGATTTGTTAAAACCATAGCCTGCAAATTTTTCCATATAGTCGAAAATATGGTTTGCAGTTTTTTCATCAATATCCTTTTTCGCAGCACCTTCAATAAAGATTTGGCGCTGTTTGACCATTTCTTCGGGTTTCTTTTTACCCATTGCACGGCGCAAAATGTCCGCGCCACCAAGAGAATAGCCTGCGCAGAATTGTGCAGCCTGCATCACCTGTTCTTGATACACCATAATGCCGTAAGTCGGTTCAAGTACGCCTTCAAGTAAAGGATGTAGATATTCAAATTCGCCACCATGCATACGGTAGATAAAGTCAGGAATAAGATCCATCGGACCTGGACGATACAAAGATACAAAGGCAATAATTTCTTCAAATTTGCTCGGACGTGCTTCCTTGAGCATTTTCTTCATGCCGACGGATTCAAACTGGAACACCGCCGTAGTATTGGCATCAGCAAATACGGTGTAGGCTTTAGCATCATCTAAAGGGATATAAGTGATATCGAGAGGTTTTTCAGATTGGATGCGTTTATTGATATTTTGTACGGCATCTTCAATTACAGTGAGATTACGCAGTCCTAAAAAGTCGAATTTAACCAAACCTGCGGCTTCAACATCATCTTTATCGAACTGTGCAACACGACCTGTACCATCGGCTTCACATAGAACAGCAGAGTAGTCGGTGATTTTGGTCGGTGCAATCACTACACCACCCGCATGCTTACCTGTATTTCGGGTAATACCTTCAAGTTTGAGCGCCATTTCCCAAATTTCAGCAGCATCATCATTGTCAGGATTTGATGGATTGGTGACGATATCTTTGAGTTGTGGTTCAGCTTCAATTGATTCTTCCAAGGTTAAACCTAAAGGTTTTGTTGGAATCATTTTTGAAATGCGGTCAGCTAAACCATAAGATTTACCCAAAACTCGTGCAACGTCACGAATCGCACCTTTAGCAGCCATTGTACCGAACGTTGCAATTTGTGAAACGGCATCTCGACCATAATGACGTGCCACATAATCAATAACTTTATCTCGACCTGCGATACAAAAGTCAATATCGAAGTCGGGCATTGAAACACGTTCAGGATTCAGGAAGCGTTCGAAAAGGAGTTCGTAACGTAGTGGATCGAGATCGGTAATTTTAAGACTATAGGCAACCAATGAACCTGCACCTGAACCACGCCCTGGACCTACAGGAACTCCATTGTTTTTAGACCATTGAATGAAGTCCATGACAATCAGGAAGTAACCAGGGAAGCCCATTTTGTTGATGATATCTAACTCATATTTTAGACGTTCATCATAAGGCTGACGAATTTCAGCCCAGTCCTCATCACGCTTTTCAAGTGGATACAGGACATCTAAGCGTTCTTCAAGCCCTACTTCGGATAAATGCTCGAAGTAGGTCTCAATGGTGTGACCTTCAGGAATTGGGTAGTCAGGTAAGTCATTGAAACCTAAACGAAGTGAAACGGTACAACGCTTGGCAATTTGTATAGTATTTTCAATGGCACTTGGAATATCTGAAAACAGCTCAATCATTTCAGCCGAGGTTTTAAAGTATTGCTCAGGCGTATAATTTTTAGGACGTTTGCTATCACCAAGGACATAACCATCGGCAATACAAACACGAGCTTCATGAGCTTCATAGTCTTCAGCACGAATAAAATGCACATCATTAAGCGCAACGACACCAATGTTGTATTTTGCTGCCAGTTTGACCGCTTCTTGAATAAAGTCTTCTTCCATCGGGCGTTGTGTTCGCGTTAATGCAAGATAAACACGGTTACCAAATTTTTCAATCCACTGTTCAAGCAGAGGTTCAGCTTTTTCAGGATAAGCTGACACCAACATTTCACCGACATCACTGTGCAAACCAAGTAAAACAATAAGGTCTTGTGATTGTTCAAGCACCCATTCTTTTTGAACACATGGGATACTGAGTTGCTGACCTTCAATATAGCCACGAGACACGATTTCAGTTAGTCCACGCCAACCTTTTTTAGTCATGGCTAATAAAGTGGCTCTATGTGAAGCATCATTTAAACGAATCGTACTGCCCAAAATTGGCTTGATGCCTTTGGCTAAAGTCTTGTTATAAAATTTGACCGCAGCATGCAGGTTAGACAAATCGGTAATTGCCAATGCAGGCATTTCATCACTTGCAGCAGCCTTCACTAAATCAGGGATCCGTACGATCGACTCTGTGATCGAAAACTCTGTATGAATACCAAGATGTACAAACTGCATAAAAAGATCCTGTGCTGAAGCAGGCAATATTTTAGCACGCTCTGTGTCTGATATGCTGTTCAAAACTTGAAAAACGTGATGATGTTATATAGAACTTGTCATGTTTGAGCATTTTAATTTGCCAAAGAAATCATTTATGATGATGCACTAGAATAATTTTTAAGTATCTTTTTATACAACTGAAAAATCATAGACTGGGAAAAATTAAAGTTATGAAAATTAAAGCACTCGCATTGTCATTATTTTTAGCATGTTCTATTGTCCCAAATGTTTATGCTGACGAAGCTGTTGAATACAGCGCTGCATTGGTTAAAAAAGCTGAAAAAGGTGATGCTCAAGCGCAGTATGATTTAGGCGAAGCTTATTACCAAGGTAACAATGTTGAACAAGATTACGAACAAGCTTTTGAATGGTATAAAAAGTCAGCGGCAAAAGGAAATTTAGACGGCATTTTTTCAGTGGGTTATATGTATGACAACGGCGAATTTGTCGAAGAAAATAATCCTGAAGCGATGAAGTGGTATTTGAAAGCAGCCAATAAAGGGCATGCATTTTCACAATATTATATTGGTTCAATGCTTGAAGAAGGTGAAGATGGTGTTGAAGCCAATCCTAAAAAATCAATTGAATGGATAAAAAAAGCAGCAGATGGTGGTTATGCACAGGCACAAAATCATTTGGGCTATAATTATGCCAATGGTATTAATGTTGACGAAGACAAAGCTTTAGCGGTCAAATATTATCGTTTAGCTGCAGCTCAGGACTATGATGAAGCACAGAACAACTTAGGTACGATGTATCATTTAGGGGAAGGTGTAGAACAAAATTATGCTGAAGCGATGCGTTTATATAATCTTGCTTATGATCAGGGTAATGAACTTGCAGCTTCAAACATTGGCTTGCTGTATGAAAATGGCGAAGGTGTGAAAAAGGATTATAAAAAGGCAGCAGAATATTATGAGCAAGCCGTTGAATTAGGTGATTCAAGCTCACTGGAGAATTTGGCCGACTTGTATGAAGAAGGTGGTTTTGGTTTGAAAAAAGACATTCGTAAATCAAAAGAATACCGCGCACGGTATGCAGAGTAATAAAGACGACAGCATGATATTGATGTGAATATCATATTATTACTTTGAATCGTATAAATAAAAAGTGCCTGAATTTTCAGGCACTTTTTATTTTCAAGGTTTATTTGTGATTAGATTTAACAGGTCTTAATCCTAATAATCCCAAAATATACGCTGAATTTCTTTTGCATCGGTAGTTTTAGTCAGCGCAAGTGCAGCAAGCAGTTTAGCTTTTTGTGGATTGAGGTCATGTGCGACAACCCAACCATATTTATCATCGGGTTGTTCTGCGTTACGTAGGACAAAGCCTTGTGGAACACGAGATGAGCGAATGATTTGAACGCCTTGTTTTTGGAGTTCATTCAAGGTCGGTACAATATAATTTGCTACAGAACCATTGCCTGTTCCTGCATTGATAATCGCTTTTACACCTGCTTTAGCAAAAGCATTATAGGCATCAGGGAGCATATTGCCTGAGCCATAAACAATTTGTACTGGAGGGAGGTTGTCGCCTTTGATATTTTCAATATTAAATTCTGAACTGTTGTTATGGCGTTTTACTGTATTACGGAACCAATAGGGCTTGCCTTCAACAAGCATACCAAGCGAACCCCATTGGCTTGTAAAAGCATTGGTGTGAATATTGATCGATTTTGTTACATCTCTAGCTGCAAAAATATCATCATTCATGAGAACAAAAGTACCTTTGCCTTTTGCGCTGTCATCAGCAGCGAGCGCAACTGCACTATAAAGGTTCAATGGACCATCAGCAGAGAGTGCAGTTCCGGGGCGCATTGACCCAACTACCACAATAGGTTTGTCAGAATGAATGACTAAATTAAGAAAAAATGCAGTTTCCTCAAGAGTATCTGTACCATGTGTAATGACGACACCATTTACATCGGGTTTTTTCAATAAATCATTAACTTGACGAGCAAGAGACAATAATTCCTTGTCGGTAATACTTTCAGATGCGACTTGCATCGCCTGCACGCCTGTGACATTGGCAAGGTTTTGTATTTGTGGAACAGCATTGAGTAATGCATCAACAGGGACTTTTGCCGCCGTGTAAGTCGCACTATTTGTAGAGCTAGCACCTGCCCCCGCAATTGTACCGCCCGTTGCAACGACTACGACATTATTTTTGGCAAAAACCATACATGGAAGTAATAGGCTTAAACTAAGTGTAAGTGCTGAAATTGTTCTTTTCATAAAGATTCCTTTAAAATTCTGTCCATGTTCTAAGCATTTTTTGTACCAACTTTTAAATTAATACAGATGAGTTGTATTTGCCTATACTGATTTTAAAATGTGAAGTTTTAAATGATCATTCAAATTTATAGTGTATGTATTTATTGTTCAATATTGGATAAATAAATTGCTTTATAACGCTATTTAAAAAATAAAATAAAAGGTATATATGATTTTTTAGACAAAAAAGGCACTCAACTGAGTGCCTTTTTGATCATTCATATTTAACTTAATATTAACATTAACGCATTTTTGACAAGAAGCGACCTAAACGAGTCATTGCTTCACGAAGTTCATTTTCAGCAGGTAAGAACACCACACGGAAATGATCAGGTGTAGGCCAATTAAAACCAGTTCCTTGAACTAAAAGTACTTTTTCTGCACGTAAAAAATCGAGCATAAATTTTTCGTCATCCTGAATTGGATAAATTTCAGGATCTAGTTTAGGGAAGCAATACATTGCACCTTCAGGTTTTACACAACTTACACCAGGAATTTCATTGAGCATTTCCCAAGCAATATTACGTTGCTCATATAAACGACCGCCGGGACGAATCAAGTCATTAATGGACTGATAACCACCTAAAGCAGTTTGAATAGCATATTGAGCTTGATGATTAGCACATAAACGCATAGATGCGAGCATATCTAAACCTTCAATATAATCTGTAGCACGTGATTTATCACCAGTAATAGCCATCCAACCCGAACGATAGCCTGCAATACGGTAAGCTTTAGATAAACCATTAAACGATACGCACAATTGATCTCCTGCAAGCGCAGCAACAGCAACGTGTTCAATACCGTCATAAATAATTTTGTCGTAAATTTCATCAGCAAATAAAATTAAGTCGTATTTTTTTGCAAGTGCAACAATTTGTTCAAGTACATGGCGTGGGTACACAGAACCTGTTGGATTATTTGGATTAATAATCACAATACCACGCGTATTTGGCGTGATTTTACTTTCCATGTCTGCAATGTCAGGGTACCAATGGTTTTGGTCATCACATTTATAGTGAATTGCTGTACCACCTGATAAATTCACTGCAGCAGTCCACAGCGGATAGTCAGGCATTGGAATAAGCATTTCATCGCCATCATCAAGTAGACCTTGCATTGCCATCACAATCAGTTCAGACACACCATTGCCGATATACACGTCATTGACATGCATGTCTAAAATACCTTTTTGTTGATAGTACTGACAAATGGCTTTACGCGCAGGAAAAATTCCTTTTGAATCAGTATAACCAATCGCATTTGGTAAGTTTAAAGCGACATCTTTAATAATTTCTTGTGGTGCTTCAAAACCAAAAGGTGCAGGATTGCCGATATTGAGTTTAATAATTTTATGTCCGGCTTCTTCCATCTCATTGGCGGCTCTTAACACTGGCCCACGAATGTCGTAGCATACATGCTCGAGCTTTGACGATTTTTTGATTTCGCGTGGAGAAGTGTTACCTAAAACGGACATAATCCCATCCAATTATTTTGAGTTAGAAAAATAGATTACTGAAATATCACAATCTATGTTGAAATTTAGCTGGAATTTTTTTAAATGACAGCGTAAATATGGAAGTACGGAGAGCATGACATTGAATCTCGAAGAATTAAAGGAGTTTAATGATGGGAAAACTCAATAAGACAGACCGTGAATGGCAAAGAGAGTTATCACCAGAAGAGTTTAGGATCACTCGCAAAAAAGGAACGGAAGCTGCTTTTACGGGGAAATATTGGGACACTAAACAACAAGGAACTTACGTCTGTCGTTGTTGTGGAGAAGCACTATTTAGTTCAGATAATAAATACGATAGCGGCTGTGGTTGGCCGAGTTTTTATAAGGCACTTAATGGAACTGCGATAGAAGAGCACGATGACCATACACATGGTATGGAGCGTACAGAAATTGTGTGTCACCACTGTGATGCGCATTTGGGGCATGTCTTTGAAGATGGTCCAGAACCGACCGGATTGCGCTACTGTGTCAATTCGGCTTCACTTGAATTAAAAACACAAGAAAAAAATGATGAGGATACATATCCATGACCAGCATTTATCAATTTGAAGCTGAACTATTGGAAGGGCAAAATAAGTCACTGTCAGATTACGAAGGAAAAGTATTATTGATTGTGAATACGGCAAGCAAGTGTGGTTTTACACCACAGTTTGCCGGTCTTGAAAAATTATATGAACAATATAAAAATCAGGGTTTTGAAGTCTTAGGCTTTCCAAGTAATCAATTCGGAGGACAAGACCCAGGGAGCAATGAGCAAATTGGTGAGTTCTGTCAGCGCAATTATGGTGTGACGTTTCCTATGTTTGCCAAAGTTGATGTCAAAGGTCCTGAAGCCCATATTGTATTTCGCTATTTAACCAATAACAGTAAAGGTGTTTTGGGTAATGGTATTAAATGGAATTTCACTAAATTTTTAATCAATAAAAAAGGGCAAGTGGTGAATCGTTATGCACCGACAACAAAGCCTGAAACGCTAATAGCAGATATTGAACAGGAATTGGCGAAGTAAATTTAAATCATTAGAATACAATTATGAATTTTAGGCGATCAAAGAATCGCCTAATCTTAAAAATTAATCTGCTTGTAGTTAAAGTGAGTAGAGGTGTTGAGTTGATGCAATTCAATTGATGGACTTATTGGACTTATAAGTTATAGGTATTGTAATAAAATTTAATTTTTTTGTAATTTGCGTTATCATCAGACGAAGTAATTAAAACGCCGAACAGGGTCATACTTAGATAACAATGAAAACTAAAATTTTACTTATAATCGTATCAGTAATACTTGTACAAACTACTTTTGCTAGTCCTGAATCGGATAAAAGCAAGCAATTATTAAGTGTGTTAAATCAGAGTACGTTTATGGATGGTTATCCTGACATAAAAGATGATTTTAATGCGGATGAATACGTAAATCGTTATAAGCGGGGATGGGAAAAGGCACCTGTTTTTAATTTAAGTAACAATGAAGTTAAAGCAGGTAAAGAAAATATTGAAGTCAAAATTACCGCTTTTCCTGATGGGCGCATTCAGAATGTAGAACTTTTAGAATCAACAGGTAGTAGTAAAACGGATCAGAAAGTTGTCTCTGCAATTAAAAAAGCTAAATTAAAGGCAATGCCTTATCCTGATGAAAATTTGACTTATAATATTATTCAAAATGTTAAATTACAGTAATTGATGTAAAGACTTAGCTAATTACTAAGATGATATTGATGAAAATTTGTTTGAGCGAATAGTTGTGAATTTGTTTTATTATTTTGGGTGTCTCGGAAACCAATAGTATAGACAATCGTTTAATGAAGTCATTTGAAATTGGCAATGTTAAAAATAAAGTTATGTTAGGCGTCGATTATTATAAAAATAAAACTGATGGTGTGAATAATGATTTTGGTTTTGCCCCACCGATAGACATGTTTAACCCAGTGCATCAATCTACACCGTATCATTTTAAATGGACTGCGTCTGGGGGCTGGAATTCGTTATATCGGTAGTACGAATGATGAACAATATTATGAAGGATATAAGGTGGATCCTTATACGCTATATGATGCGATGCTTAGTTATCCGCTAAATGAGCAGTTTGATGTACAAGTTAATGCGACGAATTTGAGTAATAAGGAATATGTAAGTACATGTCAATTCTATTGTTACTATGGGGCTGAATGTGCAGTGGATATACGTGTAACGTATAAATGGTAATTTGATGAGTATTTAAGTAAAAAATGGGCTGTGTAGCCCATTTTTATTGATCAAATCTAAATACTTAAAGAATAGATTTTAATCGTTTAACTACTTCTGCACATTGTTCAAGATCTGCAACGAGTGCAAGACGGACATGATTTTCACCAGGGTTCCCTTGCTCTGTTTCACGAGATAAATAACGACCTGGTAATACTTTAATGTGAGCTTTTTCCATGAGCATCTTGGCAAAATTTTCATCATTATCGACTTTGAGCCAATAGTAAAAGCCTGCATCAGGTTTTTTCAGTGGTAATAAATGTCCCAATTCTTTTTGGAAAAGATCAAATTTAGCGCGGTATTGAACACGGTTTTCTTCTACGTGGGTTTCATCATTCCATGCTGCAATTGAAGCAAGCTGATGTTGAACAGGCATTGCTGCACCGTGATAGGTGCGGAACTTTAAATATGGTTTCAATAAAGTTGCATCACCCGCAACAAAGCCTGAACGCATGCCTGGTAAGTTTGAGCGCTTAGACAATGAATGGAAAACGACACAATTTTTATAGTCATCACGTCCCATTTCAGCACAAACTTCGAGTAAACCAATAGGTGCTTCATCGAACCAGAGTTCCGAATAGCATTCATCCGATGCAATTACAAAATTGTATTGGTCAGATAAAGCGATTAGTTTTTTAAATTGTTCTTTTGATAATACAGCACCTGTAGGATTTCCTGGTGTACAGACAAAGAGTAATGCTGTTTTTTCCCAAACTTCGGCAGGAACAGCATCAAAGTCACCTAAATAATCATTTTCTTCGGTACAGTTGATAAAATAGGGTTGTGCGCCTGCAAGTAAAGTTGCGCCTTCATAAATTTGATAAAACGGATTTGGCATTACCACATAAGGTGCTTCATCACGGTTAATCAAGGCTTGAACAAAAGAAAAAATGCCTTCACGTGTACCTGTAACAGGAATGATGTGATCTTCTGCACTGATATTATTGAGTTTAAAGCGACGAGTTAACCAATTGGCAATACTCTGACGTAATTCAGGTAAACCTTTGCTGTTTGGATAAGTCGAAAGATGTTGGAAGTTATCAATAATTGCTTGTTTGACAAACTCAGGTGCAGGATGCTTTGGTTCACCAATCGACAGAGGAATCTGTGGCAGTGCAGCAGGTTGCACATCCTGAAAAAGTTTATTTAACTTTTCAAATGGATAGGGATGTAATAAAGACAAACTTGAGTTCATGAAACAATTACCAACTTTTGAATTTGAATGAAAAATAGTGAGTAAAATGAGGTGGAAAATTTACTACATATTATCAGGTTGAATACTCATGGTATGCTATTTTTCAAAATTTTATGAAAGATCTTAAATGAAATTTAGTTGTATTTTAATACATAGATGGCATGAGTAAGAATATTTAAAGTTCCTTCTCCTTTCGGGAGAAGGTTGAGAGAGGATCTTTCAGAATATTAAAGAGCACATCATAAAGCGTGCGCAATTAGAATCGATCTGCAACAGCTAAATTCCACATTCTGAAATAAAAGTTTTCATCATCTTTGTTTTCACAATTGAGCAATTCACCTTCTTTTAACCAAAAATGTAGCTGCGCATAGTTTTTGATTTCACGGTCGCTAATGCGCTGTGCAAGATGATGCGCTTTAATTTCATTTGGATGCTCTAAACCAGCGGCAGCAAGCATTTCTGCAAGTGCTTTCATTGTATTTTGTTGAAAATGAAATACCCGATCTGCTTTGGTCGGAACATCAAGTGCTTTTTGACGTTGAGCATCTTGTGTTGCAACCCCAACAGGACATTGGTTTGTATGGCAACTTTGCGCTTGCACACAACCTACGGCAAACATAAAGCCACGTGCAGAATTGACCCAATCGGCACCCATCGCCATGATGCTTGCAATATCAAAAGCACTGATGATTTTACCACTGGCACCAATTTTAATTTGATCTCTTAAGCCTGCACCAACCAGTGTATTGTGCACAAAAAGTAGGGCTTCACGTAATGGTGTTCCCATGTGATCAATCAGCTCAATTGGTGCTGCACCTGTACCACCTTCAGAACCATCTACTACAATAAAATCGGGTACAATTTTTGTTTCAAGCATAGCTTTGACAATGCTCATAAATTGCCATGGTTGCCCAATACATAGTTTAAAACCGACAGGTTTACCACCCGATAGTATGCGTAGTTTTTGGATAAACTGCATCATTTCAATTGGTGTACTAAATGCGGAATGACTTGCAGGTGATACACAGTCACGATCACGAGGAACACCACGAATCTGTGAAATTTCTTCTGTAATTTTATGTTTGGGTAAAATACCGCCGTGACCGGGTTTTGCTCCTTGTGAAAGTTTAATTTCAATCATTTTAATGACATCGTTGTTGATTGCCTGTTGTTGAAATTTATCAGGATCAAATTTGCCATCGAGTGTACGGCAGCCAAAATAACCACTACCGATTTCCCAAACAATATCACCACCATTTTCAAGATGATAAGGGCTTAAACTGCCTTCACCTGTATCATGGTAGAAATTGCCCATTTTGGCACCTTTATTCAAGGCACGAATCGCATTGGCGCTTAAGCTTCCGAAGCTCATTGCTGAGATATTCATAATCGCTGCACTATAGGGTTGTGAACATTGTTCATTACCAATTTGAATGCGGAAGGTTTTAAAGTCAGCAGGTGTGCGGGGCGCAAGGGAATGGTTTAAAAAGCGATAATCTTCTTGATAGACATCAATAATTGAACCAAATGGTTTATCGGCATTTTCATTTTTTGCACGTTGGTATACAAGGCTACGTTGTGAGCGTGAAAAGGGTAAAGCATCTTCATCTGATTCAATGAAATATTGACGAATCTCAGGTCGAAAACTTTCAAAAAAAAAGCGGAAATGTCCTATAATTGGGTAGTTGCGTAAAATGGCATGTTTGTCTTGGATCACGTCATAGAAGCCCACAACTGTGAGGAAAAGACTAATCACCCAGACAACATTAAGTAAAGTGTCTGAAAAAAAATAATAAATTAAATGAGATTGCTGAAATAAAATGACCCAAGATAAATAAATGGCGATAAAAATGCACAGAAACCAGACCGAATTACGGGAAAAAAAAGTATTTAAAAGTTTACTTCTTATTGCTTGCGAAGGGCTTGCCATTGTTATTAAGAATCCTGCTAATTATATAGATGATTACGTTGCATTTTAAAAAGAGAATTCTCAAGTATATATTTGTTAGAGCTGAGAATCATTCTAACTTTTTGGCATTTAACAAGAGTTAAAATAAAAGCCTGTACAATCATTAATTGCACAGGCTTTTATGGATTTAGAACGAAAATTTAAGAGACTAATTTAGTCTAAATATAATCTATTCCTCAGTTGGGACAAGCATCATGATTGATTCATTGAGTAGACCTGCGATGTTTTCTAAAACCTCATCATCTGCCAATTCAATATTCAATTCTACGGCTTGACCATCTGCAATTTTTTTCAATGTTGGTGCAAATTGTGCTGAAATACAGATAGATTCACCATTTGCCCAAAACAGTAATACATTGTTTTGCTCAGTATAAATTAAGCGTGAAGCAGGCTCGATTTGCAGTAAATAGCCTTGCTCCAGCACTTCTTCCAAGTCACCTGTACCAATCGATTCTGCTTCAGGAATATTTTCAGGGTATTTAGACTCTGCCATTAGACTCATAATGGCATCTTCTAAAAGGGTAGAGTCATTCAGTTTTGCTAATAATTCAGCTTTGAGGTGGTCTAATTCTACTTGAGTCACTTGACCAATTGGATTTTGATGATTACGTAAGACATCGATCAATGGATTGCGAAGTGATTGATTTGACATGAATTTATCACTAACACGATCCATCATGTCTGCAACATTGGGCATGCGGAAACCAAATGAGTAAGTGAGACATTCATCTTCAGCCACGCCAAAGTGTGATAAACCTGGGGGCACATAGAGTAAGTCACCTGGTGCAAGGACTTCATCAAAATGTACGTCTATTTCAGGGAGTAATTTGAGTGGTTGACCCTCGACAAATGCAGAGTCAGTATCACACATTTGACCCAACTGCCAACGACGACGTCCATAACCTTGAACAAGAAATACATCATAAAAGTCAAAGTGTTTTCCGACAGAACCGCCTTGAGGTGCATATGACACCATAATGTCATCACGACGCCATTGTGGAATAAAGGGAAATTTTTTCCAAAGTTCAGCTAAATCAAATGAATAATGATCTACAGCTTGAACAAGAAGCGTCCAAAACTTTGGCATTTTTTGGAAATCACCTTTAACAAGTGGTGAATTTTTCACTGTCCACTGATTTGGGTCTTTGTCTTTTTGTTTAATTAAACGAGCAGTTGTATTTTCATCAAGGGCAAGTTCCATCACATCATCAGGAACTAAAATCTCTGCGATTTCTGGTAGGGCATTACGTACCAATAACGGTTTTTTTTGCCAATATTCTGAGAGAAATTGTTCTGCGGTAATTCCGCCTAAAACATCTAAAGGTTGGGACATGAAAATAGCCTAAGCAAAATTAAATCAATATTGAGTGTATTGTCTTATGATCAAAGGGGGTGGTGCAAGTTTTTACAAGTTTATTTAGATCATTGAAATAAAGATGAGATTGGTTTGAGCTTATTTAACTTTCAAGGTAATAAAATTCCGAGTGTTCTCAAAATCCTACACAACTGAATCATTGGCATACCCATCAATGTGGTTTGATCTTGCCCAATCATTTGTTCAAACAGACTAATTCCCAAACTTTCACACTTAAAACTTCCTGCACAGTGCAAAGGGCTATCCAACAGCACATAACGCTGAATTTCTTCAAGACTTAAATCGCGGAACTTGACATGATAATGTTCAACCAAGGTTTGCTCAAAACCTGAAGCTAAATGTTGCACACTCAATGCTGTACTGAAATAAACATTCTTACCCGAATTTGCCTCCAACTGCTGAATGGCTTTTTCAACAGTCAAAGGTTTACCAACAAATTCTTGTGGTGAATGCTCACGCCAAGCCACTTGATCTGAGCCAATGACAATGGCATGAGGATGATCTTGTGCAATCACTTGTGCTTTTTCAAAAGCCAATCTTTTCGCTAAATCATCTGCATGAGTTTCACCTTGAGGTGACTCATCAATATCGGGAGAAATGCACAGATAATCTAAACGTAGGCGGTTCATCAAGTCTTTACGTGTTTGACTTGATGATGCCAAAATGATCTGAGTTCGGTTATTCATCGAAGATGCTGAATATGACATTAGACTGCATATTCCATAACAACATCTAAGGGTACATAAGATAAAACTGCTTGATGACAGGCTTCAGCTTTGACACGAGGTGCTTGACCATCTTGATAGGCTTGAACCCAACGTGTTACGCAAATACACCAAAAATCACCAGGTTGTAATCCCGGGAAACCATGTTCAGGTAAAGGCGTGGTTAAATCATTACCAGTACTTAGCGAATAACTTAGAAATTCAGAGGTCATTTCAGCACACATGGTATGTTGACCCAGATCAGAAGGGGAAGTATGGCAAAAACCATTACGGAAATAGCCTGTAATAGGTAGGAAACAACAACTTGCCAATGGCTCACCAAAGACATTTAAACCATTGATTTTTGGATCAGGATGAAAAGACATAAATCACTAAAATAATGCAGAGATTGCTTATAATAATCAAAACTAACAATTTCTACAGCATTTCTACAAAAGTCGCTAACCTTTTTTTCTCTAATCATTTAGAATCAACGCGATTTTAGACTATAAGAGAACGATGCATGAACTTTCAGCGTATGACTGACCTCGATTTAGCAGGCAAGCGTGTACTTATTCGAGAAGATTTAAACGTACCTGTTAAAAATGGCGTGATTACAAGTGATGCACGTTTACGTGCAGCTTTACCGACAATCAAACTTGCCCTTGAAAAAGGTGCAGCGGTAATGGTGTATTCACATTTAGGTCGTCCTGTTGAAGGTGAACCAAAAGCTGAACAATCTTTAGCACCAGTTGCTGCTTATTTGACTGAAGCTTTGGGTCAAGATGTAAAATTATTTACTGATTATTTGGATGGCGTTGAGGTGGCAGCAGGTCAAGTGGTACTACTTGAAAACTGTCGTTTTAACAAAGGTGAAAAAAAGAACAATCCTGAGCTTGCGGCAAAATATGCAGCACTTTGTGATGTATTTGTTATGGATGCTTTTGGTACAGCACATCGTGCAGAAGCATCAACAGAAGGCGTTGCACGTTTAGCGAAAGTTGCAGCAGCAGGTCCTTTACTCGCAGCAGAATTGGATGCTTTAGGTCGTGCGCTTCAAACTCCTGAAAAACCAATGGTTGCAATTGTTGCAGGTTCAAAAGTATCGACTAAGCTTGATGTCTTAACGTCACTTTCTGATTTATGTGATCAATTGATCGTGGGCGGTGGTATTGCCAATACATTCCTTGCTGCAGCAGGTTATAATGTCGGTAAATCATTGTGTGAACATGACTTAATTGACACAGCAAAAGCGATTGCTGCGAAAGTTTCTGTTCCACTTCCTACAGACGTTGTGGTTGCCGATGCTTCTGAAATTAACTTTGATGATTTCTTAGGTTCACTTGCTGTGGCAAAAGCTGTAGTTAAAAAAGTTGAAGATGTTACAGACAACGACATGATTTTAGATGTCGGTCCTGAAACTGCACAAGTATTTGCGGACATTCTAAAAACCTCTAAAACTATTCTTTGGAATGGTCCAGTTGGCGTATTTGAAGTTGATCAATTTGGTGAAGGCACTAAGGCACTTTCATTGGCAATTGCAGAATCAGCAGGCTTCTCAATCGCTGGCGGTGGTGATACTTTAGCTGCGATTGATAAATATGACGTTGCAGACAAAATTGGTTATATCTCTACTGGTGGTGGGGCTTTCCTTGAGTTTGTAGAAGGTAAAACATTGCCTGCAGTTGCTGTACTTATTGAACGTGCTTAAGCGTATTCTTTAAAAGTAATATACAACTGATGTATTTAAAAGGTTGGTTTAGGCTGACCTTTTTTTGTTTTTGAAGGTTTTGTGACACATTCGTTTGTCATTCATCATTAAGTCATCAAAATGAAATATTGCTGAAATAAAATACATCGTATTCAGTCAGCAATTATTGGAAAAATGTGATGAAATTTAAATTTGTACTTGCAGCATTGATTGCTCTACCTTTCGCTTTAACTGCATGTTCAAAACAAGAAAATGCACCTGCATCTGAACAGGTTGCAGTTTCTAGCGCAGCGACTACAGAATCTGAAACAATATCAGCAGAACAAAAAGCAGCAATAGATGCACTTGACCAACCAGTTTTAGATGAAAAAAATACAGATATTCCTGCTGAAAAAGCTAATGCACCTGCAGATGTGGCAACACATGCGACAGAAGAAGAAGCACCAAAAGCGCAATAATATTAGTAAATACTATATTTTTAGAAAAAGTCCCTGCCAATGCAGGGACTTTTTTTTGAAATACTACATATTGTTGCTGAATTGAAATACTTCCGCATGTAGAATATGGGGCATTGCTTGGGAGGATATTATGGCTCTTATTTCATTGCGTCAGCTTTTGGATCATGCCGGTGAACACAATTACGGTGTTCCTGCGTTTAACGTAAACAACTTAGAACAAATGCGTGCAATCATGTTAGCCGCAGATGAAACAAATTCACCTGTCATCGTGCAAGCTTCGGCAGGCGCGCGTAAATATGCGGGTGCACCGTTTTTACGTCATTTGATTTTAGCGGCAATTGAAGAATGGCCACATATTCCAGTGGTTATGCACCAAGATCATGGTACTGATCCTGATGTTTGTCAGCGTTCAATTCAATTGGGTTTTTCATCAGTAATGATGGATGGTTCTTTGGCTGCTGATGGTAAAACACCAACGTCATACGAATATAACGTAGATGTCACTCGTCGTACAGTTGCAATGGCGCATGCATGTGGTGTTTCTGTAGAAGGCGAAATTGGCGTTTTAGGAAGTCTTGAAACAGGTATGGCAGGTGAAGAAGATGGTGTAGGCGCTGAAGGCGTACTTGACCATTCTCAACTAGTCACTTCTGTTGAAGAAGCACGTCAGTTTGTTGCTGATACAAACGTTGATGCCTTGGCAATTGCTGTTGGTACTTCACATGGTGCGTACAAATTTACACGTCCACCTACAGGAGACATTTTGGCAATTGAGCGTATTAAAGAAATTCACGCTGCAATTCCAAATACGCATCTTGTCATGCATGGTTCAAGTTCTGTTCCTCAAGAATGGCTTGCAATCATTAACCAATATGGCGGAGACATCAAAGAAACTTATGGTGTTCCTGTTGAGCAATTGGTTGAAGCAATCAAACATGGCGTTCGTAAAATCAACATCGATACAGATTTACGTTTAGCATCTACAGGTGCGATGCGTCGTATGATGGCTGAAAAACCAAGTGAATTCGATCCACGTAAATTCTTTGCAGAAACTGTAACTGCAATGAAGCAAATCTGTGTAGATCGTTATACACAATTTGGTACAGCAGGTAATGCTGACAAAATTCGTCCAATTTCTTTAGAGAAAATGGTTGATCGTTATAAATAATTTTTAAAATTATTAAACGATTAGAACAAGAAAAAGCCCACAAAATGTGGGCTTTTTCTTGTAAAAAATGAGTGAATTCATATGGAACTTATCTTTACCGCAGCGACATGTAGTGTCATTGTGTCTATTCTTTTAAAATGGTTTAAAGCACAAAATTATGTGCCTATGCAGATGATTACTGCCAATTATGCAATTGCAAGCCTGCTAGCATATTTATGGTTTAAGCCTGATTTAGCACATATTTCGGTATCGGAAACGCCATGGTGGCTTATTATTTTACTCGGTATTGCACTTCCGAGCGTATTTTTGTGTTTATCGAAATCTTTACAGACAGCAGGTATCGTTAAAACTGAAATTGCACAACGACTAGCGGTAATTTTATCACTCAGTGCAGCCTATTTTTTATTTCAAGAACAATTCTCGACCTTAAAAATTATTGGAATTGTTTTGGGTTTAGGGGCTGTGGGTTGTATTTTATATTCACATCAGCAGCAATCCGAAAAATCCACAAAACAAGGCATGTATGCTTTACTCAGTGTATGGTTAGGCTATGCACTTATTGATATTCTACTCAAATATACCTCAAGTTTAGGTGTGCAATTTGCTGTTAGTTTAAATTTAATGTTTTTTATGGCATTGATTTTAAGCATTTTATATTTACTGATCAAAAAAACCAAATGGCATATTAAAAGTTTATGTGCAGGTTTATTACTTGGATTGTTTAATTTTGCCAATATTGCATTGTATGTCAAAGCGCATATTTTGTTAAAAGATTCTCCTGCGGTTGTTTTTGCAGGGATGAATTTTATAGTGATTTTATTGGGTGTAATTGCAGGCTTATTTATATTTAAAGAAGAAATGAAAACATCAACAGTATTGGGCTTGGTGCTCGGATTAGGTGGAGTTATTTGTTTAGCGTTGGCAATTTAGTATTTTATTCATCACGGTGACCTGAAAGGTAGCAGATTATGCAGTCCAATTTGTTTATAGAAAATATCGAACTTGTTCTCAATAATATTCGTTTAGTTCCGTTAAGTTATGAACATGAACAGGGTTTAGCTGAAGCCGTGAAAGATGGTGAATTGTGGAATTTACGGATAACATCAACACCACATTTTTCAGAAGTCCGAAACTATATTGAAATAGCATTGATACAAAAGGAAAACGGCAGTCGTTATCCATTTGCAGTGCTTGAAGAAAATACGGGAAAAATTTTAGGAACAACGAGTTATCACGATATTCTTGAAAATGTAAAACGCTATGAAATTGGTTATACGTGGTATGCGAAATCTGCGCAACGTACGCATGTGAATACGACTTGTAAATTATTGCTTCTCGAATATGCTTTTGAGCAATTGGATGTAAATACAGTGGGTTTACGAACGGATCAATTTAATTTTAAAAGTCAGCGAGCGATTGAGCGTCTAGGTGCGAAAAAAGATGGCGTTATTCGTGGAGATACAATGCGAAAAGATGCTACGATCCGAGATACCATCATGTACAGTATTGTGAAAGGCGAGTGGGGTAATGTAAAAGAACATCTGCACTCGTTATTAGCGTTGCGCTGAGTTAAATGGTCTGTTGATTAGAATAAGTATCATCAGAAAATTAAATTAGATTATTTCAATCATATAAGCGATAAATGCCACTAAATTTTTCACAGCCGACTTGTGTCGTTTTGACCACCAAAAGTGCTTTTTGGAAGTTGAGTTGATATTTACAATCATGCTCATTGTCTAAAATTTCATTCTTTTTGTCGGGAGTGGTATAGGCGAGTAAAGAAACAGTTTGGCTTGAAGTACGGTTATTGGGATTACGATAAGCTAAACCTTCAATTTTAATACGATCTTTGCTGAGTTGATGCACTTGTAGATGCACAGGTGATTTGGCCATTTTACCATTTGTATATTTAATAAAATGCTGCGTTAGGCTTTGATTCATTGATGTATAAAAATTCAAGTCTTCAAGGCGAAGTTCAAATTGTGCTTTGACACAAGCGGTATTTTTACATTGTTGTAAGCGACTAAACCACAGGCGATGGGTGTCATCAATTAGGCGAAGTGGGGCATCAGTCACCAAATAAGCAGTTAAATATTTATCATTTAACTGTTCGCGTAAAGGACTAAGTTTGTCACTACAAATGAGCTTCGAATTTGCGAAATTTAGAGTCGAATTACATTGAATAGGCTGTGCATAAGCTGTGCTTAAACCTACAACGCTCAGTAGAAGTACGGTCAGTGGTTTATTAATCAATTTAGTCTCGGTATTCAACAGCATGATCGCTTATACTTTCACAATGTATGCAGATGTACTATAGCGAAATCGCAGGTGCATATACAACAATTAAACGTTTAATTCCGTATCGAAAACAGTTGAGAGGTGTCTAACATGATCATTCCAATCCGTATAGGGCAAGGTATGGATGTACATGCATTTGAACAAGGTGATTTTGTGACACTAGCAGGAATTAAAATTCCACATACACAGGGTTTAAAAGCACACTCTGATGGTGATGTGGTTTTACATGCACTCTGTGATGCTTTATTGGGTGCACTAGCATTGGGAGATATTGGACAACATTTTCCAGATACGGATGCTCAGTTTAAAGGTGCAGATAGTAGAGTATTGCTTAAACACGTTTATCAATTGATTTTAGATCGTGGCTATGTGTTAGGTAATGCCGATATTACTGTGGCATGTGAACGTCCAAAATTAGCGAAGCATAATTTGGAAATGCGTCAAAGTATTGCAGATATTTTAAACGTCGATGTGACGCAAATTAGCGTAAAAGCGACTACGACAGAAAAATTGGGTTTTACTGGACGTCAGGAAGGGATTTTATCGACTGCGACGGTATTGATTATGCACCAAAAATAAGTCTAAAAAGAGAACAGAAATTGAACTCCATTCTCTTTAAGTATTAATTTACATACAGTTTAATTTACACAATATTAAGAAAATTGATCAGCATTCATTAAAGAATGCTGTAAATCTTGTGTTGATTTACGTCCTTGTAATTGTAATGAAACGGCATAAATGAGTCCCGTCCATGTTTCATTTGGTTCCCAAATTTCATGCATTAACTCTTGTGCTGTTGGCATATCCATATCTAAATAATACTGACGGTATAAATAGATCAAGCTACTGACACGTTTATTGGCAGCACAGTGTACCCAAACCATTTTTTCTTGTACCAAATGGGCAATTAAATCCAAAACAAACAGGCACTGATTATCTTCAGGCGTGTCCCATAAAATTGGGATTTGAATATAATTTAATCCAAGCTCAGCACAGATTTTATCTTCATTGTCTAAATTAGGTTCGGCATCGGAAAATGCCAAATTAATGACTGTATCGATGCCATATTCTTTAATGTGTTGAAATTGTTCAGCAGTGGGTTGTCCTGAGCTAAATAAATGCTCGTGGATAAACTGAAAATGGGCAATTTGGCTTAGTTCTTGTTCAAGTGTATTCATAATACTCATACAGACTCTATTTCCCTAACATCATAATGCAAAACGCCATCTATGTAGATGGCGTTTTGTTTGACTTAGCGGTTTGCTAAAAGATCTTTGAGTGCTGCATCCATTTCAAGTAGCGTTTTTTCGGTGGTTTCCCAATCGATACAACCATCAGTGACAGATTGACCATAGACCAAATCGTTTAGGTTTTCAGGAATGTCTTGGCGACCCCCTTTGATATGGCTTTCAACCATTAAACCCACAATAGACTTGTTACCGTCTTGAATTTGCTCAGTAATATTTCTTAATACTAGTGGCTGTAAATACGGGTCTTTGTTTGAGTTTGCATGGCTTGCATCAATCATAATTTTATTGCTGACTTTAGCTTTAGCCAATGCATTCTCAGCTTCAGCAACAGAGCCTGCATCATAATTTGGTTTGCCATTACCACCACGTAAAACAACGTGAGCGTATGGATTACCTTGGGTGCGAATAACAGAAACTTGTCCTTCGTTGTTTAAACCCAAGAAACTATGACCATGTTTCACCGATTGCATGGCATTTGTTGCAACGGTTAAACCACCATCTGTACCATTTTTGAAGCCTACAGGAGATGAAAGACCTGAAGACATTTCACGGTGTGTTTGGCTTTCGGTGGTACGTGCACCAATAGCAGACCATGAAATTAAATCTTGATAGTATTGCGGTGAATTTGGGTCAAGTGCTTCAGTCGCACAAGGTAAACCTTTTTCATTGAGTTCAAGTAAAAGTTTACGACCTAAACGAAGACCTTTTTCAATGTTGAAAGAGTCATTCATGTCAGGATCGTTAATTAAACCTTTCCAACCAACTGTGGTACGTGGCTTTTCAAAATATACACGCATCACGATATATAAAGTATCTTTGACTTTTTCGCTAAGAACTTTTAAACGATCTGCATAATCATGTGCAGCAACAGGATCATGAATAGAACAAGGGCCAATCACGACAAAAAGACGTTTGTCCGAGCCATCTAAAATATTGCGGACAGTTTCACGACCATGTAATACCGTTTGATAGGCTTGCTCATTAAGTGGTAATTCAGCTTTTAATTGTGCTGGAGTTACAAGAGGTTGAATGCTTTGTACATTCACATCATCAATATCTGACTGTGTAATTTGATTTGACTTTACTGTATTCATTGCCGTCACTGGTATTAGATCATACAAAAGTATTGTTAGTAGTCCGAATATAGCATGATTTTATGGATGTTTAACCATCTAAAACATCAATAAAATCTATAGGACCTATAAAAAAAATGTCATCCAGTTTTGTCTATGCATTTGAAATGCGGGTGCTTTAAACTGAAATGGCTGTTGTAACTTGCGTTTGAGATATGATCATTGCTGTTTGTGGTTTCTCTACAGGTTTGCTTTTAACAGGGTGTAGAATAAAGTTAATGCCGAGTGCAAAGAGCGTTATACCTAAAATTTTACGAATCAAACGTTCTGGTAAGCGTGAGCTAATGAGCGTACCAATAATAATGGCAGGAATTGAACCTACAAGTAACCAACCGAGTAGATGGAAATCGACATTGCCTGACGTCATGTGAGCAAAGCCTGCGACAGACGTAAGTAATACTGCATGTACGACATCTGAACCGATAATACGAATCATCGGTAAATTAGGAAACATTAAAATAAGTGCCATAATACCAAATGCACCAGCACCGACTGAAGACAATGTTACAAATACGCCTAAAACAATTCCCATAATGACGACATAAGTTTTTTTACCTTTAATATCGAAATTTTGTTCAAGCTCTGATATTTGTCCTTTACGATATTTCGCAAAGAATTTTTCAATTTGTGCACGAAATACAATTGAAATACCTGTAAGGGTGAGCATAAAGCCCAAGACTGTGGTGAGCACTGCTTTATAATGAGTTGAGCCACTTAAATAATTATCCAATATCCAATGCGTAATAATAGATGCAGGAATACTGCCTAAAGCGAGCCAAAGGACAATTGGCCATACGATATTGAGTTTTTTAGCATGCACCATTGAACCGCAAAACTTTGAAATTGCGGCATACAGTAAGTCTGTACCAATCGCGATATGTGGTTCAATACGAAATAGGCTAATCAGAATAGGGGTCATCAATGAACCACCTCCAACACCTGTAATACCAACGCAAAAACCAACTAAAACGCCTGCTAAAATAAACTCAATAGGACCAAACATGACTACGGGTGCCAATTATCTAAAAACAGCCGTATGTTATGACTTTTTCATATAAGGGGTTGTCTTGATTGTTCATTTACTTATGCAAAAAAATGCTAAAGTTGTTTGGTAATTTAGTGAGCATTGTATTTTTAACCTCTTTTGGCATGTTTAGTTTTATTTTTTAAATCATTGAACCATAATATAAAAATGAAAAATACTGGTGTCATAAAGACCCATAAACTGACTATGCCAATACTGATACCAAATTGATCACATAAAATGGCTAATGCAAGAATAATCAAGAAGAATGCAATAAAACGGCTCAACTTTGCATAAGAAATAATCCTGAATTGTATGGGGTGCTTGTGTTTGTTGGCTGTGATTTTAACGCTTTGTTTCGAACTACATAAAAACAGTAGGTAACTTGCAAGCCATATACAGACCAAAACACAGGAGATGAGCAGAATGAACATTATGCTGAAGGCTCCTTAATGCTGTGCTGATCTTGTTGTTTAAGCAATTTTTTTTGCATTTTGAGGGTGGCTTTATGTTGAATAGGTTGTAATTTTTGATGTAAAAATACTGCGCAAAGTGCTAATGCCCAAATTGCTAAGTCAATGCGTAGGAAGTGCCAATAATCTGCGAAAGAATGAATATATTGATGATTCAATAGTTGATAAAGATTCAGTAGAGGTAAACATATCGCTAAAATAATCAATACTTTTAGTTGACTCTTCCACAGCCATTTTTGTGGCGTACAGAGTGCACATATAAAAGTGAGCAACCACACTGAAAAGAAACTATAAATTTCATAATTCGGCGATCCTGCAGGTAAATCAACTAAACGGTTGGTATATAAATAGCTCAGCATCGCAGTGGGTAAGCCAATAATAACACTAACATTTAAACGATTAACTAAATAATGCCCGAAATGAAATTGGTTTTGCTTATTTTGTAGTTGTCTTTTTAAGCTCCACAATAAAAGTCCTGAACCAATCATTGCACAGCCTAACAAGCCTGAAAAGAAGAGTCCAAGCCTTAACAGTGGTTGTGCAAAAGTCGCCATATGTAAGCCATACATACTTGCATTTAAAGTTGCAATTGCGCTGTGATTTCGGGTGTCTTGAAGAAATTGCCCTGTATGTGCATTAAAACTCAGTTGTGCTTGATTACGTGTTATTGAATGATCTTTTAATTCTGTTACGGTGATTTGTGCTTGATCTGTATTGGGTTGTTTAATACTAATATTATCGAATGCAGTTTTACCCCAAAGCTGTTCTGTCTTTTGTAAAAAGTACTCATTTGGTAGCATGCTTGCAGGTTGAGCTGTCGCTTGATTGGGGACTGAAATGGTACGAATTTCTTCAAAATATTGAAATGGATTGTCGGGATAGACCTTTTTTAAGCCATCAGGGAGAAGTACATAGAAAAAAATAGCCAAACCTGTAAAGGTCATCGTCAAGAAAAAGGGGAGTGCAATCACAGATGTGACATTATGAAAGTCTAAATAAGATCGTGGTCCTTTAAAGGCTCTTAAAGTGAAAAAGTCAGTTATGATTTTTTTATGTGTGATAATTCCCGAAATGAGCGTAATGAGCATCATTAGTGCTGCAATAGTCATAATCAGCCGCCCAATCATGATGGGAATGCCAAATAACTGAAAGTGAAAACCATAGAAAAAGTCGCCACCTTGCGTGCTTGAAAGTGTCAGTTCTTTACCTGTATTGGCATCTAATGTTTTACTTTCATATGCACCATCGGCTTTTTGCCAATAAATTTGATTGACAGGATGTTCAGGACTTGCCACGCCAATGTACCAACTTTTTGCATCGGGTGCATGAGTATTGAGGTATTGAAAAGCACTTTGAATAGCTGTGTTTTGTTGTACTTGCATCGTGGCAAATTGTGGTTGCATCCATAGGCTGATGTCGTGACGGTAATAACTAACAGAGCCCATAAGAAAAATAGCGAAGAACAGCCATCCGAAGCTCAAACCGAGCCAAGCATGTAACCATGCCATTGATTGTCTAATCGATTTCTGCATGATTCAAGTCATTCCATCATTAAGGGAAAAATTCAACACGAAAAGCACAGCAAAAAGTGTTGTGCTGACCAGCGTTAATTTTATAAGTGATTGAATACAAAAACTAACAATGACATAAATCGTCATGAAGATGAGTGAAATAAACGCCGATAAATAAATGGCTTCAGCCTTTGGTAATAGACTTTGAAATATGCTAATCCCAAGATTGGATAAGGTGCTCATACATACATAGCCCAATCCAAAAGCGATAATGAAACGGTAGATCACCGCAAGACGATAGCGCCACTGTGAAAATAGAAACATCGAAGGCATTTTAGGGGAGAGTATTTTGGACAAAAACATGATTCTTCTCTGTAAGCTCTATATTTTAGATCATCATATATATTAAAAATTGAGTTTATGCTTTGGAGTGAGAAAAATTCAGCATTTGGATAATGATTCAAATCCAAATGCTGTATAGAGTATTATCAATAGTTAAAATTAATGCACATAAAAATAAAAATTAGTACTTCAATTTCACAGCAACACTATAGTTTGCTGGTGCGCCATAAAACCCTTGGCCATCAGGGAAGTTAAATAAATATTTTTCATTGGTTATATTGTTACCATTGGCTTGCAGTGTAATGTGATCATTTAACTCATAACTCGCCATTAGGTTAACCAACGCGTAAGCGTCTTGTTGAATCGTTCCTGCTTTTTGTGTCACAACACCGTTAGCACTCGATTCCGCAATATCTAAATGCGTTTTGTCTTGCCACTGAACACCCAAACCGAGTTTTAATTGGGGTAGTTGTGGGACTTGGTAGGTTGTCAGTAAATTCAAAGATTGTGTAGGATTAAATGTACGGGCATCTCCACCATTTTTTAGATCTTTTAGACTGAATTGCGTATAACCAAAACTTAGATTTAAATCATCGGTAAGTTGCCCCGCAAAGCCAAATTCATAACCTTGTGAGCGTAAATCACTGACCTCTGTTTTGCGTAGTGTTGGTAAGCCATCAGAATTACGCAATGGGTAGTTATTTTCTTCGGTACGGAAGACTGCCATGCTTGCAGTTAATCGATCATCAAGCCAACTACTTTTCACTCCAACTTCATAACTATCGCCTTCAATCGGCTTGTTAATACTTCCATCAAATGCTTTAGTGGTTTGTGGTCGGAAAATTGAGGTGTAATTCATATAACCTGTATATTCAGGACTAAAGTTATAGGTTAAACCGACATAGGGCAGGACTTTATTTTCATCATAAATGGTGTCTGTGCCATAACTTGCCCCTTTACTTTCAGCTTGAATATAATTCGCACCAAGTAATAATTTCAGATCATCTGTGAAATGTAAGCGTGTAGAAGCATAAATACTCTGATTTTTTTGCTTCATATGCATTTCACCACTCGTTTTGGATAAATCCCAATCAGGTTGGTCTGGTGTCCAACTATCTAAATCTGTAGTGAGGTGATTAGCGTAACTGCCACCATAGCCTAGTTCATTTGCATTATTTTGTGACCATGTGTAGCCTAAAGTTGCTTCATGACGTTGACCTAAAAGAGGATAACTTCCTTTCAATTGAATATCTGCTTGACGAGCTTTGTTATCATCTACGTATATTCCCGGCCACAAATAAACGTTTGATGTACCGTCTGCCCCTGGGTTACCTGATAAAAATAATAGTTTTGAATTACGTTCAGTATGCTTTTCATCATAAGCAATTTTAACTGACCAATTGTCACCGAGTTTTTGGGTTAACTCAGCAAAATAATTTTTAATATTATTGTCCCAATAAGTCCAATCGGGGCTGAAATTATAATTCCGTGAATAGCTGAGCTGCTCACCTTGGGTATTGATGAGTGGATTTGCACCCCAATTATTGCCGTTAGATTTACTATTGGTTTCGGTATAACCCAATGTTAATAAGGTTCGATCGGTTAAGTCCGCTTCAACGATTGCACCAATGCCATTTTTTTCGAGTGAATAATTGTCGAGATAGCTATCGCCTGTTTGCTCAAAACCAAATACACGACCTCGTATAGAGCCACTTTTATTCAGCGCTGAGGAGGCATCAGCTTCATAACGTTGGGTATTCCATGAACCATAACTCGCATTTAAGGATGCTTGTAGATCTGAGGTCGGACGTTTACGAATCATATTAATGGTTGCACCAGGATCACCCACGCCATTATTTAAAGAATCTGCACCTTTAACGACTTCAATACGATCAAATTGGAAACTGTCAGGGTTGTCATTATTATAATTGTAGCCTTCAAGTGGAAAGCCCACACCATCAATCAAAATATTGGAAATTTCAAAACCACGAGCCGTATAGCTTGTACGTTCAGTTTCTTGATTGTTCACCATGACACCAGGGGCATTGCGTAAGATGTCGCGTGTATTGGTTAAGGCAAAATCATTGAGTTGTTGGTGTGTTACAACATTAATGGTTTGTGGTGTTTCTTTGAGGGGAATATTAAGTTTCGTTGCACTGTTCGATTTTTGAATGATATAGGCTTTAGTCTTTTCAGAAGATACTTGATCAGAAGAAGAACTTGCTTGAATCACTTCAGTCGGGAGTTTTTCGGTTGAATCTGCAAAGCTAGATTGAATTTGGAAAATAGCTAATGTTAATAATGAAAGTTTAAAGTAAGAATGAGTGATGAGCATTAATAAATACTAATGAAAATGATTATCATTAATTTTATTTATTATAGTGTTGGGATACAATACTTTTACAATTGGAAATTTGAATAAAAAATAATGCGGCAATAGGAGTAGTAATGTAGGGAGAATACTCAAAAATGGTTTGAATTGGCGTAAAAATGATGTGCTGATATTAATTTTTTAGTCTTTTACTGTAATAAGAATACAACCATCATGTTAAAAAAGTGTCGAGTATACGTCCATTCATGAGTCATGTTACACTTCAGATGAATACTGCATTTGAGGATATTTTCTTGCAAAATCGGAAGCTTAAAATTGGAATTGTGGTTGGTGAAGTATCGGGTGATACTTTGGGTGTCCAACTGATGCGCAGTTTTCGTGAGCAAGGATTCGATGTGGAGTTTGAGGGCATTGGTGGCCCTCAAATGATTGCGGAAGGTTTTAACAGTGAATATCCAATGGATATTTTGTCAGTGATGGGCATTGTTGAAGTTTTAAAAGATATAAAAAAACTCTTCGCCGTGCGTGATGGTTTAGTGGAAAAGTGGGAAAAAGATCCAGTTGATATTTTTATTGGGATCGATGCGCCAGATTTTAATCTACGCTTATCAAAAAGTTTAAAAGCTAAAAATCTACCGATTAAAACAGTCCAATATGTCAGTCCATCTGTTTGGGCATGGCGTCAAGGACGTGTACATGGCATAAAGGCAACGATTGATTTAGTGTTGTGTTTATTTCCATTTGAAAAAAACTTTTATCAAAAGTTTCAAGTACCTGCTGTTGCAGTCGGGCATCCTCTGGCAAGTCAGTTGCCTTTACAAAACTCAATTTTAGATGCAAAACAAGAGCTCGGTTTAGATATTAGTCAAAAGCATATTGCTTTACTACCAGGGAGCCGTCGTGGTGAAATTGAGCGACTCGGACCTTTAGTCCTTGACGCTGCACAAATTTTACAAAAAAAATATCCCGGCTACCATTTTATTATTCCTGCAATTAATGATGCTCGTAAACAGCAGATTGAAGGTTTATTGCAAAATTATCCAAAGGCTCTAATCGATCAAATTCACTTATTAGAAAATACTGATAAAGAGTCCAAAATTGGTCGTCAAGTCATGAATGCAGCCAATATTGTAGCATTGGCATCAGGTACTGCAACACTTGAAGCCTTGTTATTACACCGTCCAATGGTGACGTTTTATAAACTTAATTGGTTGACTTATATTATTGCGAAGTTAATGATCAAAATTCCATACTATTCTTTGCCAAATATTATTGCGGGCAAGAAAGTTATTCAGGAGTTAATTCAATCAGATGCAACGGCTGAAAAATTGGCTGCTGAAATTGAAAAGTTGATGAATGAAGAAACTGCACAAATTCAAGTTATGCAGTTATTGACTATGCATAAACAACTTTTAGCAGGAAATAGTGAAGATCCTGTTCAAGCTGTTTTAACATTGTTGAAATAAACATATGAAGACTTCTATCCAAAAAGCTCAAGCGAGCGATATTCAACACCTTGCAAAAATCCATCAGCTTACTTTTATTCGTCAAAAGGATTCATATCAATGGATTCTTTCCACTTTTTCTGCATATCCACGTTATATTTGTTATGTGCTTAAATGTGATGAGCACATTTCAGGTTATATCTTTTGGGCGCAAAAATCAGGGTTTCGTCCAGAAGTTATTTTAGAATTAGACCAAATGGCTATCCACCCTGAATTTCAAAGAAAGGGCTTAAGTAAACGGTTGATAGAGGAGTCGTTGATCCTTTTACAAGAAGAGTTGATGCAAAATCAGCAAAGTATTAAAAATATCTTGGTCAATACGAGTTACGATAATTTTGCTAAAAAAATTTATGAAGATGTTTTAGCTGCAAAAGAAGTTGCAATCATTGCTGACTTATTTCGGTTGCCTGAAGTTTGTTTGAAAAGCGACCGACAAGATTTAAAATTTTTAGATGTTGAATCTTAAAATTATAAAACGTACACCCAATCAGAAAACCCTCTACATTTAGAGGGTTTTCTGATTGGGTGTTATTATATTAATGATTATTCCGCACGAATTTTCAGTTCATAACCTGTATATTTACGAATATTGATCACACCTGTATCCATGATGAGATACTGCCCTTTAATGCCTTGTAATTTCCCACGAATGACAGGGGTTTTATCGAGGTTATGTGATTTAATTTTTTCAGGATAAATATCGACAGGATAGATAAACTCTCGAGGTAATTCATGCTCTAAAATTTCAACATTTTCATTGAAATCTAGGCTCATGCTGAATTCATCACGAATCATTTCAATGTGTGACCCAAATTCATTGAGTAACTCATCACGTGCCTCAATCAAATTTAAGGGTTCAGCTTCACCTTTAAGCAGTTTGCGCCAATCGGTTTTATCGGCAACTTGTGTACCAAACATCACTTCAAGCTGCCCTGATAAACGTCTTGAACCCACTTTCATAATTGGCAATGCTTGTGTTGCCCCTTGATCGAGCCAACGCGTGGGCATTTGACCAAGACGTGTAATGCCTACTTTTAAAGCGCTTGAATTTGCCAAATATACAATATGTGGTTGAAAGCAAACTTCTCGTGCAAAGCTTTCTTCGCGGCATGTACCCAAATGATAATGGCACGTTTCAGGCTTCATAATGCACATATCACATGAAGCTTTGGTTTTCATGCATTTAAAGCAGTGCCCTTGAGAATATGATTTTGGTGTTTTAGAACCACAGCTTACACAGTAAATGCTACCTGTGGCTTCAAGTTCAATTTCTTGCCCAAGCTGAAATGGACGTTCGATTTGTGAGCGATCTAGTACAAATTTATATTCAACATTTGCCTTGTGGCTTTGCTGATCAGTTACACTAAGATCTTTCAGATCTGCATGCATTTTATGACAAATGCCTTGTAGTTCCATGTTGTATTACTCTTTCAATATAAGGTGCAGGTATGGCGGAGCAAAATGTCATCACGTCAATGCTAGACGATTTGTCTGCGGAACAACCTATTCAAACTGCATTGTGTATTGGGCAGAATTTAGCGCAATATCAAACAAATCATTCAATTCAATGGCACTATTTTAACGTATCTGAGTTTTTAAGTCTGCCTTTTACACAGCGATATGATCTTGGATTTGTTCTGCTCGATAGTGACGAATTTGCCAATATTAGCGACACGCAAAAAGCACAAATGCTCGTTAAACTCCGAGATTTGTTGGCAAAACGCATTGTCGTAACCTGTAAATTACAAGATGAAAAACTATTACGTTCTCTTGGTTTCACTCAATTGATTGATAAAACCACCCACGACAGTGATTTTGCTTTGTGGCAGTTCAATATTTTGACTTATAAGCATGTCCCTGATTGGTTTAACTCAAAATTTTGGGCAAACCCTGAAAATTGGAATAAATTCCGTTGGTAATTAAGTGCATCATTACAATATTAAATTAGCACACTACTGAATGAGATTTTTTAGTGGATATATAGAGTAGACAATCATTGCTACTGAGCTGACATCCGCATAAAATCATATTTTTAAATGAACAGATACAGGACGGCATTATGCTACAAGATTTTATTGAAGAGCAGAAATTGGTCTGTGAAGAATTTGACTCAAGATACATTAAAGTCAATGAAGATGATCTTGTTGCAATTGCAAAACAGACGTTGACTAAAGAACCGATTGTCGGTTTACGTAAAAAGCCAGATGAAGATAAAGTTGCTTGGTTTATTTACGGTGGTGAACTTGAAGATGGTAAAGATTTCTTTGACATTATTACTGTTAAAGAACTTGAAGAAATTTTTCCTGATGCGTTGGTGTATCTTGCGCTAGAAGAAGGTTTTCGTTTTATGATAGACGCAGATGAATATGAAGATGTATGGCGTGAAGGCGCATTATAAGTTTTGAAAAATACTTGGGATAATGACTGCATTATCCCATTTCTAAATAAAAAAGATGATTAAGCTATGCCAAATAAAACAAGGATGATACAAGTATTATTGAGTACATATTTGTTAGTATGTACAAGTTCTATTTATGCTATTCAACAAATACCTACTCGGTTAGAAATATCAAAAGAACACATGCCACAATTAGGCATTCAATCGGTGGAAGCGAATCAAAAACTTACCCAAGCACAATATGATCAGCAGATTGAACACTATACAGCGCAAGTGAATGCGACCAAATTAATACTAGATGATCCTAATGCTCAAAGTGATGCCTCTGCACAGAAACAGGCATTTTGTAGCCGTATAAAGGCGTATCATCAAATTGCAGAACTTTCTAAGCAAAACATAGAACTTGATATGGCATCTGCTATGCTTATGATTGCCAATAATTTTATTGAAAAGCAACATCAAAGCTTAGTCAATTCAGGAATGACGGAACAAGTTTTTTGTACATCTATGGAAAAGAAGGAATGAATTTAAGTTGAAAAGATGAATTGTCAGAAAATGACATAAAAATGGCAGAAAATGATAAGCAGTTATTCATAAAAATACTGATAATAACGCTATTGAAACAAGATGATATTCGATTTTCCCTGGTCAGATATGTTTGTCTCAATCATCAATTCATGATTGATGCGTCCGACCCGCTGTCATAGGCGGGTTTTTTAATGCACGTGATTTAAGGTAGCTTTAAACATCTTAAAAGTAAAATAGCACTTTTTAAACCTTACAAAAAAATCTATAATTTTCTAAGAAAATCAATTTTATGAAATGGTTTAGCCGTATGAAATGGGATGATATTGGTCAACAACCGTGCTCAATTGCTCGGACTTTATCTGTGGTTGGAGATCGTTGGACAATGTTGATTATTCGTAATGCATTTATGGGGTTACGTCGTTTTGATGATTTTCAAGAAAACTTAGGTGTCACTCGGCATGTGCTGTCTGAGCGTTTAAAGCGTTTGGTGGAAAATGAAATTTTACAAAAAGTTCAATATCCTGATCGTGCTGATCGTTTTGAATATCGCCTGACAGAAAAAGGTTTGCAACTTTATCCTATTTTGCTCAGTATGACCAATTGGGCAGACCAATGGATGGATCAAGGTTTGGGTGCGCCTGTGCAATATCAGCATAAAGGTTGTGGTAAGATTTTTCAGCCTTTATTGACCTGTTCAGAATGTGGTGAAACGATTCAGGCACGTCAAGTTAACGCTATTTTTACCGATGCTTATTATCAAACAGTGCAAAAACAGGCGTGATATTTTGCTATGAAGCTTCAATTTGAAAAGATTAGATCCTATTTTATAGACAATTCGCAGGTTTAGGCACGCCAGCAAGACGACTTAAATGTCGTGCGACTAATCCTGTATTAAACTTTTCCTGCAATACAGCATTGTTGATCTCAGGACTAACGGTTTTCATGAGAAATTTAATCAGTGGGCGAGTCGCAGGAGCGTGTCCAAATTGTGCATAGAACTGACGTACAGCATTTAAGACTTCAAAATGCCAAGGGCTAAGCTCAATCTCAAGACTTTCAGCGAGTTGCTGTGCAACATCTTCATTCCAAAGGGTGTAATCCACCAAATGTCCATCTTGATCCAATTCAAAGTTCATAAAATAGCCTAAGCAGTATGGTCGATTAATTTTAAATAGATGAATAAGGGCTGTCTATATCATCTCATCATAATTTCATAAAAATACTTTTGTGTGCTGAAATTTTTAAGTCATTATTTATTTCAAACTAATACACCGCGTAAAATGAAGTACTAAATTCGCCAAGTCATCGTAATTGAGTTGTTGAATGTGAGAGGGAAGTGGTATGGGGTTTAATTCAGCATCTTGTTTTAAAATATACAGATATGGATAGGCAGCTAAGCGTTGATCTTGAGCAAACAGTACAGCATCAGCAAATAAAACAATGCTGTCATTTAGACTCACCATTTGCCATAATTGATTCAAAATCATATCCGTTTTAGCAAATTCAGATTGAATAAAATAAAGTGTTTGATCACTCATATGATTGTTCCTATTCATATTTTTAAATTGCAATAATACTGATATTTAAAATGTTCAACATATCAGGAAATGGTGTGATTCAGCGGATATGGCGTTGAAAATGTAGATTACCAATATAGGACATGATCAAATTTTTGAATGAATGTTGTGTTTAATTCTACAAACTCAATGTCTTGTGTAGATGCTTTGACAAAAGCTGATGCTTGTTGAGTTAATTCCACCAAAATAGGCGTTAAATCATAAAACTCAAAGCTATCAATTAAATTTGAGGCAGGTTTAAAGGCATGCTTGAGTGGATCAAATGCTCTTTCAGACTGTAACAGACTTAACGCACCTTGTTTGAGTAAGACTTTCACTTCACAACCAAATGTGGCTAAAACCATAGTGGCAGAAAGACTTTCAGATACTTGCAGACGGTTTAAGTCAGGCTGCGTTAAAATAACAAGAACATTTTTCACACAATTCCACCCTTCAATTGAAATAATTTCATAAACATAACCACTTAGAATTGAATTAGACGTTCTGTAGATTGAACTGCATCGGCAAGCTCACCGAGTCCGACCAATTCATAGCCTGAAGCAAGATTGTGTGCCTGAATTTTATGGCGTTGTGCATTTTCAGCATCGGTGATACCTCGTGCTAAAGCCGCACTTACACAGACAGGAAGTCGGATCTGCAATTTTTGCCATTCAAGGGTTAGATTACGCTGATCATCGGGAACCCATTGAAATGCATTGGCAACCTGAACGCCATCTTGATAAAAGAAGATACGGACTTCCTCTTTTTTTACGATGAGTGATTGTGCAAGTCCTAAAGCATGCCACGCATGAATTGAACTCGGTGCAGATGTAATCAGCAATAAGGTAGACATTGAGTTTTGATCCGAAGAGTGGAGAAACAAGCTTTGCTATTCTGACTTGATAACAAATAGATAGTATACAATTATTTTAGTTGGCATCTAAAGAATTTAAAGCTAAATATTAAAAATATTAAAAAATAAATATTTAAAAACAATGGTTTATTTACCAGTGGGTTTGTAAAGTGATGATACGTGGAATGGAAAATAATTGAAAAGCCCTCAATTGAGGGCTCAATCCTTTTAGTTTGAATTGTATTAGATCAATTATAAATCTTAATTTTTAATGATATTTATTGAAAATAACTTCGCCAATTTCATTAATTATTTTTGATCTTTCATCAAGGGTAGTGTTACTTTTTCTTACATAGATACTTATAAATAATGGCTCTTGAGTTGCTGACCACACCATTGATGTTATCCCTCTAATACCATAGTCACTTGCTCCAGAGCGATCTGCTATTGACCAACCTTTTGGTAATCTAGCTCGTAGCAGATTGTCAGCAACTTTATTATCCATCATCCAGCTTTTAAGTTGTTCTTTAGAATTTTTAGAAAGCGTATTCCCAATGAGTAACTTGCTTAAACTTTCACTCATTGCATCAGCAGTTGTTGTATCCCTTAAATCATATTCTGGATTAATAACAAGTTCTGGTTCATACCTATCAGATCTGGTTTTTGTATCACCTAAATCTCTCATGAATTGAGTCAATTTTTGAGGGCCACCAACGGCTGAAATAGTAATATTTGCAGCAGTATTATCACTATAAGCTGTTGTTGCAGCACAAGCTTCTCTAAGAGTCATACTTTTATTTATTTGTTTAATTGTGACAGGCGAGTATGTAACAATATCTTTTTTATCGATCAATACTTTTTTGTCTAAAGATAATAATTTCTTATCGACATTAGCAAGTACGTTTGCACATGCTAAAGCTTTAACCGTGCTATCTAATGGGAAACGAGTGTCTCCATTTACTGATTCAAGCTTTTTTGAATTAGCATCAAATATAGATACACCGACTTTCCACCCTTCTTTTTCTAATGAGTTTACTTTATCTTCTAATTGTGAAGCATTAGTCGATGTTAGGCATAATGTAGAGATAAGTGTGCCAAGTAAAATTTGACTTTTTGATATTAAATTCATATTAATCATAACCGTAAAAAATAAAAAACTTGAAAAAATAATTTCTTTAGAATTTAGAAAGTGTTGTTACTGATGATGAGGTAATATTTTTATTACTCCTTTTGTGAACAATGATTGGTTAGATTTCAATAATTATAAGGGATGAGTCTTAGAATTGCTGAGACAATTAAGCTTGATTACATTTCATATACTTTATACAAAATTCTTGATGTTTAATTATCGGTAACTATTTCTTATATGAAACGGGAATAGTTTTCAGTGCATTATCATGGTTTCTTCGATTTACCTAGTGAAGATTGATCTGAATAAAATAGCGTCATTTTTTTCATAAACAATATACGATTAATAGCCACAACTACAACACATGTAATATTATGAACTTGTAAAATAATAATGTTGGAAAGCTGTTACGTATTAGATGATGTAATAGAAATTTTAAGTTACTTTTCACTTTGAACATGTGTAGGTAAGTTATTGAAAATACATAATTAACACCAATATCCTATAAGGCTTTGACTACTATAAGGAGTGTCTAAACAATGATTTTAGTGACAGGTGGTTTAGGCTTTATTGGTTCACATGTTGCACTGACATTATTGGCACAGGGGCAAGAGGTTATTTTGGTCGATAATCTTGCTAACTCAAATTTGCAAGTTTTAGAACGCCTTGAATATATTGCCAATATGTATATTCCTTTTGTGAAAATTGATGTACGTAATACCCCTGCATTAAACAAGGTTTTTGAACAATATCCGATTGATGCGGTGATTCATGCTGCAGGGTTTAAATCAATCGAAGAGTCTTTGCAAAAACCTCTTGAATATTATAATGATAATGTCAGTTGTATCATGAGTTTATTGCGCTCGATGCAACGGTCTGGTGTGCGTAAATTGATTCATTTATCGAGCCTTGCTGTGTATGGGCAGTCAAGCTTAACTCTGAATGAAGAATTGGAACTCAATTTTCATTATCAGAATCCTTATGTGAAATCACAGCAAATGATTGAAGAAATCATCAGAGATACCTTTCAAACGGACAGAGAATGGCGTATTGCAATTTTGCGTTTGGGGAATGTTGCAGGCGCATTTGAACATGGGGGTTTGGGTGAATATATTGCGCCATTACCCAAAAATATTATTCCTTTAGCAATGCAGGTGGCTTTAGGACAGCGAGAACTGATTGAACTACGTAAAAGTACTGAAACGGAAGATGGAAGTTTTGAGCGTAGTTTTGTGCATGTGATTGATGTATGTAGATCGATTCATGCGAGTTTGTATTGGCTATCTACACAAGAACAGCATTGTTGTGAAGCGATCAATATTGTAGGTGAAGTCAGTTCCATTCGTCATGTACTGAAGCTTTTGGCTGAAATTACTGAGCAAGCCATTCCAGTGATAGATTCAGAATATTGTTTCAATGAATTGGCACAAATAGGCTCTCAAAGTGATAAAGCGGAAACATTATTGGGTTGGACTACCCAGAAAAGTTTAAAGCAAATGATTGAAGATCAATGGCGGTTTTATCAGAATACATTAAGTGTTAAAAATTAATAATGATTATCATTTACATTATTTGATGATTTGGTTAAACTGAGAATGATCCTGATATTCAACATGTTTTTGAATCAGAATAAAACGAAATTGATCATTTTATAAAGTTGAGGTTGCTATGCAAACAAGAATTGAACATGACACAATGGGCGAAGTTGCAGTTCCTTCAGAAGCCTTATGGGGTGCGCAAACTCAACGTAGTATTGAAAACTTTAAAATCGGTATTGAACACTTACCTCGTGCAATGATTCGCGCAATGGGCTTAGTGAAAAAAGCAGCCGCAATGACCAATGCTGAGCTTCAGCAGATTCCACAAGAGTTAGCTGGCTATATTGTAGATGCTGCCGATGAGGTGATTGCAGGGCAATGGGATAGTCAATTTCCACTTGTGGTCTGGCAGACGGGTTCAGGTACGCAAAGTAATATGAACTGTAATGAAGTCATTGCCAATATTGCCAATCAAAAACTAGGCAATCCGCTTGGTGCACAAAAACCTGTGCATCCCAATGATCATGTCAATCGTGCACAATCGACAAATGATTCTTTTCCAACAGCCATTCATGTGGCAGCAAGTTTGCAAATTAATGAGCTTTTGATTCCTGCTGTGCAACAATTACGTAACACTTTAAATCAGAAGTCAGAAGAGTTTAAAGATATTGTCAAAATTGGGCGTACACATTTGCAAGATGCGACACCATTAACCTTAGGTCAGGAATTTAGTGGTTATGTGTCACAACTTGATCATGGTATCAAACGCTTACAACAAGCTTTGACAGGACTTTATGAATTGCCTCTAGGTGGAACGGCTGTAGGAACAGGCTTAAATGCGCATCCTGATTATGCAGAAAAAGCAGCAGATCAATTGGCAACATTAACAGGTTTACCTTTTGTCACAGCACCCAATAAATTTGAAGCCCTCGCAGGACGAGATGCTGCAGTATTTGCATCGGGTGCATTAAAAACACTAGCAGCAAGTTTAAATAAAATTGCCAATGACATCCGTTGGCTGGCAAGTGGTCCACGTTGTGGTTTGGGTGAATTGCATATTCCAGAAAATGAGCCAGGTTCGAGCATTATGCCAGGTAAAGTCAATCCAACGCAGTGTGAAGCGATGACGATGGTCGTTGCTCAAGTGATGGGGAATGATACAACTATCAATTTTGCAGGTGCTTCAGGTAATTTTGAATTAAATGTATTTATGCCTGTAATTGCTTATAACTTAACGCAGTCAATTCAGCTTTTAGGTGATGCCTGTAATAGTTTTAACGAGCATTGTGCTATCGGAATTGAGCCAAATCGTGAAAAAATTGATCATTTCTTACATAATTCTCTGATGCTTGTAACCGCACTAAACCCTGTTATTGGTTATGAAAATGCGGCAAAAGTGGCTAAAACAGCATATAAACAAGGAAAAACGTTAAAAGAAGTTGCTGTTGAATTTGGACTAGTAACTGCGGAGCAATTTGATGAAGTGGTACAGCCTGAAAAAATGGTTTTTCCAAATGCAAAATAAAAGCTGATGAGTATTTTTAATAGGTGCATTGTCCATTGTTCGGCTCAATGTACCTAGAAAATGAGTTGAATTTCAGAATAAATGAGTTGAAATATATAACACCAAGGCATTTTCTGCGTACAATATGCCTTGGTTATTTTGAATGATGAAGATTATGCTTGAAGTTTTTTTAACAGATGTACAGAGCAAGGTGCAATTCAAGGACTATCCTGGTGATCATCCTGTTAAATTTATTTTGAATTTTAAAAAAATATTTCCAAGTGTAATGGAGTTATTATTACCTGTTTTACCTGAAAGTGAAGATCTTGAGCAAATGACGTGGGAGTCGACTACACAAGATTTTGAAACTTTTAAAAAGCTATTAAGTGGATGGGGTGTGATTGAATTGCGCTTACAAGCCTTAAGTCAGTATAAAAATAAAAAATTTGCTGATCAGTTAGTCAAGCAAGCTCAGGCAAAACGTAAGTTATATGCCAAAGAACAAAAGAAACTCAGTACAGTTGAGTTGGATTACTTATTGATGCATGAAATTCACGCACTCATTGATGCTGAATTGGTTGAATTAGGCGAAAAGTTTTATTTACCCGTTCTACGTGATTTATGGAAAGGTCAACTTTCAGCTCATGTCTTAAATGCTAAATTTTAAATTAGTAAAATAAATTACGATAAAAGATGAAAAGGGCAAAATATTGCCCTTTTTTATGATCAATTTTTGGTGAAACAACTGGGGAATTTAAAGTTGATAAAACTTTAAACTCAGTCTTGCAAAAAGTAACAATTTGAATTGAGTGTTTAAATCAAAAGCCAAGTATGATTTGTTGCAGTCATAAAACTTAAAAAAGGAAAAATAAATGACAGATTTAACCAATATTGTAGAAATTCTTGCAAAACAAGCACTCGGTGGCGGACAACAACAATCACAGCAAGGTGGTTTAGGCGGGATTTTAGGTTCAGTCCTTGGTGGCTTGGGTGGTGGACAACAACAATCACAACAAGGCGGATTAGGCGGAATTTTAGGTTCAGTTCTTGGTAGTTTGGGTGGTGGACAGCAAAATCAAGCACCGCAAGCAAATGGTTTTAATGCGTCATCACTTTTAATTGCTGTTGTGCCACTTATTTTGGGTTGGATTCAAAGTAATGGGGGATTGCAAGGTGCATTGGCAAAGTTACAAGGCGCAGGTCTTGGCAATCAAGTTCAAAGCTGGGTTGATCCATCACAAGGTAATGGTAATGTGGATTTACAACAAATTCAGAGTTTGTTTAATGGTCAAGAAATAGAACAAGTTGCACAACAAGCACAAGTGCCAACGACTGAAGTGTATGGTGCTATTTCGACTGTTCTACCACAAATTATTGATTCATTGACGCCACAAGGTGATGCAACAGATCATGGTGAAGCAAATTCAGATATTCAGAATGTAATGAATATGGTCTCAGGGTTTCTAAAATAAAATAGAAAAATGATATAAAATATAAGGCTTTAAACCTAAAGAATTTAAAGCCTTTCTTGTTGCTGCGATGTCTATATTCACATATTAATGAATATTAGATCGTTTTTTTATCATAATACGCTAATACGCTAATACGCTAATACGCTAATACGCTAATACGCTAATACGCTAATACGCTAATACGCTAATACGCTAATACGCTATGTTAGCAATAATAGTTTTCTTATTTTAGAACAACAACTTAAAAAAGAATTAAGCCAAATGATTTTGTCATACTTAGTATTTGATTAAAAAATTAGCTTTTAATCTTAGAGTAATTATTTATAAAAAACATATATTTATGATTTTTGTGGTTTATAAAGCGAGCACCTAAAAAATAAAAATTCAAAAAAGGGTTGTGT